>CABUCA010000076.1 GCA_902489965.1 uncultured Collinsella sp.
TTGGCCTTGTCCTCAGCGTCCTTCTTCTCCTTGAGCACGGTCTCCTGTGCGGCGATCTGGTCGAGCAGCGAACGGAAGCGCGAACCGGAGTCGGAAGCGGGAACGGCGCGGCGCTGGGCCTCGCGGGCAGCCTCCTCCTTCTCGCGGGCAAGACGCTCCTGCTCGGCCTTCTTCTTGGCCTCGGCCTCGGCGCGGGCAGCCTCCTCGGCAGCCTGGGCTGCGGCAAACTGGCGGCGCTCCTCCTCGCGGGCCTTCTCGGCGGCGATGCGCTCGCGCTCGGCCTCGGCAGCGCGTGCGGCCTCCTCGGCGGCAGCTGCCTGCTCCTCGGCCTGCTTGGCGGCCTCGACTTCCTGAGCGCGGGCCTCAATCACCGAGGCGAGCTGCTTGCGAACCATGGCGACATAGGCGTCCTCCAAGGTGGAGGAAGCGGACTTAGCGGGAATCTTCATATCGGCGAGATGACCCATCAGTTCCTTGGAGGTCATGCCGAACTCTTTGGCCAGGGTGGACACACGGACTTTTGCCATATGACTTCACCTACCCTTTCTGGCACCTTGGGTGCCTAGAGACTGAACGAGCGTGGGAGACGCGCCGGGACCCGCCCGGCGCAACCGCGCGCTAGATCAGGTCCTCCGCATCATCGAAGGCGTCGGTGTCGTGGACACCGCAGAAACGGGAGCCGGGACGAGCCTGGTTGCGGCACTGGATGCCGTCCTCGGACACGAACTCGCAGCGACGGACGTCCTCGTCCTCCTCGTCACCGATCAGGTCGGCGGCGGGCTCCTCGTGAACGGGAACGTTCTTGAGGATGTCGGCGGCAAGGGTCTCGGACTTAATGTCGATGTGCCAGCCGGTCAGGCGCGCGGCGAGGCGGGCGTTCTGACCCTCCTTGCCGATGGCGAGGGACAGCTGGTCGTCGGGCACGATAACGCCGGCGTAGGCCTTCTCCTCGTCGATGAGAACGCGGGTGACCTTGGCGGGCGACAGGGCGTTGGCGACGTAGACGGCCGGATCGGCATCCCACAGGATGACGTCGACGCGCTCGCCACGGAGCTCGCCCACGACGGCGCGAACACGGCTGCCCTTGGGGCCGACGCAGGCGCCAACCGGATCCAGACGATCGTCGAGCGAGTGGACGGCGACCTTGGAGCGCTGGCCGGGCTCGCGGGCGATCGACTTGATCTGGACGGTGCCCTCATAGATCTCGGGCACCTCCTGCTCAAACAGACGACGCATGAGCTCGGGGTGGGTACGGGAGATGACAATCGGCGGACGGCTGTGCTCGCCGCGAACCGGCTGCAGGTTGGAGTTGGGGTCGCGAACGTCGATGATCACGGCCTTGATGTGCTGGTTGTGCAGGTAGCGCTCGCCCATCGGACGCTCGTTGCGCTCGTTCTCGTAACGGCGCTGGTCGAAGTGCGGCAGCTCGGCCTCAACGCCCTCGCGAATCTTAACGATCGTGAAGTCGGGTGTGGACTGCAGCACGGTACCGCTGATGAGGTCACCGATGCGGCCGGAGAACTCCTCGTAGATCTGCTCGCGGGCGGAGTTGCGCACGATGGCGTTGATCTCGGCCTTGGCGTGCTGGGCGGCGATGCGGCTCGTGTTCTTGGGAGTGACGTCGATCTCCTCGAACTCGGTGAAGTTGCCCTCCTCGTCCATAGAATCGTCGATCGGCTCCAGACGGTAGACGTAGATCTTGCCGGTGGTGCGGTCGATGGTCACCTTGGCGCCCCACTCAAGATGCAGAATCTCGGCATAGCTCTTGGCGAGCGACTGCTCCAGGCGGTCGATCAGGTAGAGCTGGTCGATGTGCTTCTCCTGGCAAAGCTCCATCAGGGCGGACATCATGTCGGATGCTGCCATCTTACTTTCCTTCCTTCGCGGGCTTGAAGTCATAGGTGGGCTTCAACTTGCACTTTTTAACATCAGAGAAATCGAGGGTGACGGACTCGCCGTCCTCGAGCTCGAGGGTCACGTTCGTCTCGGTCGCGGCGACAATCTTGCCGGAGTACTTGCGACGGCCCTCGGTGGCGGTGGAGGTGAGCTCGCAGTTCTCGCCCACAAAGCGGGCAAAGTCACTCGGGCGGCGCAGCGGGCGTGCCATACCCGGGCTCGACACCTCGAGCGTATAACTCGAAGAGATGGGGTCGAGCTCCTCAATCACATCGCCGACCCACTTGGTGTTGGCCGTGACGTCGTTGAGCGACAGGCTCTGACCCTCGGCACCCTCGATACGCACACGCACGCAGGGGGCCTTGGTGGCACCCACGAGCTCGACGTCGACGATGTCGACATCGTGCTGGGGAGCGACGGCCTCGAGCGCGTCGATGATCGCCTGCTCGGTCTTAGTCTTGACCATTGCGGCACCTCCATCCATACAAAAAAGAAGCGGAGCCGAAACCCCACTTCTTTCAATTACAACTTCATTTGCAAGCAAACTATACCAATAGCTGCGGAAACGTGCAAGCATAGTACGAATCTGCAGGTCAGCGTGCGCACAGCTTCTCCACAAGAAGAGGACAATTGACAGCAGGCACCAGGACAGGTACATGAAAAACGAGGGGCGACCTAGCCGGATCGCCCCTCGCCTATAGCACGTCAGCTAAGCGCGTGGCGTTTACTTGACCACCAGGTTGACCAGCTTGCCGGGCACGCAGATGGCCTTGACGACCGTCTTGCCCTCGAGCCACTTGGCGACGGCGGCCTCGGCGGCAGCCTGCATATCTTCATTGGAAGCATCGCGGGCAACGTCGACGCGGCCGCGGACCTTGCCGAGCACCTGGACCACGATCTGCACCGTGTCCTCAACGGACTCGGCCAGGTCGAACTCGGGCCAGGCGGCGGTGTAGGCGTTGCCCTCGCAGCCGAGGGCCTCGTGCCACAGCTCGTCGGCCCAGAACGGGCAGATGGGGGCAAGGACGCTCACGATATCCTTAGCCACGCCGTAGCACAGCGCCTTGTCGCGGGCGGTACCCTCGGTGGCGTTGAGGTAGGCGCTCGCCGCGTTGACGAGCTCCATGACGGCCGAGATCGCGGTGTTGAACTGGCCGCGATCGAAGTCCTCGGTGCACTTGGCGATGGTGCGGTGACGCTCACGGTAGAGCTTCATCGCGGTCTCGTCGAGCACGGACTTGTCGAAGGCCACGTTGGCGTCGCCGGACTGGACGAGCTGCCACACGATACGCCAGGCGCGCTTGATAAAGCGGTTGGCGCCCTCGACGGCCTTGGGATCCCAGTCGAAGTCCTTCTCGGGCGGAGCGATAAACAGGATCGCCAGACGCATGGTGTCGGCGCCGTAGGGCTCGATGACCGAGCTCGGGGGCACGACGTTGCCCTTGGACTTGGACATGGTGTCACCGTTCTCGTCCTTGACCATGCCCTGGCACAGCAGGTTGGTGAAGGGCTCGTCCACGCTCAGCAGGCCCAGGTCGCGCAGCGCCTTGGTAAAGAAGCGGCTGTAGAGCAGGTGCAGAATGGCGTGCTCGATGCCGCCGATGTAGTTATCGACGGGCATCCAACGGTCGGCGGCCTCGCGGGAGAAGGGCAGCTCCGTGTTATGCGGGTCGGTATAGCGCAGGTAATACCAGCTGGAGCAGGTGAAGGTGTCCATGGTATCGGTCTCGCGCTTGGCCGGGCGGCCGCAGACCGGGCAGGTGGTCTCGTAGAACTCCTTGCACTCGGCGAGGGTTTCGCCGGCGCCCAAGTCCAGGTTCTCGGGCAGCGTCACCGGCAGCTGATCCTCGGGCACGGGCACGATGCCGCAGTGCTCGCAGTGGATGGCCGGGATGGGGTTGCCCCAATAGCGCTGACGGGAAATGAGCCAGTCGCGCAGGCGGAACTCGACCTTGCGACGGCCGCAGCCCATGGCCTCGAGGTCGGCCACGATCGCAGCCTCGCCCTCGGAGTGCTTACCGCCGCGCATACCGGTGTACTTGCCGGACTGGACGAGCGTGCCCTCGGCAGCGTGGGCGCAATCCCAGTCGACGGTCTCGGCATGGAAGGTATCGATGGTCTCGCCGCTGGCCTCGATGGCAGCGCGATCGTCATCGTCCAGGATGATCGGCACGATCGGCAAGTCGTACTTGCGGGCAAACTCAAAGTCGCGCTGGTCGCCGCAGGGAACGGCCATGACGGCGCCGGTGCCGTAGTCGGCAACGACATAATCGGCAACCCAAACGGGGACCTTCTCGCCGTTGACGGGGTTTACCACATAGCGGCCCGTGAAGGCACCGTGCTTCTCGAGGGTGCCCTGGGCACGCTCGACGGCAGAAATATGCTTGGAGTCCTCGACGATCTTGGTGACGGCCTCCTCGTACTCCGTGCCCTCGACGAGCTCGTGCAGGCCTGCGTACTCGGGAGCCAGGACAAAGAAGGAGACGCCAAAAAGGGTATCGGCACGCGTGGTGAAGACGGTGATCTTGCCCTCGTCGCCCTCGATGGGCTCGCCATCTTGGTCGCACAGGGTAAAGTCGACCTCGGCGCCCTCGGAGCGACCGATCCAGTTGGCCTGCATCTGCTTGACGCGCTCGGGCCAGCCGGGGAGCTTCTCCAGATCGTCGAGCAGCTCCTGGGAGTACTCGGTGATCTTGAAGTACCATTGCTCAAGGTCGCGCTTCTCGGGCTCGGTGCCGCAGCGCCAGCACTTGCCCTCGGTGACCTGTTCGTTAGCCAGAACGGTCTTGCAGGTGGGGCACCAGTTGACCGGGTTCTTCTTGCGGTAGACCAGGCCCTTTTCCCACAGCTTCTCAAAGATCCACTGGCCCCAGCGGTAGTAGTCGGGACTGCAGGTCTTGACCATGCGATCCAGATCGTAGGAGAAGCCCATGCGCTTCATCGTGGCGAGCGCCTGGTCCATGTTCTTATACGTCCAGGCGGCAGCCTGCGTGCTGTGCTTGATGGCGGCGTTCTCGGCGGGCAGGCCAAAGGCATCGAAGCCGATGGGATGCAGCACGTCGTAGCCGCGCATGCGGGCCTGACGGGCCATGGCATCGCCGATGGTGTAGTTGCGCGCGTGGCCCATGTGCAGGTCGCCCGACGGATACGGGAACATCTCGAGCACGTACTTCTTGGGCTTGCTGTCGTCGGTGTCGACGGCAAAGAGGTTGGAATCCTCCCAGGCCTTCATCCACCGGGACTCAATGGCCTGCGCGTCGTAGACAGGAATCTCGTCCTTATGATCTGTGCAATCGCACATATCAGCTCCTTTGTTATCTCGGTTGGGGCGGGGCGTTCTTACCTTTGCTCGCTGCTGCGGACAGTCCTGCTCGCACGAAGAGCACATTAAGTGCTCTTCGGCTCGTGCGGAACTTGCAGCGAGCAAAGGTAAGAACGCCCCGCCACATCGTTAACTCGCATGATGATAGCAAATACGACAAGCGAGATGCCTGCGACTTGCAGGCATCTCGCTTTATCTAAATAACGTGGTTGTGAATCAACCGCTAATTGTTACCCGCCCAAGCATGATCGGGTTTTCCAAGTGCCGCAGATTGCCGTGAAAGAGGAGCGACGCGTACTTTGGTACGCGAGCGACGGTTTGAACGGCAAGGTGCGGTGCTTGGGAAAGCCGCTTAGCGGTAGCTGACGCTTTGCTGGGAGTCCTTGACGACAACGTCGTGGGCGCCGCCTTCGACGATGGAGGTGGAGCTGACCAGCGTCAGGCGTGCCTTTTCCTGGAGCTCGGGGATCGAGAGGGCACCGCAGTTGCACATCGTGGACTTGACCTTGTAGAGCGTGCCGCCCACGCCGTCCTTGAGGGAACCGGCGTAGGGAACGTAGGAGTCGACGCCCTCGACGAAGCTGAGCTTCGCGGCACCGCCCAGGTCGTAACGCTGCCAGTTGCGGGCACGCGCAGAACCCTCGCCCCAGTACTCCTTCATGTACTGGCCATTGACGTTGACGCGCTCGGTCGGGCTCTCGTCGAAGCGGGCGAAGTAACGGCCCAGCATCATAAAGTCTGCACCCATGGCAAGGGCGAGCGTCATGTGATAGTCGTAGACGATACCGCCGTCGGAGCACACGGGCACGTAGACACCGGTCTCCTCGTAGTACTCGTCGCGAGCGCGGCAGACGTCGATCAGCGCGGTAGCCTGGCCACGGCCGATACCCTTGGTCTCGCGGGTAATGCAGATGGAGCCACCGCCGATACCGACCTTGATGAAGTCGGCACCGCAGTCGGCCAGGAAGCGGAAGCCCTCGGCGTCGACGACGTTACCGGCACCAACCTTGACGTCCTCGCCATAGTTGGCGCGGATCCACTCGATGGTGCGCTTCTGCCACTCGCTGAAGCCCTCGGAGGAGTCGATGCACAGAACGTCGGCACCGGCCTCGATGAGCAGAGGCACGCGCTCGGCATAGTCGCGGGTGTTGATACCGGCGCCGACCATGTAGCGCTTGTCGTTATCGAGCAGCTCGTTGGGGTTGGTCTTATGGCTGTCGTAGTCCTTGCGGAAGACGATGCCCATGAGGTGATCGTTGTCGTCGACAATGGGCAGGGCGTTGAGCTTGTTGTCCCAGATGACGTCGTTGGCAACCTTGAGGCTGATGTTCTTGTCGCCCACGATGAGCTGCTCACGCGGGGTCATGAACTCGGAGACCTTCGTCTGGTGGTCATCGCGACTGGGGCGATAGTCACGGCTGGTGACGATGCCCAGGAGCTTACCCTTGGGAGTGCCGTCGTCGGTAACCGGCATAGTGGAGTGACCAGTCTTCTCCTTGAGCTCGATGACCTGCTCCATGGTCATGTCGGGGGTCAGCGTGGAATCGGACTGAACGAAACCGGCCTTGTGATCCTTGACGGCCTTGACCATAGCGGCCTCGGACTCGGCGCTCTGGGAACCGTAAATGAAGGACAGGCCACCCTCGGTAGCGAGCGCGACACCCATATCGACGCCCGAGACGGACTGCATGATGGCGGAAACCATGGGGATGTTCAGGGTGATTGCCGGCTTCTCACCGCGCTTAAAGCGGGTTAGCGGCGTCTTAAGAGAGACGTTGTTGGGGATGCACTGCGAGGACGAGTAACCAGGGACCAGCAGATACTCCGAAAACGTGTGGGACTCACCGGGAAAGAACGTAGCCATGTTTCTCCTTTTTCCATGCGACCGGTCGGCTGCAGGCCTCGTAGGACCCAGCCCAACCTTGGGCGCCCAATACTGGGGAAGTATCTTAACGCACTTTGACTGCTACAATGCATGATTTAAGAAGAGCACACGAGGGTTTGACGCAGGCTTTGCGTTTACCCAGCAAACACTTTAGCGGAGAGACGTGGAGCGCATGGAGTACAAGACGACGGCAAAACTGGTCATTCAGTCGTGCGACAAAGATCTGCCGGGCGTGTTCGGCCACGGCTGCGTCTTGCTGCTGCAGGGTATCGCCCGCGAGCACTCGCTCAACCGCGCCGCCAAGAGCATGGGCATGGCGTATTCCAAGGCCTGGCGCATTGTGAACGAGGCAGAAGGACAGCTGGGCTGCAAGCTCATCGAGCGCGACGGCGCCCGCGGGTCCACCCTGACCCCCGCCGGCGAGCGAGCCATAGCGGTCTACGAGGAGCTGCAGGCCGACATCAACAACGTCATTGCCACCAAAGCAAACGACCTCATCGCCAGCATCAAAGAATAGCCAATTTGGGACGGGGCTTTTTAGCCGGTCGGTCACCATAGATGATTTTTTAATCCCCATTACAGTTTGAGTCGTCCGAAAGGGCGGCTCTTTTCCGTTGCACGGT
>CABUCA010000077.1 GCA_902489965.1 uncultured Collinsella sp.
CCCCGCTTTTGCACTATACGCTATGTCTTACTCGGCATCCTCGACCTCATACGAATCCGCCTCGGCTGGTTCATCACCTGTCTCCGGCGCAGCCTCACGTGCCTCGTCAAAGGCAGCCTTCATGGTCTTGTTGCCCCACGTGAGCTTTCGAATGGTGAGTTCATCGGCTTTGTTGTGGGCCAGACGCAGATTCTCGGTACTGCGACGCAGGTCGTCCTTGGTCTTCTCGAGCTGCTTAATGGCGGCATCGATCTCCTTAATCGCCGACTCGAACTGCTTACTCGCCAGGTTGTAGTTGCGCGAGAAGCCGTCCTTGAACTTCTCCATCTTGGCTTCGAAGTTCGTAACGTCGATATTCTGCTGTTTGTACTCCGCCAGCTCCTGCTTATAGCGCAGCGAACCCATGGCGGCGTTGCGCAGCAGCGTGATCATGGGAATGAAGAATTGCGGGCGGATCACGTACATCTTCTCATAGCGGTAACTCACGTCGACAATACCCGCGTTATAGAGCTCGCTCTCGGGCTCCAGCAGGGTGCAGAGCACTGCATACTCACAGCCCTTCTGGCGGCGATCGTGGTCGAGCTTCTTAAAGAAGTCCTCGTTCTTGTGCTTGATCGCGGTCTCGTCGTTCTCGTTTTTCATCTCGAACATGATCGAGATGATCTCGTTGCCGCTCGCGTCGCACTCGCGGAAGATAAAGTCGCCCTTGGTACCCTCGGACACATCGTTGTCTTTCTCGAAGTACGCGTTGGGAAACGCCGTCATGCGTAGGCGGTTAAACTCGGTCTCGCAGTGTTGTTCGAGCGACTCGCCCACCATCTTGGTGGACAGGCGCACCTTCATGTCCTTAAGGCGCTCAATCTCTTCATCCTTGTAGCGAATCAGGTCATCGCTCGCGCGCTTGGCCTGCGCAAGTTCGAGCTCGTGTGCCGCCTTGGCCTGCTCCTCGCGAGAATCGCGCACTGCCAGCTCGCTCGTCAGCTTGGCACGTGCTTCATCGCGCTCTCGCTCCGCCGCGGCGACCGCCTCCGACAGGTTCTTTTTTGCCATCAGCTCCTGCTCGCGCAGCTGGGCACGCAGGCCCTCGGCCTCTTGCTCAGATTGTGCCTTTGCGGCGGAAAACTTCTCCTGCACCGTCGCGCGGTAGTCAGCAAGCACGCGCTCGGCCTCGCTGCGAGCGGCATCGAGCTCACGCTGCGACTCTGCCGCGGCAGTGGCAAGCGCCATCTCCTGGGCCTTGTCCGCCGCGGCAAGCCTGGCCTGCAGCTCGGCAATCTGAGCATCACGTGCAGCTAAATCGTTTTGAGCAGCGTTGCGCGCCGCCGACTCGGCAAGCTTGGCTTCGTCATCTTTGCGTCCCAGCTGCGCACGCAAATTGTCGATCTCGCGCTGGAGTTCAGCATTCTCCTTCTGAGCATCGGCACGGGCCTCAACCGCCGCACGCTGACTTGCGCTCTCGCGCTCTGCGGCAGCGCCCTCGAGCTTGGCGCGCAACTCGGCAAGCTCGGCATCGCGCTTGGCGACCTCTTGTGCCAGCTGCTGAGCCGCAGCGTTCTTCTGCTCAACGAGCTGAGCGTTGCGCTGAGACTCTGCCTCCTGCAAAGCAGCCGTCGAACGCGAGCGCTCAAGCTCCAGCGCCTGCTCGCCCTCGCGCTGGACCGCCTTCACGCGCTCATCAAGGTCGCGCGAAAACTCGGCATTGCGCACTTGCTTGACGATATCCGCATAGCCGGACGCGTCAACCTTAAAAACTTCGCCACAGTGCGGGCACTTGATCTCATTCATAGCAGCTCCTCGATGGACGCAAATTTCAACCGCCTACACTCTACCGCGCCGCACGGACAAAAAAGGCGCCGCCGCCATAATGGCAACGGCGCCAGAACCACCACAAAGGTGCCTGTTCCCCTTGTGTTGGCTTGAGTCCTTACAGGTCGCGATAGTCGATCAAGCGAAGATCGGGTTGAGACTCGAGCCAAGCGCGCAGCTCAGGATCGATCAGCGCATCGACCTCCTTGGTACGATCAGTCGTAAGCGAGCTGTTCTCGAGGATAAAGCGATCGAGATAGCCCGGGTGACACACAAAGACGACCGTCTCGCCGTCGGACATCTCGCGAACCGTCTGCATGATTGCTTCTTTAGGCTCGTAGCCCGGTTCCATCGAGCGCATCACCATGCGCAGGTCGGTATCTCCGCAATGCACCACCGCCGTGGGGTCGAAGCTTGCCTTTTGCTCCTTAAGGCCCAGCTCCTGGGCAACCGCCGAGATCGCTCGGTTAAGGTTTTTGCTCATGACGGCATGGGCCTCGAAGTAATCGGGCTCACGGCCCACAATCTCGACAAAGCGGTCGTGCTGCGCACGGATCTCAATGCAGGCCTCGTCGAAGTCAATCAGTTCCTCGCCACGCTTAAAGTGCTCGCGGAAGGTACGGCTGCTATGGAACTCGCCGTTCTCGTTGAGCATGCTCGGAATGAGCGCCGGGTCGGCACACGGCTTACCCAGGCACACGTTGGTATGCTGGCCCACCGCAATGCCGGCATCCACCACGAGCGACCAGCCACGTTCGGCCTCGGACATATTTGGCATAAGGCCCGCCGAGCGCGCCAAGCCCTCGTTGACGCTACGAGCAATCCCTAAGTCAACGGCATACGAATACCCGATATCATCGGCACGAATAAGCAGTTGCTTCATAACGACTCCAATCTATGGGAAAGGGCACTTGGAGCGTAACCAAGTACCCTAAGTAATTATCCTACCTAAGCAGATGTCTTAAGCCTTAGCGGCAGCAGCATCTTCCTCGAGCTGCTCCTTGGTAAAGCCAAAGAGATACGTGACCACAGCAGAAACGGCAAATCCCACAACAAGGGAAACGCAACCCCAGAAGAAATTCGCACTTCCACCTCCTGCGTAGCCCGCAACAGCCGAAATGATACTTGCGTTGCCAATAACATAGATTTTGCAGCCGGCGAGAGCGGTTACCAAGCCACCCGCAAGACCACCGGCAACAAGGCCGCCAAACATACGCAGGTATTTGAATCCGCAGCCATACAGCACGGGCTCGGTGACGCCGCCAATCAGCGCCGAAATAAAGAAGCCCAGCATCTGACTCTTCTCGTCCTTTTCACGAATGCGCAGGAATCCACCGAACGCCATACCCCAAGATGCAGCACAGGCAATTGTTGCAGCGGCGAACACGCAAGCATCAAAACCATTCTGGACCAGCATCGCCATTCCAAGCGTAATAAGGACCTGATGCATGCCCGTCATAACCAGGAACTCCCAAAGTGCCGCAATAAGCGCAATTGCGATAACGGTCGCAATTCCACCAGAATTGCCAAGCGAGAACATAAAGTTACCCAAGCCGTCGCCCAAAAAAGAGCCAATGGGAGCAAGTACGCACAGTGCGACAGGGACCATCACAAGCATGGTGAAGAACGGATTGAATACCGTTGCAAGGGCATCGGGAACGTGCTTTTTAAAGAACTTCTCGACCTGCCACATCACCGGAACACTCAAAATGATGGGAAGAACGGTAGAGGAATAGTTATTGAGCGCTGCTGGGAGGCCATAGACGCTCGTCGTCGTTGCACCAGTCTCAGCGGCAGCGCCGACTAAATCAATAAGATCGGGGGCGATGAGTACACCACCAAGCATCATGCCAAGTTGAGGGCTTGCGCCGAGCTGCTTTGCCGCAGACCAACCTAAGAAGATCGGCATGAAGTAGAACCCTGCGTTATACAGCCAGCTGTTAAACAGGTTATAAATCTCGCTGTCAGCCGACCAAATGTTCAACATGGTCGGACCGCAGATAACAGCAATGGTGCGAAACATTGCCGCCGCGAGCATAATGGGGATTAGCTGGACAACCGACTTTGACAGGTAATTCAAGACAGCCATACCCGCAGTCTTGAGCGTCAGCGGCTCCTTGGCGCCGCTATCGAGGCTCTCATCAATGGAGCCTTCGCCCTTAACACCCAGCGCAATGGCGGCGTCATAGACCTTCGGCACGTTCTGGCCGATGATGACCTGATACTGGCCGCCAGACCGCTGGGCACCCAGTACGCCCTTGATCTTCTTGACTTCATCGTCATTGGGGATGGACTGATCCTTAAGGTTCAGACGCAGGCGGGTCATGCAGTGCGTCGCGTTCGTCACATTCGAGGCGCCGCCGACGGCAGCAAGCACGTCCTCGGCAATCTTCTTGTTATCGACAGCCATGTCGAATCCCTTCTCTTCCAACTAAAGGTCTGTGGGACTTCACGGCGGCGAGATACACGACTCTGCTCGCGCCTGCGCAGCACGCGATGCCCGTTGGCAAGAGATTTGATTGCATGTGATTCCCGGGTGGATCGACATGAAAAAAGCCCCGCGCACAACCGACAGAGACCCAATAGGGACCTCGACAGAATCGGTAGTGCCTCTCGGAGCAGCGCCGTGAGTAACACCCAACACACGGCGAGTATATGCGGCAGACACGTTCGCTGCTGCTCAGATTACCGACGAACGGTAGCAAACGACCCGTGAACGGTCGCCGAGACAGTTTTGAAACGCCTAAATGCCCCTACTGGTTATCTGAATTTGAAGAAGCAACGCGATTCACATGCATGATCAGGTAGACGAGCTCTTCTTGCGCGAGCGGCTCGTCAAAGGTCTCCTGAATCAGTTCGTCGACACGATGGGCACAACGCGATGCCGCCGGATATTGCTCCACGAGCACGTCGTAGAGACCGGAATTCTCGGTATCGATGGGCTCTTTCTTTGCCACGCGGTCGAGCAGATAGCGCACATGAGTGGCGAAACGAGTAAAGGCAAACGATGAGCGATCGACCGTCACGCCCAACTCTTCCTGAATGATCGCAACCGTCATATCGAGAAGATGTTCCTCGTGCTGCTCGGCAAGCACGCGCCGCTCGCTCGGCTTAATCGCCGCATTGATAATCGACATGGCAATGCCCGCGGCCTCACTCTGGGGCATGCGAACGGCAAAAGTTTTCTTAATGCCGCGAACAGCTAGCTCGCCCAATCGATACTCAATAGGATGCAGCTGCTCCAGATCGCGCTTGAGCGGCAACGACACCACCATATGTTCGCGGGCGCGCTTAATGGCAAACTGGATATGATCTGCCAGCGTAATGGGCAGATTGGGACTCAATTCGTACGAAAGCTGTCCGGTCGCAATATCTGCCAGCTGAGCAGAAAACTCAAGTACCTCGGGGTCAACCTCGTCGATGAACGCCAGGTACTTCGAATCGATGCCGTAAAAGGTGCGCGTGACGACGTCCAGGTCGACCTCGTGCGGCATGTCGCCAAAGCCGATGCCGCGACCCAACGCGATGAGCTGGCGCCCCGCGCCGTCTTCGCAGATGGCAGCGTTGTGGTTAATACGCTGGATAGCCCTCATGGAATCATCGCTCCTACTAAAACGCGCCGTGTAGACCATCCACACGGCGCGTTCATTCTACCTGCACTTGCAGCTACAGTCCAAAGAAGTTCAAGATCTGGTCTCGGCTTACGGGCTTGTACTCGTTGGCGTCGAGGCCGACATCGTAGCGAAGGATAGGACGTTCGCGGTCGCGGTTGCGCGCGTTGGTGCGGTCTCCCCTGCTGTGGATATGCCCGTGCAACATGATGGCGCCACGTGCCTTGCCATTCCAGCTAAGCATGGGGTAGTGGCTCATAACCAGACGATGCCCCTTGGCATAGCCGGGGACAATCTCCAGATAATCACGCACGTCTTCCCAAATCTGCGGCACGTCGGGATCTTCCCAATCGCCGTCATGGTTACCACGGATAAGCGTCACGTTCTGACATTCGATGCGCTCGCGCAGGCGCACCGCCTCCGCCAGGGGCAAGCGATAGGTAAAGTCTCCCAAGATATAGAGACGGTCGTCCGCCGCCACGCACTCATTGATGGCATCGATGACCTTGCGGTTCATCTCCTCGACCGAATCAAACGGTCGATCCATGTCGTGCAAGATATTCGTATCGCCCAGGTGCAGGTCGGCGGTAAACCACATCATCGTCTGTGTCCTCATTTCGCAACTTGTCCAACTCGTGCTAAGTATACAGACGCAGCGATGCGGCGGTTATCCAAAGAGCCCGCCGAACAGGCCGCGGCGGCGTTTGTCTTTCTTTTTCGACGCGTCACCCTGGGCGTTCTTGTCCTGCCGCTTCTTACGGTCCTGCTCCAGCTCATCGTCGTCGAGTAGCAGATCCCACTCAAACGGATCATCTGTCAAATCGAACAGGTCATCGTCGTCAAACATGGCGGCTTCCCTTACCGATTAGCGAGCATCCGCCACATAGAGGCCAACGCGCACCTGATGCCACGGGCTGCGCTCGGGAGCTACCTGTTGCACGCGGGCCTCAAACACGTCCTCGTGGCCGTAATACATCATCAAGGACAGCGGGCCGACCTCGTTTCCCGGAACATAGCCAAGCTTGGTGTTGCCGTAATAGATCGCAACCGCCTCAGGGTCATGGGGATTATCGCGCTCGGCACGCAGCGTCAGCTTATCGCCAACCTCAAGATCGCCCAGGACCAAGGCACCGTCGGAATACTGAAATCCCGCAATGTGAAACGACAGAAGAACACGTGAAGGTTCGTACATGGCAACTCCTCTAACGGCCGGAAAACCGGCACTTAACCTTATTGAGAAGTCTACGGGCCCGTGCGGACACAAATTCGTCCTGTCTGCGTCTTTCAATCGCTCGCTGCAACGTCTGCGAGACAGAGCGCTTGCAGATAAGACTGAGGCACGGATGGCACCCGTGGCAGCGGGTCTTGCCAACTCCGATACACGTTTTCATCGTAAGAAATGGCCGCCTTCGCTTGCGCGGAGACGGCCATTTTGTTTGCCCTATGTCATCTGATTCTAATGCACAAACATGCGCACGAACTTGTGCTTCCAGCTTGCGTAAGGAGCATAGCGAAATGGCACGTCCAGCCACGTCGCCTTGTTCACGATGCTCTTCTTGTGGCTAAACGTATCGAAGCTCTCTTGGCCATGGTACTGACCCATACCGCTCGCGCCCATGCCACCAAAGCCCATATGGCTCGTGGCCAAATGCATGATCGTGTCGTTGACGCAGCCGCCGCCAAAGGGCACGTAGCGCACAAAGCGTTGCTGAACCGCACGATCCTGGCTAAAGATATACAGGGCCAGCGGCGTCGGACGATCCGTAATAAACGCTTCGGCCTCGTCTAGGCTCTCAAACGTCAGCACCGGCAAGATGGGACCGAAGATCTCCTCCTGCATCACGGCGTCAGCGGGGGCCACGCCGTCCAAAATTGTCGGCTCAATCTTGAGCGAAGCCTCGCGCGCGGCACCTCCAAGCACGACCTTATCGGGATCGATCAGCCCGCGCGCACGCGCAAAATGCTTGGCGTTGACGATATGTCCGTAATCCTCATTGTCGAGTGGATGTTCGCCAAACATGCGACGGACCTCCTCCTTGATGAGGCCCAGCAGCTCGTCGTGCACGCGCGTATCGACCAGCAGGTAGTCGGGCGCCACGCAGGTCTGCCCCACGTTGAGCCATTTACCAAAGGCGATGCGCCGTCCGTGAGCGTGTGCAAAACGCAA
>CABUCA010000078.1 GCA_902489965.1 uncultured Collinsella sp.
CCTGCGCAAGACGGAAAGCACATTAAGTGCTTTCCTTTGCGTGCGGAACTCGCGATAAAGTTCATATGCGCCGCCCGGCTCCCGCGGCTCTCAGGGGCTCCCATCCCAAATGCGGAGCAAAGCTCCGCACACCATCTTTTTCTTTCAGCTAAAGCACGCCGGAAATTCGACGCAGCTGGCTAACCTTGCCGGACATTGTCGACGCCGAACCAACTCAGAAGCTATATCGATACAGAAAGGTCCCCGGACGGAGGGGCCGGATATAAGGTTTATCGCGAGTTCCGCACGCAAAGAAGGCCACTTAATGTGGCCTTCGTCTTGCGCAGGACTGTAGAGCAGGAAACCTTATATCCGGCCCCTCCGTCCGGGGACCGCGCCATACCAGCTACAGCGTCATGTTCGGATCGGCGTCGACATCGAACGGCGAGATTTCACCTCGGTCGAATTTACGGCGGGCGACCTCCGCGATCATGGCTGCATTATCGGTACAGGCAGACAAGGGCGGCACCGTTACGCGAATCCCCTGACGTCCAAGCTTCTTGATCATCATCTCGCGCAGATGCGGGTTGGCCGAGACGCCGCCACCGATGCAGTATTCCTTGCATCCGGTAGCGTGCAATGCGTTTTTGGCCTTCTTGTACTGCACGTCAAAGACAGCTGCCTCAAACGAAGCTGCCAGATCGGGCAGGTGAATCGTGCGCCCGGCCTTGGTCTCCTGTTCAATGTAGAGCGTCACAGCGGTTTTAAGGCCCGAAAGCGAGAAGCGATAGTCTCCCCTGCTGTTAAGCGCACGGGGGAAATCGATCGCCTTGGGGTTGCCCGTCTCGGCCAGCTTGGAAATGATGGGGCCACCGGGATAGCCCAGACCCAACGCCTTGGCTACCTTGTCGAAGGCCTCGCCCACAGCGTCGTCGAGCGTCTCACCGAGCACCTCGTAGTCGCCCCACGCCTTCACGTGCACGAGCATGGTGTGCCCACCCGAGACAAGCGTGAAGATAAACGGCGGTTTGAGGTCGGGTTGCGCCAGCAGGTTGGCAAACAGATGACCCTCAAGATGATTGACGCACACGAGCGGCTTGCCGGCAGCGTAGGCAAAGCCCTTGGCAAAGGCGACGCCAACCACGAGCGCGCCCACCAGGCCCGGACCCTGTGTCACGCCCACGGCGGCAAGCTCGCTGGGAGCAATGGCTCCACCCTCAAGGCCAAGCGATGCTGCGGCATCCTCGAGCGCCGCATCCACGACACTCACAATCACCTCAACGTGTTTGCGCGAGGCGATCTCGGGCACCACGCCGCCAAAGCGGGCGTGAAAATCAATCTGCGTCGACACCTGGTTGGCCAGCATATTGCCATCCGCATCGATAATCGCCACGGCCGTCTCGTCGCAGGAGCTCTCGATAGCGAGCACTAGGCGGCGGCGCTCAATTTCGGCACGCTCCCCCTCGGAGCGCCCAGGCGCAGGCAGCGGCCACACGCGCTGCTCTGCCGCCGTCGGCTCGGGCGAAGCATTGTCGACCGGAAGTACCAGGGGCAGCGGGGCCGTCATGACGATGGCGTCTTTGCCGGCACCATAGTAGCCGCGGCGACGACCAGCCTCGGTAAAGCCCAGAGCGTTATAGAGCGCAATCGCTCCCTCGTTGCCGTCCTCGACCTCGAGCGAAGCCGTGGTGCAGCCGAGCATCTGGGCATCATAGCTCACATGCGACAGCAGCTTGCGGGCAATGCCCTCACGGCGATGTGCCGGGTCGACGGCGACATCCAGAATCTGCACATCACCGTCCACGACCATACCGCCGGCAAGGCCCAGTAGCTTGCCGTCGTCGTGTGCCACCCACCAACTACGCGGCGCAGCGACGTCCTCGCCCAGTTCGGACAGGAACATGCCCGGCGTCCACGCCTCGTGTCCGGCACCTTCAAAGCAGGCAGCCTCCAGCGCGCTCGCGCCCTCGGCATCCGCCGCGCCCATGGGACGGAACTGCAGATGACGACCGGCGAGCTCATCGGCAACGCCCGTAATTCCGCTCTGCGCACTCTCGGCAAGACCAAGACGCTTGCGCTCGTTTTCCTCGGCATCCGAAAGGCGCGTGTAAATCGGCAGGACGCGGGCCGGATCGCCGTCACCCGCAGCGTGCGCGAGCAGCAAGCCCTCGCCCGAAGGCCACCACAGGTCGCGCTCCACGCAGCGGGCGGTCTCGTCCTCACCCAGCAGCTTGCCATAGCGCACGAGACCGTCACCGGTCAGCTGAACCTGGCCCCAGTCCGCTGCTCGGCGCCACTCATCGAGCGCCACGGCGGCCTTGACCACGTGTTCGCGCTCAAATTGACGCTCGGGACCCTCATCGACCAGCATATACAGCGCCGGATATACCTCACCGCGCATAGCATCGGCCAAGATACCAAGCTTGCCGCGCACGCCAGCCTTCCACGCCGTCCAAGCGCAAGCGTCGAGCGTCGACACGCCCAGCAGCGGAACATTGGCACCACGCGCGAGGCCCTTGGCAGTGGAGATGCCGATGCGCACACCCGTAAAGGACCCCGGGCCGCGACCGACCACATAGCAACCAACATCGCTGCGATCCAGACTGGCTTGAGCCAGCACACCATCAACGGTATTCACGAGCTCAACGTTGGCGTGACGGCGACACATGTGGTCGCCACTCACGAGCTTCGTCTCGCCCGTCTGTCTATCAATCCAACTTGCCGCGCAGGCAAGCATGTCGGTCGAGGTATCGAGCGCCACCACCAGCGCGTTGTCGTTATGCAAGCTCATCTTGTACAGCCTTATCAATCAAATGGGAAAGCTCCATTGCGCGGTCACCGTGCGCCTCGAGCGTTATCGTTCGCACATCGCTGTCGCCCTCATCACGCTTGAGCGTCACCGAAAGATACTCATCCGTCAGCTCGTCCTGGAATTGTTCGCCCCATTCCAGCAGGCAAGCACCCTCATAGCCCAGCACATCGAAAATGCCCGTATCCTCGAGCTCGTAGGCATGCTCCAGGCGGTATAGATCAAAGTGAAACAGCGGAATACGACCTTGATCGTGAACGGCCATGAGCGCAAACGTAGGGCTCGTAACCATATGCCCATCGCCCAGCCCGCGCGAGACGCCCTTGGTAAAGTGAGTTTTGCCCACTCCCAGGCCACCGGTCAGGATGAGCACATCGCCGTCCTCAAGGCACGGTGCAATTAGCTCGCCAAAGTACTCCGTATCGGCAGCGCAAGTCGTTTTGTAAGTACCTACCCCCAGGCGCTCCAGGGACATATATGCTCCTTATTATTCCGAGGCGTCCTCTGGTGCGGGATGTCGCTCCAGATAGTCGCCCAGCATCTTAAAGTCTTCCTCCAGCAGCTCCTGCCACGCCGGATTGCGCAGCGCTGCTGCCGGATGGAACGTGGGCATTACTACAAAATGCCCCATCTGGTGGAACCTGCCGCGCAGCTTAGTAATGCCAATCTCGGTCTTAAGCACAAAGTGCGTCGCGGGGTTGCCGAGCGTCACGATAATATCGGGCCAGATGCTTCGAATCTGCTCACGCAAAAACGGCGAGCAAGCCAGCACTTCCTCGGGACGCGGATTGCGGTTTCCCGGCGGGCGGCACTTAAGCACGTTGGCAATGTAGACGTCTTCGCGTTTGAGGCCCGCCAGCGACAAAATGCCGTTGAGGTCCTCGCCTGCCGCCCCCACAAAGGGCTCGCCCTGCAAATCCTCATTGCGGCCCGGCGCCTCACCAATAAACATCACGCGAGCGCGGGGGTTTCCCACGCCAAACACGATATTGTGACGCGACTGGTAGAGCTGGCAGAGGTGACAATCGCCCAGAACGGCCTCAATTTCCTCGAGTGCGACCTCACGTGGTGCCTGATGGGTATGGCCGGGGATGTGCATGACGCCCATAGCGGCTCCTACACGTAGACCTTGTCGAGACGCATGCCAAAGCCGCAGGCGACCTCGTAGTTAATCGTTCCGCGCAGTCGGGCCATCTCGTCCATAGTGATCTCGGCATCGCCATCGCGGCCGACAATGATCATCTCGTCACCATACTCGGCCTCGGGAATCTCGTGTGCCGGGTTGGACTGAATGGCGACCATAAACTGGTCCATGCAGATATTGCCAACCTGATGCACACGCTCGCCGCGATACAGCACATCCATACGATTGGAAAGCGTACGCGATAGGCCATCGGCATAACCGATCGGCAGCGTGCAGATCTGAACGCGCGTACGCGGTACGCGGTAGGTAAAACCGTAGCCCACGCCCTCACCCATCGCAGGGTGTGCCACGCGCGTCACACGCGCATGGACGCTCATAACGGGATCAAGCTGCATCACGCGGCCACTCAGCTCGCACGGCTGCATGCCATACAAGCCAACGCCGGCGCGGATCATATCAAAATGCATCGAGGGGTCGAGCATCGAGGACGGCGTGTTGGCGCAGTGCACGATACCGCACTCAAAACCCGCATCCTTAATGGCCTGAACGGCCTCGGTAAAGCGCTGACACTGCAGCTTGTAGTCCCAGCCCGAAGGTTCATCGGCCGTGGCGAAGTGCGTAAATACGCCGTCGCACTGAATACCGCGATGGAAATTTATACCGCGGACAAAGTCGAGCACCTGCGTGTAGTGAACGCCGATACGATTCATGCCCGTCTCGATGGCGAGATGATACTTGCCCACTTTGCCCGCCGCGACGGCACATTCGCCATACGCAAGAGCAAAGTCAGACGTATAGACCGAAGGCATGATATCAAACTCGAGCAACGTCGGAATGGCCTCGATAGGCGGCTCGCTTAGGATGAGGATGGGTTTCGTAATCCCGCCCTGTCGGAGCTCAACGCCCTCGTTAACCGTCGCCACGGCAAACATGTCGGCACCGGCCGAATACATGATCTTGGCGCACTCAACAGCTCCATGGCCATAAGCATCGGCCTTGACCACGCAGCACAGGCGCTGACGTGGATTCAGCAAGTTCTTATAGGCCCTCGTGTTGCGACGGAGCGCCCCGCGGTCGATCTCGACCCAGGACCAGCGCGTCAAATCGGCTTTATTCATGATTAGTCATCCGACCCTTCGTCCATGATTCCCAGATCTTCGAGCGCATCCTTTGCCGCCAGCTCCATGGCAGGACCAATCAAGTCGATAAGATCGGTCGCGATGACGCTCTTCTCACCATACTCCGTCGCCGCGGCAAAACCGGCGTAGCTGTGAAGTGCGACGGCGTACGAATACAGCAACTCCCAACGATCCATCTCGTCGCGCATGGTGGCAAGCGTGCCGGCCAAAATACCCGCGAGAACATCACCCGAACCGGCAGTTGCCAGAGAAGCCGGACCCGAAAGTGGCAGCAGCACACGCTCAACGCCACAGATAGCCGTCGTCGGCCCCTTGGCAATGACCACCAGATTGTCGGAGCCTGCAGCCCAGACAACCTTCTGCGCAGCTGCAATCGCAGTACCAAGGTCGTTCACCTCGTCACCGGCAACCAGACGCGAAAGCTCACGATAGTGCGGCGTCATAACCAACGGCTGCTCGCGACGATACATCTCGGGGTTACTATCAATACCGTCAATGGCAATCTTAGCAAGGCAGTTGAGTGCATCGGCATCCAAAATAAGCGGTACATCAAGCTCGAGCAAGCCCGAAACCACCTGCATAGCGCCGGCAGACGTCGTCATACCGGGACCGCACAGTACGCAGCTGTACTTCTTTGCAATCTCGCACACCGTCATGCGCGCAGCGGCGCCAAAGGAGCCGCGGGAATCAGACGGAATAGCAAAGACGGGAATCGAAGGAAGTGCCATGCGAATAAGATTAGCGCAGGCGTCAGGAGCCGCGACTGCCACGTAACCAGCACCCGCGCGAGCTGCAGACTTGGCCGCCATAATGGCAGCACCAGGATATTGCGCAGATCCGGCGACAATAAGCACAGAGCCACGGGAATACTTATCGATATTCGTAGGAAGTGGAGCAAAGTAATCAACTAAGTCACCGGGCTCGACAATCTCGGCGGCGTGGTCGACATCATCGATGACCTCGTCAAGACGGTCGTAAAGATTGCCGCAGATCAAATCGCCAGCATACTCAGGGCCATCAGCGCTATACAGACCAATCTTGGGCGCAATCATCGTCACCGTATGCTCGGCACGAATGCAGTCGTCATCAACAACGCCCGTCTCGGCATTCAGGCCCGAGGGGACATCAATGGATACGACACAATCGGCGCATTCATTGACCGTAGGAATCCAGATGGAGAACGGTGCACGCAGATTCCCGTGGAAACCGGTACCAAAAATGGCATCGACAACAACATCGGCCTTATCGATCAAAACCTCGAGTTCGTCACGCGAGGGGCCAACGCAAACGTGCACATCGCGGCCGGCAGTACGACGAGCAACATGACGTGCCAGAGCAGCAGGAATCTCATCCGGCTCAACCGGAGAAACGATATCCACGTCCACGCCCTTATGGCTCAGGATATCGGCGGCAACCCAACCGTCGCCGCCATTATTACCAAAACCGACCAGAACGAGAACCCGATCGGGATTGAGCTTCAAGACCTCGTTGGCGGCAAACTCACCCGCTAGCTCCATAAGCTCGGCCTTCGAAGTCCCTTCGCGTTCGATGATATCCTCGAGACGAACGACTTCTTCGGTACTCAAAACCGGTTTCATCTATGCTCCTAGCGTATCTTGCGAAGCATCGCCCAGGTGCTCCGTCAATGCTGAATTCTGCAGCTGCTCAAGCTCATCTAAAACAGAGCGAGCCTCTTTAAATGTCTGCGCAACGCGTTTCTTGGTGCTCACCTTTTCCTCTTTTGGCTTAGGCCGAGCATCTTCGGTAATCGCGATGGCATTCGCAACGGCTAAGTCTCCTGTAAGCGTAATGGAAAGAGCGACCTCAACAACACCCAGCTCATGAGCGATCTCGAGTGCACGGCCCGAAAGCAGCGCCTTCGGTTTGCCGAGTTTATCACGCGTAACCGAAACATCCTTGCGACCCACGCCTTGACTAAAACCCGTGCCGAGAGCTTTAAGTACCGCCTCGCGCGAAGCAAAGCGGCTCGCATAGTGAGCAGCGGGACGCGATGATGCATCGCAATACGCACGCTCTTCTTCGGTAAACACACGCCGAGCAAACGACGGCGTCTTTTCAAGAATTGATTTCATGCGGGAAATCTCGACGATATCAACGCCGATACCAGCTTCAGCCATGTTCACCTCCATATCGCACAGACTAAGTTATTGTAGCCCGTTCGCAGAAGATGCGACAAACGAGGGTTATAAAACACAGCTACTATGTGAGACAAAAGCCCGTAAACGCAAAAAAGGGGGAGGCCGCGAGGCCTCCCCCTTCTAAGTTCAAG
>CABUCA010000079.1 GCA_902489965.1 uncultured Collinsella sp.
CGCCTGCAGCGATGGCGAGGTGGTCGATGCGCTCGGTCGCTCTCGCCTGGGCGTGAAGATTCAGGATGGCTGCAACCATCGCTGCACCTATTGCATTGTGTGGAAGGCGCGCGGCCCCGAGCGTTCCGTGCCCGTCGAGTCCGTGCTCGAGCAAGTTCGCGAGGCCCAGGAGGCCGGCGTGCCCGAGGTGGTGCTGACCGGTGTGAACCTGGGTGCCTACGATGGCAAGAGCGCGACCGACGAGCATGTCGAAATCGATGAGCTGCTCGAGGCCATCATGGAGCGCACGTCTATTCCGCATGTGCGCATTTCCTCGGTCGAGCCCATGGATATCTCTGAGCGCCTGCTTAAGGTTATGGCGCGCTATCCGCAGCGCATCGCCCCGTTTTTGCACCTGCCCGTGCAGTCCGGCTGCACTCGGACGCTGCATCGCATGGGCCGCCCCTATAGCGCCGAGGCCTTCGAGGACACGGTGCGCATGATTCGCGCCAACCTGCCGCAGGCGTCCCTTTCGTGCGACGTTATCGTCGGTTTTCCCGGTGAGACGGACGAGGAATTCGAGGAGTCGCTGGCGCTGTGCCGCCGTGTGGGTTTCTCGCGTATGCACGTGTTCCGCTACAGCAAGCGTCCCGGCACCCTTGCTGCCGAGATGCCCGGCCAGGTGCCGCCCGAGGTTATGGCCGAGCGCAGCCGCCGTATGCGGGCCGCCGCACAGGAGCTCGCCATTGCCGACGCTCGTCGTCGCGTGGGCACGGTCGAGCGTGCCGTGCTCGAGTATGGTGACAACCTGACGCTCGGCTCGTTCCATCATGCCCGTCTTGACGATACCTGTGGACTTACAGCCCCGTGCCTGCTCGATGTTGCTATCATCGGAGTCGATGATTCCGGCTTGGTCCATGCACGCAGGGAGGTTCATGGAAGCCTCGAAGATTAGACTTACCGTTCCCGAGGGAATTGATCCCTCGCGCGTTTTGGGCGCCGGCGACGGCGTCCTTCGTGCGCTCGAGAGCTTGGTTCGCGCTCATGTGGTCGCCCGTGGCGATAGCATCGCCGTGAGCGGCGACCCGGACGAGGTCGAACTCGTGGCGCGCTTTTTCGAGCACGCTTTTCGCGAGGCGGCCGCCGGGCGCACGCTGTCTGCCGACGATGTCTCTCGCTGCCTGGCTGTCTTGCGCGACGGTGAGCACGAGGCTACGTCGCTTCGCGATGACGTGCTGCTTTCGTATCGCGGCCGCGTCATTCGCCCCAAGACGCTCGGGCAAAAGCGCTATGTGGATGCCATCCGCTCGCATACCATCACGTTTGGCTTGGGTCCTGCCGGTACCGGTAAGACCTATCTGGCTATGGCGCTCGCCGTTGCCGCGCTCAAGCGTCACGAGGTGGGCCGTCTGATCTTGACGCGTCCGGTTGTCGAGGCGGGGGAGAACCTGGGCTTTTTGCCCGGTACCCTTGAGGAAAAGATCGATCCCTACATGCGTCCGCTCTACGATGCCCTTTTTGACATGATGGATCGCGAGCGCACCGATGAGCTTATGGAGCGCGGCGTGATTGAGATCGCCCCGCTTGCCTACATGCGCGGCCGCACGCTGAGTGATGCCTTCGTGGTGCTCGACGAGGCGCAAAATACCACGCCCGAGCAGATGAAGATGTTCCTGACACGCCTTGGGTTCAACTCCAAGTTCGTGATTACCGGCGACCTGAGCCAGCGCGACCTGGTGGGTCGTCGTGGCGGTCTTGCTGACGTTGAGCAGATTTTGGGTCGTGTCGACGATGTCGCATTTTCTCACCTCGAGCGTGCCGACGTGGTGCGCCATGCCCTGGTGGGTCGTATCGTCGAGGCATATGAAGCTTATGATGACGTGCGCGAGCAGCGCCCGCGCGACCGAAAGGAGTCCCGTTGAGTGTATTGATCAGCAACGATGCCGAGCTCGATACGCTGCTCGACGCGCAGGAGGTGGAGCACATCTGCGAGGTTGTGCTTGCCGCCGAGGGCGTTGAACGTGGAGTCGAGATTTCCCTTTCGTATGTCGACGAGGACGAGATGCACGAGCTCAACCACGAGTGGCGCGGTATCGACCGCACCACCGATGTGCTCTCGTTTG
Organism: uncultured Collinsella sp.; assembly: GCA_902489965.1. GTDB lineage: Bacteria > Actinomycetota > Coriobacteriia > Coriobacteriales > Coriobacteriaceae > Collinsella. The sequence goes on from CABUCA010000079.1 coordinate 2,103, forward strand.
AGTGCGATTCGGCCTTTGACGATGACATTCCCGCCGATGAGACGCTCGAGCTCGGCGATATTATCTTGGCCCCGCAGGTTATTGCCCGTCAGGCCCCCGGTTTTGGCAATAGCCCCGCTGACGAGTGCCGTCTGATGCTCGTACACGGAATGCTGCACCTTCTGGGCTATGACCACATCGAGGACGACGAGGCCGAGGTCATGGAGGCCCGCGAGGACGCCATCCTGCGCGATCTGGCGCTCGAGCGCGGCGAGGACCCTAAGCTAGTCCACGTCGGCCCCATCACCAACCACGCCCACGACTAGGAGCCGTCTATGATTCCCGGATCGAACAAGGACCATCCGTCCTTCTTAAAGTCGTTTTCCTACGCCATGGAGGGCTTCGTCACCGCCGTCAAGACCGAGCGCAACATTAAGGTCATGCTCGTTGCGGGCGTGTGCACCGTCATTGCCGGCTGCGTCGTGGGGCTCGACATTGCCGAGTGGGCCACGATTATCATCTGTTGCGGCCTGGTGATTCACGGCGAGCTGTGCAACACCGCTATGGAGGCCATCGTCGACCTGGCGACCCAGGAGCTCCATCCGCTGGCCAAGCGTGCGAAGGACATCGCCGCCGCCTCTGTATACGTTCTTTCCATTACCGCCGCGATCGTGGGCTTGCTTGTCTTTGCCCACGCGCTCGGCTTTATCTAGAAAGGGATTCCCATGTCCGACAATATGCAGTCTGCCGATGAAGTTTTGGATGACGAGGTCCTGGACGAGGCTGAAGGTGCCGATTCGTTTGACGAGGCCGAGGAGTTCGACCCGTTTGAGGGCATGAGCGATGAGGAGCTCGACGCCCTGTGCGACGAGGACGACAACCTCGCGGGCTTTGGCGACGTGGAGCCCGGTTTCCGCAGCGGCTTTGTGGCCCTGGTCGGTCGTCCCAACGCCGGCAAGTCCACGCTGCTCAACGCCTGTTACGGCAAGAAGGTCGCCATCACCTCGCCGGTGGCACAGACGACCCGCCGCCGCATGCGCGCCGTCGTCAACCGTCCCGGCTACCAGCTGGTCTTTGTCGATACCCCGGGTATTCATAAGCCCAAGGACGGCCTGGGGTCCGAGCTCAACAAGAGCGCACTGTTCGAGTTGAACGATGTCGACGTCGTCGCGTTTTTGATTGATGCCACCAAGCCGATCGGCAGGGGAGACGCCTGGGTTGCCGAGCGCGTCAGATGCGCTCGTTGCAAGAAGGTCCTGGTGCTCACCAAGGCCGATGAGGCCGACCCCGCACAGGTCATGGAGCAGCTTAAGGCTGCCCACGAGCTTATGGAATATGACGACGAGATTGTGACGTCGTCGGTCAAGAACTTCAACGTCGATGCCTTTATCGAGACCGTTGCGCACTTTTTGCCCGAGGGTCCGCGTTGGTTCCCCGAGGACATGGGTACCGACGCTTCCGATGAGACGCTCGTTGCCGAGTTTGTGCGCGAGAAGGTCTTGCGCCGCACCCGTGATGAGATCCCGCACTCCGTTGGCGTGATCTGCGATGCGCTCGAGCAGACCAAGAAGGTGCTGCGCGTGCACGCCACCATTTACGTCGAGCGCGAGGGCCAAAAGGGCATCATCATCGGCAAGGGCGGCGAGATGATCAAGCATATCGGTATCGACGCCCGTCGCGATCTTGAGCGCATTTTTGGCACGCAGGTCTTTTTGGAGCTGGACGTGAAGGTCAAGGCCGGCTGGCGTGACGACGAGGCCCAGATTCGCCGCTTTGGCTACAACGCCGAGGACTAAGGACGCGCGGCGCGCATGGCAGGCTCCCGGACATATCGCACGAAAGTGCTCGTGCTCGATAAGACTAAGCTCAAAGAGACCGACCTGATCTTGACGATGCTTGACGAGCGGGGGCGGCAGGTTCGTGCCGTGGCAAAGGGCGCCCGCAAACCCGGCGGACGCCTGGCTGCGCGCTGCGAGCTGTTCTGTACGGTAGATATGCTGCTCGCACATGGACGGTCACTCGACGTGGTTTCCCAGGCCGAGCTTATGGAGGCGCCGCTCGGCGTTGCGCCCGATTACGAGACGACCTGCGCCGCAAGCGCGATCGCCGAGGTCGCGCGCGTGTGCTCGTTCGAGGACGCCGAGGACCCGTTTACCTTTGCTATAACGCAGCGAGCGCTTGCCCTGGTGGGCAGCGGGCTCGACACGGCGCATATGGATCTACTTGTGGCGGCATATGTCTTTAAGCTGCTGTCGCACGTTGGCTATCGACCCGATTTTTCGGCCTGCGTGCTGTGCGGAGACCCCATGCTGTCGTATTTTTCGCCCCAGGCGGGCGGCCTCATGTGCGGGTCGTGCGCGTCGAGCGTTCCAGGTGCCGAACTGGTGTCGACCGGTGAGGCCGCATGGCTGCGCGCCCTCATGTCCATGACCTTCGATGCGCTTTTGGCCGAGCGAATCGACCCGCATACCGCAGCCTTTTTGCTGGGGCTTTCGCATGTTTGGGCTGCGACGCACACCGATCAGCGCCTCCGTGCGATGGAATTCATGTTGGGTCGGTGATGATGCGCAGGCGCGGGCTGCTTGTGGTAACATACCGACCTGTTGGTACCTCGACCTTGGTTGCTCGCTCCACCGGCGGCTTCCCAGTCCGAGGCGAATCGAGTCGCCCGATGGCGACGCAAAAAGAAAGGTGAAACAATGACTGTTTCCAAAGAGCGCAAGGCGGAGCTGACTGCCCAGTTCGGTGACACCCCGGTCGACACCGGCAACCCCAAGGTTCAGGTCGCCATCCTGTCCGAGCGCATCAAGGAGCTGACCGAGCACATGAAGTCCCACCAGAAGGACTTCCACACCCGTCGTGGCCTGCTCATGCTCGTCGGCCGTCGTCGTCGTCTTCTCTCCTACATCAAGAAGAACGACATCGTCGAGTACCGTGAGCTCATCAAGGCTCTGGGCATCCGCGACAACATCCAGTAGGATTTGTACATGCTAAGAGCGTCCTGCGCAGCGGGGCGCTCTTTTTGTGTAAGGGCGTGAACAATCACGCTCTGAAGCGTGGCGGGGGCAGGGGGCCTGCGTCACATGAGAAGCCCGCAGGCAAGGGGCCTGTGGGGTAAAGGAGAACAATGACACTCGTATCCAAGACCTTTGAGCTGTACGGCAAGATCTACACCTTTGAGTCGGGCGAGCTTGCCAAGCAGGCCACCGGCGCCTGCCTGGTCAAGCAGGGCGACACCACGATGCTCGACACCGTGGTCGTCTCCAAGGAGCGTAAGAACTACGACTTCTTCCCGCTGACCGTCGACTTCAACGAGAAGATGTACGCCGCCGGCCGCATTCCGGGTGGCTACCTCAAGCGTGAGGGCCGTCCCAGCGAGAAGGCCACGCTCACCGCGCGCATGATCGACCGTCCGATTCGCCCGAGCTTCCCGGACGGCTTCCGTAACGAGGTACACATCGTCGCCACCTCGCTCGTCGCCGACCAGGTCAACCCCTTCGACGTCATCAACGTTATGGGTGCATCCCTGGCCATGACGCTCGGCGGCGTGCCCTTCGAGGGCCCGCTTGCCTGCGTGCGCATCGGTCGTAACGTGGAGACCGGCGAGTTTATCGTCAACCCCACCTATGAGGAGCGCGAGAACTCCGATCTGGACCTGGAGCTGGGCGGATCCGCCGACTTCATCTCGATGGTCGAGGCCGGCGCCGACGAGATCTCCGAGGACGACATGCTCGCCGCCATGAAGTTTGGCCAGGAGGCCCTTGCTGCCTTCTGCCAGGCTCAGGACGAGTTCGTTGCCGAGTGGGAGCAGGTCAACGGCCCCATCGTCAAGAAGGAGTACCCGCTCGACCAGCCCGTCGAGGAGGTCCAGGAGCGCATCTTCGCCCACTACGACGAGATGGCAGCTGCCCTTCGCGATGCCGACAAGCTCTCCCGTATCGGTAAGGTCGAGGCTCTGAAGGAGTCCATCCGCGCCGAGTTCACCGAGGAGGAGCAGGCCGCTTGGGAGCGCGAGATCCCCGTGGCGCTCAAGAAGCTCGAGAAGAAGGCCATGCGCACCATGGTCGTCGAGACCGGCGAGCGCGTCGACGGCCGTGCCGCCGACGAGATTCGCCCCATCATGGTGAAGGATAACTACCTGCCTCTCGTTCACGGCTCCGGCCTGTTCCAGCGCGGCCAGACCCAGGTGCTCTCCGTCCTGTCACTCGGTATGCTCAACGAGGGCCAGCGTCTGGATACCATTGAGCCCACCGAGGGCAAGCGCTACATGCACCATTACAACTTCCCGCCGTTCTGCACCGGCGAGACCGGCCGCATGGGTAGCCCCAAGCGCCGCGAGATCGGTCACGGCAACCTGGCCGAGCGCGCCCTGCTTCCGGTGCTTCCCGACGAGAACGAGTTCCCCTACGCCATCCGCGTCGTCTCCGAGGTCATGGAGTCCAACGGCTCCTCTTCGATGGCTTCGACCTGCGGCTCTACGCTCGCCCTTATGGACGGCGGCGTGCCCATTAAGCGCCCAGTCTCCGGTATCGCCATGGGCCTGATCCAGGAGGAGGGCAAGACCGTGGTCCTGTCCGACATCCAGGGTCTCGAGGACTTCCTGGGCGACATGGACTTTAAGGTCACCGGCACCACCGAGGGCATTACCGCCCTGCAGATGGACAACAAGGCGACCGGCCTCACCTTCGACATCCTGGCCCGCGCCCTGCAGCAGGCCAAGGAGGGTCGCGCCTTCATCCTGCAGAAGATGCTCGATGTGATCCCCGAGCCGCGTCACACCACGCGCAGCACCGCTCCGCGTATCGTCTCCATCCAGGTTCCGACCGACAAGATCCGCGACGTCATCGGTTCCGGCGGTAAGGTCATTCGCGGCATCCAGGACGAGACCGGCGCTTCGGTTGACATCCAGGAGGACGGCACCGTCTTCGTCGGCGGCACCGGCGAATCCGTGGACCAGGCTGTCGAGCGCATCAAGCTCATCATCAAGGTTCCCGAGCCGGGCGAGGAGTACACCGGTCGCGTGGTCTCCATCCAGCCCTTCGGCGCCTTCGTCAACCTGCTGCCCGGTAAGGACGGCCTGCTGCACATCTCCCGCGTCGCCAAGGGCCGCGTGGAGAAGGTCGAGGACGTCCTCAACGTGGGCGACGAGGTCAAGGTCGTCGTCATCGAGGTCGACGATCGCGGCAAGATCTCGCTCGATCGTCTTGACAAGCCCGAGGCCCCGGCTCGCGCCAATGTGGCCTCCGTCGTGAGCAGGAC
>CABUCA010000080.1 GCA_902489965.1 uncultured Collinsella sp.
GAAACGGCGGTCGACGAAACTGGAGAGGAGGTATTACGAGCTCCTGTGCGAATTGAAGGGAGCGCTCCCGCAAACTGCCTATTGACAACTTATAGGAGCGTCGGTTTTATTGAGGCAAATATGTTGGGTGCTCGGCATTTCCAAAAAAGTCTACTCACTTAGCCAGCGGGCAGCCAAAAAAAGAACCGCCGCGACGTCGTTTGACTCCGTTGCGACGGTTTTTCGAGCATTTTCGCGCAGCCGAGGACGCAGACGCTCCTCATTTCTTGCGCTTACCGAGCAAGAAGGCGCTACTCTCCGAAAGCAGTCAAAAAAGCCCCGTCCGTAATTAGCTACCCTTTGCACCGATTATTCGCCCGGGTTGATGTTCGCGTAGAACTCGGCCCCGTCGTCCAGGCGCAGGATCCCGACACGGCCAAACTCGGAGCCCGTGGCGGCGGCGCAGTCGATGTCGATGCGATCGGGCACGCCAGCGGTGTCCTCGCCGCCCAGGCGCACGATCTGCCCGCGGCCCGACTCCTCATCGAGCCCCGCCAGACCGCCCACCTCGCAATAACGCCCGAGCGACACCGTGGGCGTGTGGCCGCTCACGACGACCGGACCCTTGCCCTCGGCAGAAAGCAGCCCCGTCGGCGCATCCCAATAGCCATGGCGAATCCACAGCAGGTCATCGGACGACTGTACCGCAAGCATCTGCTGAAGTAGCTCGCGATCGGCATCCACCGCTCCCCTGCCGTCGCCGCAATCGACACCATGCTCAAGCAAAAACGCACGCGCCGCCTCGGTCTGAATGCCGGCGTGCACCAGCAGGTACGGCCGCTCGGCAGTCTCGACCACCGCGTAGAGCGGCAGCGCGGCCATCCATCGCACGAGCTCCTCGTATGCCTCAAATTCCATGTCGTTGAGCTGCTCGCGCGTCGTCCAGCCACCGTTGATATCCCAGGTCTCGGCATCGAGCGGATCCTGGCCAATGATGGCATCGAGCATGATCTGCTCGTGATTGCCCTTGAGCACGCGGGCGTTGGGCAGCGAGCGCACGAGCTTAATAACACCGACCGGATCGGGCCCGCGATCGATCATGTCGCCCAGCACGTACAGTGTGTCGTCGGACGTCAACGAGATCTTAGACAGGGCCTCGTCAAGCGCACGCACGTGCCCGTGAGCGTCAGATGTCACATAGATCGCCATGGTACGCCTCTCCTTGCATTGCGGCCGAAGCCCGGTGCCGCAACTAAAACTTCAAGTTGAACTTAAACGTTACCCATTGTACTCCGTTGCAATAAAGCTGGAAAGGGTTTCCGAGCAGAGGCAAAGACGGCAGCCGTCTATGACGATATCGCGCACGCCCGCAATCCAACCCCATAAACCCACCATCTTTGGGTACAAATAACCGCAGGCAACTGACCGTGCCACGCCAACCACCCAGGAGCGGACACCATCTATGAACCAGATCCTTCTCTTTATCGGCCTCGTCATCATTTTGTGCCTGACCATCAAACCCGTCGGCAAAAAACTCCCCTTCCCCACCCTGCTCATCTTTATCGCGCTCGGCATGCTGTTGGGCGTCAACGGCCCGGCGCATATCGACTTTAGCGACTACGCGCTCACCGAAACCGTCTGCAGCACGGCGCTGCTGTTCATCATGTTCTACGGCGGCTTTAACACCAACATCGACCGCGCCAAGCCCGTCGCCGTGCCCGCGGTGCTGCTGAGCACGCTCGGCGTCGTCATCACCGCAGGCATCACCGGCGTGTTCGCCCACTTCGTGCTGGGCTTCGACTGGATCGGCGGCCTGCTGCTGGGATCAGTCGTGGCATCCACCGACGCGGCCAGCGTCTTTAGCGTTCTGCGCGAGCACAGCCTGTCGCTGAAGGGCGGCACCGACTCGCTGCTCGAGGTCGAATCGGGCTCCAACGACCCCGTCGCCTACATGCTCACCGCCGTGCTCGCCACACTCGCGGCCGGCGGCGACATCAACATTCCCGCACTGCTGGCCAAGCAGATTATCCTGGGCGCGGGCCTGGGCCTTGCCATCGGCTGGGCGGCGGGCCGTCTGATTGAACGCGCACACGCAACGGCCGAGGGCGCGCAGACCATCTTCTTGTTCGCCGTGGCGATCGTCGCCTACGCGCTACCAAGCTATCTGGGCGGCAACGGCTTTTTGGCCGTATACCTGGCCGGCATTGTGCTGGGTGCGAGCGACATCACCGGCAAGGTCGAGATGGCGCACTTCTTTGACACCCTCACCGAGATGGCCGAGATGACGATCTTCTTCTTGCTCGGCCTGCTCGTCACGCCCGCACGCCTGCCGCAGATGCTGCTGCCGGGCCTGGCGCTCATGGCGTTTATGCTCTACGTGAGCCGTCCCATCGCCGTCGGCGTGCTCCTGGCGCCCTTTAAGACGAACCCCCGCCAGGTCGCGCTCGTAAGCTGGGCGGGCCTGCGCGGAGCAGCTTCGGTCGTGTTTAGCCTCTTTGCCGTGGTGGCCGGCGTTCCCGGCGGACACGACCTATTTGACCTGGTGTTTGTGATTGCCGTGTCGAGCATTGTGGTGCAGGGCTCGCTGCTGCCAGCGGTGGCGAAGAAGCTCGATATGATCGATGCGACCGGCGACGTGCGCCGCACCTTTAACGACTATCGCGACGAAGACGGCATGTCATTTGTAAAGCTCAAGGTGGGTGCTGGCCATCCGTTTGCCGAGCGCTCGCTCGCCGATATTGGCAGCGCGACGGACATGCTCGTGGTCCTGGTGCTGCGCGACGGGGCGCACCCGGTGCTGCCCAACGGCGATACCGTGATCCAGGAAGGCGATCTGCTGGTGATGGCCGCCCCAACGTTCGAAGAGCGTGCCGAGGTTACGCTGCGCGAGGTCACCGTAACCCCCCACGGTCGCCTGGCCGGCCAGCGTCTTCGCGATGTGCCGCAGGGCAAGCACCCCTTTATCGTGGTGATGCTCAAGCGCGACGGCCAAACGATCATCCCCGACGGCAACACCCTAATATACGCCGGCGACGAAGCCGTCATCGCCACGCTCGCGTCGTAGCGGGCAGGAGGTAGCTAATTTGCGACGAAGAGATCAAGCGCCTAGAAAGCCTCATGCCTTCGCTCGCAGATTTGGATTTGCCTGAGGAGTAAAGCACCCCTCCCCCATGTAACCATCCTGTAAATCATAGCGGCGCGCTCGGGTTTTGCTGTGATGCGGTCGCGCCTGACGCTGCACTGTGCTAAAGTATCCCGAACGTTCAAACGACTACGAGGGGGAACTAGAAGATGGCACGTGTGCACAACTTCTCAGCTGGCCCGGCCGCACTGCCTACAAGCGTGCTCGCCGAGATCGCCGACGAGATGATGGACTACCGCGGTTGCGGCATGTCCGTGCTCGAGATGAGCCATCGATCTAGCATGTACCAACAGATCATCGACGACGCCGAGGTAACCCTGCGTCGCCTGCTGAGCATCCCCAACAACTACCGCGTCCTGTTTTTGCAGGGCGGCGCCACGCTGCAGTTTGCGGGCATCCCCATGAACCTCATGCGCCGCGGCCGCGCCGGCTACATCGTGACCGGCAACTTTGCCAACAAGGCATACAAAGAAGCCGACAAGTACGGCGAGGCCGTGCTGCTCGCGAGCTCCGAGGACACCAACTTCGACCGCATCCCCGACATGGCCGACATCAACGCTCGCATTGCCGCCGAGGCCGCGAGCGACGGGCTCGACTACGTTTACATCTGCCAGAACAACACCATCTTTGGCACCATGTACCACGAGCTGCCCGCTTGCGGCGACGTACCGCTGGTCGCAGATGTCTCGAGCTGCTTTTTGTCGCAGCCGCTCGATGTTGAGCGCTACGGGCTCATCTACGCCGGCGCGCAGAAAAACGCCGGCGCCGCGGGCGTGACCGTGGTTATCGTGCGCGACGACTTCATCGCCGACGGCCCCGCCTTTGCGCAGACGCCGCAGTACATGGACCTTAAGGCCCAGGCCGCCAAGGGCTCCATGCTCAACACGCCCAACACCTTTGGCATCTACGTGTGCGGCAAGGTGTTCCGGTGGGTCGAGGAGACCGGCGGACTTGCCGCCATGGCCGAGCGCAACTGGGCCAAGGCCAACCTGCTCTACAACCTGCTCGAGCACAGCATGCTGTTCCATGGCACCACACAGGCCGACAGCCGCTCCATCGCCAACGTCACCTTCCGCACCGACGACGCCGAGCTCGACGCGGCCTTTGTCGCAGGTGCGGCCGAGCACCAGATTCAAAACGTCAAGGGTCATCGCCTGGTGGGCGGCATGCGCGCCAGCGTCTACAACGCCGTAACCATGGAAGACGTGCAGGCACTGGCCACGTACATGAAGGACTTCGAAGCGCAGCACGGTTTGAGCCAGCGATCTAACTAGCCCGCAGCACGCGGGCCGATCAGCCACTTCAAACCACTTGTTTTAAACAAACCAGCTAAGGAGTTTTTCATGCGCAAGATTAAGACCATCGACGACATCACCAAAGACGGCAAAGTCGAGTTTGGCGAAGGCTACGAATTTGTAAGCACCGCCGAGGAGGCCGACGCGATCCTGATGCGCTCGACCGACCTGCACGGCTACGAGCTGCCCGAGGGCATCCGCGCCATCGCCCGCTGCGGCGCCGGCGTCAACAACATCCCCGTCGAGGAGTACGCCAAGAAGGGCGTCGTCGTCTTTAACTCCCCTGGCGCCAATAGCAATGCCGTCAAGGAGCTCGTCCTGGGCATGCTGGTGCTCTCGAGCCGCGGCGTAGTACAGTCGATGAACTGGGTGCGCGACAACGCCGACGACCCCGAGATTCAGGTCGATGCCGAAAAGGCCAAGAAGGCCTTTGTGGGCCGCGAGCTTAAAGGCAAGCGCATCGGCGTCATCGGTCTGGGCAACGTAGGCTCCAAGGTCGCCAACGCCTGCGTCGACCTGGGCATGGATGTCTACGGCTACGACCCGTTCATTTCCGTCGAGCACGCGTGGGTGCTGAGCCGCGAGGTGCAGCGCGTGGGCACGCTCGAGGATCTATGCCGCGGCTGCGACTACCTCACCGTGCACGTGCCCAGCAAGGCAGACACCATCGGCATGATCAGCACCGAGCAGATTAACCTGCTGGCACCCGACGCCGTGCTCATCAACTACGCGCGCGAAACCATCATTGACGAGGATGCCGTCGACGCTGCCCTGCGCGAGGGCAAGCTCAGCTGGTTTAGCTGCGACTTCGCCACGCCCAAGACGGTCAAGATGCCCAATACGTTTATCACCACGCACTCGGGCGCCGGCACCGGCGAAGCCGAGGCCAACTGCGCCGACATGGCCATCAGCGAGCTCAAGGATTACCTGGAGAACGGCAATATCGCGCACAGCGTCAACTATCCTGCCTGCAGCATGGGCAAGGCGCGCGCCGCAAGCCGCATCGCCTGCCTGCACGCCAACGTGCCCAACATGATCGGCCAGATCACGGCAATCCTGGCCAAAGACAACGCCAACGTGCAGCGTATGACCAACGAGTCCGCCGGCGAGAACGCCTACACCATGTTCGACACCGATGAGCACCTGGACAGCAGCACCATCGAGGCGCTCAAGCAGATTCCGTCGATGTATCGCGTGCGCGTGATCAAGTAGCGCCGACTGACCTGACGGGCAGCTCCCCATGTGGCCTGCCCGTCACTGACATTGAATGCCCGCGGGGGTGCCTTTCGCACGAGAGGCGCCCCCGTTTTTGTGAGCGCTCCATTAAATGCGCCGAGCCGCTTCTTGGCATACAATCTGTATGTTGACCTAACTATCTGTGAGGTGCCTATGGTTGATACAGATTTTGCCTGGCGGCTTACGCAAGGGCTCGTGCGGATCGACAGTTCCGACCCAGGTGCGTATGAGGGCGAGATTGAACGCTATATCAAAGCGTTGGTTGAGGAACGGTTGGCGCAGCTGAGCCATCCGGTACTCGATGCCGTGCAGGTTGAGGAACTCGAGGTGCTGCCCGGGCGCCGCAACCTTATGGTCACCGTGCCGGGACTGAGCGACGAGCCACGGCTCGTCTATATCTGCCATATGGATACCGTTACACTGGGCGATGGCTGGGACGCGGACATTCCGCCGCTCGGAGCGATCGTGCGCAACGATAAACTCTATGGCCGCGGTGCCTGCGATATGAAGGGTGGCCTGGCCTGCGCCATTGCCGCACTGGTCCATACGCTCGAGCGCGTGGCGGCAGAAGGCAAGCTGCCCCGCCGTGGCTTCTCACTCATTTGCTCGGTCGACGAGGAGGACTTTATGCGCGGCTCAGAGGCCACGATCGATGCTGGCTGGGTCGGCTCGCGTGAATGGGTGCTGGACACCGAGCCCACCGACGGACAGATCCAGGTGGCGCACAAGGGGCGTACGTGGTTCGAGATTGAAATGACTGGCGTGACGGCGCATGCGAGCCAGCCCTGGAAGGGCGCGGATGCCGTCGCTGCCATGGCCGAGGTCGTGTGTTCGCTCCGTCGCGCGTTTATGGCGCTGCCCGCGCACGATGAGCTGGGGCCTTCGACCATCACGTTTGGCCAAATCGAGGGCGGATATCGCCCCTACGTCGTACCCGACCGCGCCAAAGTCTGGGTCGACATGCGCCTGACCCCGCCGACCGATACGGCCGCCGCAACACGCATGGTAGAGCAGGCCATCGCCGTCGCCGAAGCCGCCGTTCCCGGTTGCCATGGCAGCTACACCGTAACGGGCGACCGCCCCGCCATCGAGCGCGACCCGAACTCTCCCCTTCTAGCAGCGCTCAAGCGTGCCGTCGATGACGTGACGGACGCGGACACGACCGTCGGCTTCTTTACCGGCTACACCGACACCGCCGTCATTGCCGGCAAGACAGGTAACCGCAATTGCATGAGCTACGGTCCCGGGTCGCTCGCGCCCGCGCACAAGCCCAACGAATATGTGCCCCACGCCGATATCGTTCGTTGTCAGCAGGTGCTAATCGCGCTCGCCGATAACGTGCTCTGGGACGCGAGCGGCCAAGTTGGGGCATAATAAGCCGCGAACAAACCGACTCGTGCGTTAGGACCGCCCATGAAAGCACTTCCGTTTCCCTGCATCCGCCCGGCTCAGGACCGCGTGCTCGAGGCGCTGCCTGCAATGGGCAGCATCCTGAGCGGCAACGATGCTCTGCGCGGAGCCCTTGCCGATGGTCTGATGCTCAAGGACCCGGGTGCGGCGTATTACGTGTACGAATGCTCGGGCGAGCCGGGACGTGTGACGGGTGTCGTGGCGATCTGCCCGGTTGGTGCGCTGGCGGGACAGCGTAGGCAGGGTCGTCGGCC
>CABUCA010000081.1 GCA_902489965.1 uncultured Collinsella sp.
GGCCCGAAAGAAAGGTAGGAGGCCATGACGAAAGGTCTGCACGTGCCTTCCGAGATCGGCAAGCTCAGGAAGGTCTGCCTGCACCGTCCCGGCGACGAGCTCCTCAACCTGCCGCCCGACGAGCTCGAGCGACTCCTGTTCGACGACGTCCCGTTCCTGGAGGTCGCGCAGCAGGAGCACGACACCTTCGCCCAGATCCTGAGGGACCAGGGCGTGGAGGTCCTCTATCTCGAGAACCTCGTCGCCGAGGTGTTCGACCAGGTCCCCGGCGCCCGCGCCGAGTTCACCGACCAGTACATCGCCGAGGCCGGCATCCGCGGCCAGCACATGCCGCAGATCGTCCGCGAGAAGCTGGACTCCATCGAGGACAACCTCGAGTTCGTCAAGAAGACCATGGCCGGCATGACCAAGTCCGAGATCGACATGCCCCTCACGGCGTCCACGACCCTCGACTCCCTGGTCAACTCCGAGTCCGAGTCCGACCTGATCATCGACCCGATGCCCAACCTCTACTTCACCCGCGACCCGTTCGCGGTCGTCGGCGAGGGCGTCAACCTCAACCGCATGTACTCGGTCACCCGCAACCGCGAGACCCTGTACGGCAAGTACATCTTCAAGTACCACCCCGACTACAAGGACGTCTCGCTGTACTTCCGCCGCGACTGCCAGTTCCACACCGAGGGCGGCGACGTGCTGAACATCAACGAGAAGACCCTCGCCGTCGGCATCTCCCAGCGCACCCAGGCCGCCGCGATCGACGTCATGGCCCAGAACATCTTCTGGAACTCCGACTCCAAGGTCGAGCGCATCCTGGCCTTCGACATCCCGGTCTCGCGCGCCTTCATGCACCTCGACACGGTCTTCACCCAGATCGACGTCGATAAGTTCACGATCCACCCCGCCATCATGGGCACCCTGCGCGTCTACGAGCTGACCGCCGGCAAGAACCCGGGCGACGTGAACATCCGCCTGATCGAGGACACCCTCGAGCACGTCCTGGAGGACGCCACCGGCGTCGACCAGGTCAAGCTGATCCCCTGCGGCGGCGGCGACCCGATCGCGGCCTCCCGCGAGCAGTGGAACGACGGCTCCAACACCCTGTGCGTCGAGCCCGGCAAGATCTGCGTCTACGCCCGCAACACCGTCACCAACGACGTGCTGTACAAGGAGGGCCTGGACCTTCTCGTCGTGCCCTCCGCCGAGCTCTCCCGCGGCCGCGGCGGCCCGCGCTGCATGAGCATGCCCTTCTGGCGCGAGGACCTCTAAGGTCTTTCAGGACCCGTACAGGTCATAATACATACATCTAGCTGCCATTAGATGTCTCCCATTGGGGCGGTGCGGGTTTTCGCACCGCCCCAATCTTGTATGAGGGACGTCAACACGATTGGATGACTGCTTTTGTAAGGAGCTTGGCCATGGACATCAAGACGATTGGCGTTGAGGAATGGCTCAACGTTTGGGAGAAAAGTGCCACGTGGGACATCGCCCAGTCGACGATCTCGTCGCTCACCATGGGCGAGCTGCGCGCGCTCGATGAGCAGGACGGCGCCACGTTCTACGAGCGCTTGGACCGCGAGAAGATGAACTACGGCTGGATCGAGGGCTCGCCGGAGTTTAAGGCCGTGGTTGCCAAGCTGTATCGTCGGGAGGTCAATCCCGACCACATTCTGCAGACCAATGGCTGCACGGGTGCGAACCTCAACGCCATCATGGCCGTGGTCGAGCCCGGCGACCACGTTATCGCCGAGTGGCCCACCTACGCGCCGCTCTACGAGATTCCGCGCACGCTGGGCGCCGAGGTCGAGTATTGGGAGCTTTGCGAGGAACTCGGCTGGAAGCCCGATATCGAGGAACTCAAGCGCTTGGTGCGCCCCAACACCAAGCTTATCTGCATAAACAACGCATCGAACCCCATCGGTACGGTGCTCGATACCGATATGCTCGGCCAGATTGCCGAGATCGCCCGTTCGGTGGGCGCCTACGTGCTGTGCGACGAGGTGTATCTGCCGCTCGAAAACACTGAGTCCTTTATGTCGATGGTCGACGTGTACGAGAGGGCCATTGTCACCAACTCGTTGTCGAAGACCTATTCGACGCCTGCGGCCCGCGTGGGCTGGGTCGTGGCCGACGAAGAGGTGTCCAACCGCATCCGTACCTATCGCGATTACACCATGATCTGCGGCGGTGTGTTCAACGACGCCTTGGCGACCTATGTGCTTGAGCACAAGGACAAGATCCTCGAGCGCAATCGCAAGATCGTGTTTGGCAACCGCGATATCGCGCAGGCTTGGATCGATACGCAGCATCGCGTTTCCTGGACGGCCCCACAGGGCGTGTCTACCTCGTTTATCCAGCTGGATATTCCCGAGGACGACGAGGAGTTCTGCAAGCGCCTGCTGTCCGAGAGGGGAGTGCTGCTGGTACCCGGCAGCCGCTTTGAGCTTCCCTGTGGCGCACGCCTGGGCTACTGCGCGAGCGAGGACGTTCTGCGCGAGGGCCTGAGGCTTTTGGGCGAGGCGCTGGCGGAGTTTGATCGCTAGGATTCCGATGATCTTCGAGGGCGTTATCTAAATTGGCCGAAGATAATCGAAAACGGACCCGTTTCCCTAGTGAAGCGGGTCCGTTTTTCTATACCGAGAAGTCAAGTTGCTACAAATGGGGCCGTAAAGCGAGCCGGTATCCGCTGGGCCTTATACTGAGTTTCCGGTGAACGGTATCAAGCGTCTGGTAAACGGTAATTTATTTACCAGAAATGAATAGGACAAACTTTTTTCTGAATAAAAATGAAAATGGTTGAGACGCGGTATGAACCGCTAATTCTATTCATAGCTTTAGTGGAAATATGCAATTTGAGGATGGTTTAACAAAGTTAAGTTCCATTTGATTTTAGGATTGAAAACGCGTTTAAGCACGTAAATACGCTTTATTAAGATGAAGTGTGCCATGCGTGAAGTATATGTGTATGCCGTTCACCCCCTATAAAAAACCGTTCGGGGGCAAGGTGGAAGTATGGGCTGATTTTGGATATAAATATGTCGTCAGCAATAACGCCTCACACGGAGGGGCGCTAACGAATCGGCCCTGACAAGGGCCCGAAAGAAAGGTAGGAGGCCATGACGAAAGGTCTGCACGTGCCTTCCGAGATCGGCAAGCTCAGGAAGGTCTGCCTGCACCGTCCCGGCGACGAGCTCCTCAACCTGCCGCCCGACGAGCTCGAGCGACTCCTGTTCGACGACGTCCCGTTCCTGGAGGTCGCGCAGCAGGAGCACGACACCTTCGCCCAGATCCTGAGGGACCAGGGCGTGGAGGTCCTCTATCTCGAGAACCTCGTCGCCGAGGTGTTCGACCAGGTCCCCGGCGCCCGCGCCGAGTTCACCGACCAGTACATCGCCGAGGCCGGCATCCGCGGCCAGCACATGCCGCAGATCGTCCGCGAGAAGCTGGACTCCATCGAGGACAACCTCGAGTTCGTCAAGAAGACCATGGCCGGCATGACCAAGTCCGAGATCGACATGCCCCTCACGGCGTCCACGACCCTCGACTCCCTGGTCAACTCCGAGTCCGAGTCCGACCTGATCATCGACCCGATGCCCAACCTCTACTTCACCCGCGACCCGTTCGCGGTCGTCGGCGAGGGCGTCAACCTCAACCGCATGTACTCGGTCACCCGCAACCGCGAGACCCTGTACGGCAAGTACATCTTCAAGTACCACCCCGACTACAAGGACGTCTCGCTGTACTTCCGCCGCGACTGCCAGTTCCACACCGAGGGCGGCGACGTGCTGAACATCAACGAGAAGACCCTCGCCGTCGGCATCTCCCAGCGCACCCAGGCCGCCGCGATCGACGTCATGGCCCAGAACATCTTCTGGAACTCCGACTCCAAGGTCGAGCGCATCCTGGCCTTCGACATCCCGGTCTCGCGCGCCTTCATGCACCTCGACACGGTCTTCACCCAGATCGACGTCGATAAGTTCACGATCCACCCCGCCATCATGGGCACCCTGCGCGTCTACGAGCTGACCGCCGGCAAGAACCCGGGCGACGTGAACATCCGCCTGATCGAGGACACCCTCGAGCACGTCCTGGAGGACGCCACCGGCGTCGACCAGGTCAAGCTGATCCCCTGCGGCGGCGGCGACCCGATCGCGGCCTCCCGCGAGCAGTGGAACGACGGCTCCAACACCCTGTGCGTCGAGCCCGGCAAGATCTGCGTCTACGCCCGCAACACCGTCACCAACGACGTGCTGTACAAGGAGGGCCTGGACCTTCTCGTCGTGCCCTCCGCCGAGCTCTCCCGCGGCCGCGGCGGCCCGCGCTGCATGAGCATGCCCTTCTGGCGCGAGGACCTCTAAGTCTTTCCGTTTCCGGTGCGGTCCCCCTACAACCGCACCGGCTTCGCCCGTTAAACGGGCAACACTAATACTTACGCAATTCATTTCTTCGAAAGGAATCGAACCATGGGTGTTAACCTCTCCGGCCGTAGCTTCCTCAAGCTTCTCGACCTCACCACCGAGGAGATCGAGTACCTGCTCAAGCTTTCCAAGAACTTCAAGGATATGAAGCGCGCTGGCGTTCCGCACCGCTATCTCGAGGGCAAGAACATCGTTCTGCTCTTCCAGAAGACCTCCACTCGTACCCGCTGCGCCTTCGAGGTCGGCGGCATGGATCTGGGCATGGGCGTCACCTACCTCGATCCGGGTTCGTCGCAGATGGGCAAGAAGGAGTCCATCGAGGACACCGCCCGCGTTCTCGGCCGCATGTATGACGGCATCGAGTTCCGTGGCTTTGCCCAGGACGACGTCGAGGAGCTCGCTGCTAAGTCCGGCGTGCCTGTCTGGAACGGCCTGACCACCGAGTGGCATCCCACCCAGATGCTCGCCGACATCCTGACCGTCCAGGAGAACTTCAACTACGACATCAAGGGCAAGACTCTCGTCTTCATGGGCGACTGCAAGAACAACGTTGCTCGCTCCCTCATGGTCGTCTGCTCCAAGCTCGGTATGAACTTCGTGGCCTGCGGCCCCGAGGAGTGCATGCCCGCTGACGACGTCATCGAGGCCTGCAAGCCCATCGCCGAGGCCAACGGCTGCACCATCAAGCTGACCACCGACGTCAAGGCCGGCGTCACCGGTGCCGACGTTATCTACACCGACGTGTGGGTCTCCATGGGCGAGCCCGACGAGGTCTGGGCCGAGCGCATCGCTCAGCTTACCCCGTATCGTGTTACCTCCGAGGTCATGGCTATGGCCAACCCGGGTGCCATCTTCCTGCACTGCCTGCCCAGCTTCCACGACACCAACACCACGATTGGCGCAGAGAAGTGCGAGCAGTTCGGCATCACCGAGCAGGAGGTCACCGACGAGGTCTTCGAGAGCCCCGCTTCCAAGGTCTTCGACGAGGCCGAGAACCGCATGCACACCATCAAGGCTGTCATGTACGCCACGCTCAAGTAAGAGCATCTAGCATCTCGCTCGGGGTGTCTTGCTGCACACCCCGAGCGGCTTTGTCTGGTAAATATCTCGCGTCGGGCGGTGGGCACGGCACGGAAGATCCGCTTAGCGCGAGAAAGTTAAATGATTTATGAAGGGGGGATGAGAACCATGACTGAGACCGCTAAGAAAAAGCGCGGTATGCCTTCATCGTTCACCATTCTTCTAGCTCTGCTGGCAATTGTTGCAGTGATTACCGTTATCGTCTCCGGCACGTCCGGCGGCGCGGTTACTGCAGCCCGCTTGAGCGATTTCTGCACCGCCCCGATCCTGGGCTTCGCTGACGCTCTGCCCGTCTGCCTCTTCGTTATGATCCTGGGCGGCTTCCTCGGTATGATGACCGAGACCGGCGCTCTGGACAACGGCATCGCCGTTCTGGTGCAGAAGCTTAAGGGCAACGAGATCATGCTCGTTCCTGTCCTTATGCTCATCTTCTCCCTCGGTGGTACCACCTATGGTATGTGCGAGGAGACCGTTCCCTTCTACGCCCTGCTCGCCGCTACCATGATGGCCGCTGGCTTCGACCCCATGGTCGGCGCCGCTACCGTCCTGCTCGGCGCTGGCTGCGGCTGCCTGGGCTCCACGGTTAACCCGTTCGCCGTCGGCGCTGCCGTCGACGCTCTGACCGGCGTTGGCATTGAGGTCAACCAGTCCATCATCATCGGCCTCGGTGCCGTCCTGTGGATTGTCACTACCGCTATGTCCATCGTTTTCGTGATGAACTATGCCAAGAAGGTCAAGGCTGACAAGGGTTCCACCATCCTGTCGATGCAGGAGCTCAAGGACGCCGAAGAGGCTCACGGCAAGGCTGCTTCCGAGGTCCACAAGGAGGTCAAGCTCACCGGTCGTCAGAAGGGTGTTCTGATCGCCTTCGCCTTCACCTTCGTCGTCATGATCGTCGGCTTCATTCCGCTGGCCGATCTCAACGAGGGCGTCGCCAACTTCTTCGACGCTGGCGCTGTCTACGACGCCGATGGTAACGCCGTCGTCCAGGGCTGGTCTGCTCTGATCACCGGCCTGCCCATTGGCCAGTGGTACTTCGACGAGGCTTCCACCTGGTTCTTCCTCATGGCCGTCCTGATCGGTATCATCGGTGGCCTGTCCGAGAAGCAGATCGTCAACACCTTCATCACCGGCGCTGCCGACATGATGTCCGTTGTTCTCGTCATCGCCCTCGCCCGTGGTATCTCCGTCCTCATGGCTAACACCGGCCTCGACGTCTACGTCCTCGACGCTGCCGCCAATGCTCTGGCTGGCCTGTCCGGCGTGATCTTCGCTCCCATGAGCTTCCTGGTCTACTTCGGCCTGTCCTTCCTGATCCCCTCGACCTCTGGTATGGCTACCGTCTCCATGCCCATCATGGGACCGCTGGCTGTTAAGCTCGGCTTCTCGCCCGAGGTCATGGTCATGATCTTCTCCGCTGCTATCGGTGTCGTGAACCTGTTCACCCCGACCTCCGGTGCCATCATGGGCGGTCTCGCCCTGGCCAAGATCGAGTGGACGACCTGGCTCAAGTTTGCCCTTAAGCTCATCGTCGCGCTCTCCGTCGTCTGCGCCGTCATCCTGACCGTCGCCTGCGTGCTGCTCTAAGTACCCAACGGGTACCCCACGGAAACCTTGACGATCCTGTAAAGGATCACCTGGTCATCGTCTGTCCGGTGGGGTCAACCCACCGGTAGACTCCTACCTTTAGCCCCCTCCCGTTCCGTGCGCGGGAGGGGGCGCTCTCATGTTGCGCGGTTCTACGAACCGCGCAACCAGTCGACGCTGCGCGCCGCCCAGAACGACAATTTGTCATTCAAAAGG
>CABUCA010000082.1 GCA_902489965.1 uncultured Collinsella sp.
TGCGGGCAGCCCTCAACAAGCTGCTTTGCCTCAGCAATAGTGGCGACACAGATGATCATCTTGTACTTGTCGGTCACGCCCGAGTTGATAGCTTCGATTGCATGCTCCATATCTTTGATGACGAGCTTGCAGCCGGCAGGCTTGCCCATCTTGAGCGTCGTCTTCCACACCGGGTCGTTAGCGACCTTATCGCCCACGCAGAAGATGCAGTTGGAGCCAAGGCCCTGAACCCAGGAAACTGCGACCTGGCCATGAAGCAGGCGATGGTCAACGCGAAGTAGCTGAATCATAATGTGACCCCCCAAAGGTCTTGTGCCGTCTTACGGCGTGTCAGTAGGTGCTGCGGATTAGAACTCTTCTTCCTCGTCGTCATCGACCAAAAGATCGTTGACAAACTTCACGCGCGTATCGTCCGCAGCGACGATGGCGCGAATCGTCTCCTCAACCGGCGCCGACTCGTCAGAGAACAGCAACTGGATGAGGAGAGGAAGGTTCATGTTGGTAACGAGGTACGTGCGGGGACGCGTCTGGACGATCTTGGTGAACTCGTTGTTGACGCTGCCGCCAAAGAGGTCGGTGCAGACAACGACATCATCGTCAGCAGACATGCCTGCCAGCAGTTTTTGGGCCTCCTCGGCCACGTCCATGCGGCCATCGACGAACATCGAAAGATCGTGGACGTTGTCGCGAGCGCCCGAGAGCAGCTCGACGCTCTCCTTGATGCCGGTAGCGAAGTGCGCATGGCTGGCGATGATGTACTGTCTCATTCTGTGTTCCTCTCAATAGCCCGGCACGTTCCCGCACCCGTTTTCTTTAGTAGTCGAACTGGTGATAGTAGCGACGATACTTGAGGTTATGCTTGGTGACCGTCTCGTAGTAGCGAGCCAGGCGGTCGGTCACGAGCACCGTCAGAATCCACGGGGAGACGATGACGCGGAACTCGTCGTCAAGGCCGGGGATCGCGAACTCGGCGGTGTCGATGATGTTGATGTCGGTGTCGCCGGTCACGCCGCGGGTCAGGAACGCGCGGACGCGCTCGTCGAGCTTGCGGTTCTCGTCCTCGCCCATGAACAGGAAGACCGGGACGCCGGGCTCCACGAGCTCGAGGGTGCCGTGGAAGAAGTCGGCCGAGGTGATGTAGCGGGTGCGCTTCCACTGCATCTCCTCGAGGATGCACATCGAGAACAGGATGGTCTCGCCCCACAGGGCGCCGGAGCCGATGAACATGGTGTAGGGGGCCAGGGCGTACTTCTTGGCGAGCTCCTCGGCGCGCGGCTCGAAGCGCTTGCGGATGTCGAGCATGTCCTTCCAGACGTCCTTCGTCTGCTCGATGAACAGGTCGAACTTGGGGAAGCAGCCGCGGCGGTTGAGCAGGCGCAGGCCGAAGCAGTCGGCGAGGTAGTAGCCCTTCTCGCAGCCGCCGGCGCCGTGGTCGGAGGCCATCATGACGCAGTTCTCGGCGCCCACGGCCTGCCCGATCTTGCCCTCGGGGTTGGTCATGGCGAAGACGCGCACGCCCATCTCCCTCATCTTGCCGACGGCCTCGAGCACCTCGGGGGTGGTGCCGGACTCGGAGGCGGTCAGCACGACGGACCTGTCGGTCATGCGCTTGTGGCCCATGACGTTCCACTCGGCGGCGTGGATCAGGTAGACCTCGAGGTCGCGGTCGCCGAACTTGTTCATGAGGTACTCGAGCTGCATGAGCTCGTCCCAGGTGCCGCCGACGCCCATCAGGAACACGGCGTCGTAGCCCTCGTCGGCGACCTTGTCGGCGAGCGCGGTCATCTTCTTGCCGGTCTCGTAGAGCGCCTTGCCGTCCTCGAGATAGCCCTCCTGGTCGAAATGCATGATCTCGATCTTCTCGGTTTCCTTCATGGCTTTTCCTTTCTGTCCTGCACGCAACTCTATACATCGCGTTTCTTTTCGATACCAATTATAGACATACACCTAACATGTTTTTAATACCACTTATCAATCTGTTCCAATCCTCGGTGAACGGTCGAAATTCTCTGGTGAGTGGTATTAAATTAGAATTGAATGTATAGCTAACGCCTCTGGCGCCTCCCTTGTGTGACAAAGAACAGCGTTCCTACCAGCGCAATAATGGTCGATGCCCCAAACAGCACCGCCTGGACGCCCAAAGCCTCCGCCAAAAACGGAGCCGCCAGCAGCGGCAGCACGCCGGCGCTCATCAGGCCAAAACGCACAAAGCCGGTAATGCGCCCCAGGTATTTGATGTCAGCGCGCTCCTGAATCAAGATCATCTGCAGCGGTTCCAGGAATCCCCAGGCCAGACCGTTAATCGCCTGACCGATAATCGCGACCCCCAGCATATCGGTGCCCACGTACACCATGGACCCAATGCCCACGGCCATGAGCGCGCCGAGCAGCAATCGCAGGTTGACATGGCGGGCAGAAAGCTTGGTCAGGATGAACGCGCCCACCGAGGAAGTGAGGCCCACGACCGAGGACAGCCAGCCCAGCCAGACGATATCCACGTTGAGCACATCGCGATAGAACAACGACTCCAGCGAATCGAACGCGCCAAACGCAAAGAAACCCAAAAAGCCCGAGATAAAGATGAGGCGCAGGTCGTGGTCGCGAAACGTAAGTCGCGCGCCCTCGGCCATGCCGCCCAGAATACCGCCCTTCGGCTTCCCCCCTTTTGCGGGAGCAACACACTCGTGACAGCCCAAGGAGAGCATGGCCGCCATGCCCATCATGCCAGCCATGAGCAGGTAAACAGACTGCGTGGCAAAACAACTCACGATGGCGCCGCCGAGCAGCGGGCCGGCGGTATAGGCGATATTGCTATAGAAGACCATGAGGCCGTTCACGCGGGTACGGCCCTCGGTGGTCGACTCCAGGTATCCCGGAAACGCATGCGTGCAGGTGTTGATAAAGCCGCCCGCAAGCCCCAAGACGCACGCAGCAAACACAAGCCCGGGGACAGACAACGGCGCCAACCCCACGCCAAGCGATAGCACCGCCGTAATCACGCACGTCACAAACGACGTCCGGCGCGGACCAAAACGGTCGATGACCGAGCCCGACACCATATTGCCCGCCGACGTCATAAGATTGCGTACGAGCGTAATGGCAGCAACCAAAAACGCCGTGCCAGCCAGATCATACGTCGCCGCGCCGATAAGCCCTAAAAAGTACACCGCGTTGTTGGCGCACCACTGCAGGGACTCAATAAGAATCAGCCTGACTTCTGCCGGCGTCAGGCGCATTGCTTCGCGATCCTTCGCGAACATACGAACTCCCTCTATACAAGTAAGGGGATGGAGGGTATAGGCCCGCTCCATCCCCTTACCAGGTTGCAATGACAGTCTATGCAGCCGGGCCCTTACGCCAGCACGCCGAAGAACGCGCCGATGATGCCCACGACCATGGTGGCCACGATCAGCACCATGGGGTTGATCTTCTTGGACAGCAGCCAGTAGTACAGCCAGAAGGCGATCATGCCGAGCATGCCGGGCATGATGCCGTCCAGGATGTCCTGGAGGGTCTGGGCGTCGTCGCCCGAGCCGATGGCCACCGGGATGCTGGCCCAGAACATGTCCTTGCACATGGCGCCCACGACCATGACGCCCACGATGCCCACGCAGGTCATGATCTTCTGCATGAGGCCGGTCCTCTGGGCCTCGTCCAGGAAGCCCACGCCCAGCTCGTAGCCCTTGACGGCGCCCCAGATGCGCAGCGCGAAGCCGGGGACGTTGTAGATGAGCAGGAAGGCGATGGGGCCGAAGGGGTTGCCGGCCTGGCACAGGCTGATGCCCACCGCGGCGGCGACCACGCGCAGCGTCGACAGGAAGATGGAGTCGCCGATGCCGGACAGCGGGCCCATGAGGGCGGCCTTGACGTCGTTGACGCTCTCGGGCTCGATCTCGCCGCGGGCGACCTTCTCCTCCATGGCCATCGCGATGCCGCCGACGAACGGGGCGAACTGGACGGTGATGTTGAAGAACGCGCAGTGGCGGTGCAGGGCCTCGGCGTAGTCGTCGGGGCGGCCGGCGTAGATCTTCTTGAGCATGTTGGCGACCATCAGGCAGAAGGCGATGTTCATCTGCTTGTAGTAGGTCCAGGAGAACTCCATGCCCAGGGCGCCGACGTTGACGGCGCTCTTGACGAGGTCGGAGCGCGTGATCTTGTTCTCGGGACTAGAAGTCATCGTCCTCATCCCCTTCCGCGGAGAGCTGGGGCTGGGCTCCGCCCAGGCCGAGCAGGTCGAACTTGTCGATGCCGATGATGATGGCGATCAGGGCGACGCCCAGGACGGGCACGTTGGCGTAGGAGCACAGCAGGAAGCCCAGGAAGTAGAAGGGCACGAGCTGCTTGGTGAGCACCAGGCGGCCGAGCATGGCGAAGCCCATGGCCGGCAGGATGTTGGCGGCAACGCCACAACCGTCGATGATGAAGGGCGGGATGAAGTCGAGCAAGCCCTGGATGGCGTCGGAACCCAAATAGAAGGCGCCGCCGCACAGCAAGAAGTACTCGACGCAGCCCCAGATTCCAATTCCCCAATGAACGGCGTAGATACCCTTGAGGTTCCCCTTGAGGGCAAACTTGTCTGCCATATCGACAAACACGGGGAACAAGGCATTGGTAATGTTGCCGATCGTCAGCGCAAGGACGGCGATGGGCATGGCGAGCGCGATGGCCGTCTCGGTACCCTGACCGAGCTGAATGGCGAAGGCGCAAGCGAGCACGCCGCCGACGGTTTCGTTAGGCGGTACGTAGGCGCCGATGGAGATCGAGCCCATGAACAGCAACTCCAGACTGGCGCCAACGGCAAGGCCAGTCTGCAGGTCCCCCAGCACCAGGCCCACGAGCGGGCACAGGACGATGGGGCGGAATGCGTAGAGGGTGCCGAGCTGGTAGTCGAGACATCCAAAAGCTCCGACTAAGCCGACGAGGATTGCTTGGACAAGCATAGTTCCTCCCAATAAGGAATCTCGAACCGTCGTCACTCCCGTCGCGCGCGTTATTGATATCAATCCGGGAGTTTGACCACACGGTCCGAAGCGCACCTGGCGTGCTGCTAACACCCATACCAGGCACAAATGATTTGATACCAATTATAGGTATGCAGGTTCGCCTTATTTAATACCAGTCGCTCAGCGGGGTGTTTTTTACCGTAAACGGCAGACGCATCCCATCAGGCACGCTCTTTGTTTCGATGGCGGACAAGCGCCACCAGAAAGCCGTCGCCAAAAGCATCGGATGCCAAGTTGGCCACAATCACCAAAACGATCATCGCCGCGCCCAAGAACTCGTTCCAGCTAAAGACCTCGCCAAAGAGGAGCGCCGACCAGCAGGGAGCGAGCACGACCTCACTCATGCAGACCAAGTTGGCCGCAAACGCGTTGGTGCGCGCAATCCCCTTGGCATACAGCACACTCGCAAGGCCACTGCAAAAAAGGCCATGCACCAGCATAAGCCCCCACTCAAAGGGTTTCACGGAGCCTAGGTCGCCTGCAAAATAGACGATCGGCAGTATCGAGATGCCGCAGGAGATGAGCGAGGACACCATGGGCGACGCATCGGAGCGAGAGTTTAAAAAGAAACACAGCCCAAAGGTGGCGCCCGAAATGACGGCAAGCAGGTTGCCGAGCATGCCCTCGGCACTCAAATCACCTAAAAAGAAAAGTCCCATACCCGTAAAAGCAACCACCACGGAGGCAATCTTCGCAGGCGAGGGCAACGTGCGAGTTGCGAGCGATTGATACACGATAACGAAAATCATCGAGGTGTACTGCAGGACGATCGCGTTGCCGACCGTCGTGAGCTGGTTGGCAAAGTTAAACGTGGTGCCCGTCACGAAGTTGCAGACGGCCACAAGGACAATAAGACGGCTGACGCGGAGGACAGGCCTGCCGACGAGCAGGATAAAGAGCGCCATAAATATTGCCGTGACGGCACCAATCAAAAGAGCTGACTGCGAATTTGCGTGAACGAGGATGCCGATAAAACTCCACAGGAGCGCCGTGCCAAATAGATACATCGCCCCGCTCACGCCATTATCGGGTGGATTGTCAGATCGAATCACGAAACACCTCCAGCTAGCTTTCGGTAATAAAAAACGGCGACCGCAATGGGTCGCCGTTTCCCTTGGGGGCAGAATAGAACGCAGGAACCTACGCCAGCACGCCGAAGAACGCGCCGATGATGCCCACGACCATGGTGGCCACGATCAGCACCATGGGGTTGATCTTCTTGGACAGCAGCCAGTAGTACAGCCAGAAGGCGATCATGCCGAGCATGCCGGGCATGATGCCGTCCAGGATGTCCTGGAGGGTCTGGGCGTCGTCGCCCGAGCCGATGGCCACCGGGATGCTGGCCCAGAACATGTCCTTGCACATGGCGCCCACGACCATGACGCCCACGATGCCCACGCAGGTCATGATCTTCTGCATGAGGCCGGTCCTCTGGGCCTCGTCCAGGAAGCCCACGCCCAGCTCGTAGCCCTTGACGGCGCCCCAGATGCGCAGCGCGAAGCCGGGGACGTTGTAGATGAGCAGGAAGGCGATGGGGCCGAAGGGGTTGCCGGCCTGGCACAGGCTGATGCCCACCGCGGCGGCGACCACGCGCAGCGTCGACAGGAAGATGGAGTCGCCGATGCCGGACAGCGGGCCCATGAGGGCGGCCTTGACGTCGTTGACGCTCTCGGGCTCGATCTCGCCGCGGGCGACCTTCTCCTCCATGGCCATCGCGATGCCGCCGACGAACGGGGCGAACTGGACGGTGATGTTGAAGAACGCGCAGTGGCGGTGCAGGGCCTCGGCGTAGTCGTCGGGGCGGCCGGCGTAGATCTTCTTGAGCATGTTGGCGACCATCAGGCAGAAGGCGATGTTCATCTGCTTGTAGTAGGTCCAGGAGAACTCCATGCCCAGGGCGCCGACGTTGACGGCGCTCTTGACGAGGTCGGAGCGCGTGATCTTGTTCTCGGGACTAGAAGTCATCGTCCTCATCCCCTTCCGCGGAGAGCTGGGGCTGGGCTCCGCCCAGGCCGAGCAGGTCGAACTTGTCGATGCCGATGATGATGGCGATCAGGGCGACGCCCAGGACGGGCACGTTGGCGTAGGAGCACAGCAGGAAGCCCAGGAAGTAGAAGGGCACGAGCTGCTTGGTGAGCACCAGGCGGCCGAGCATGGCGAAGCCCATGGCCGGCAGGATGTTGGCGGCAACGCCA
>CABUCA010000083.1 GCA_902489965.1 uncultured Collinsella sp.
TGTTGGTGAGTGCGGTTTGGGGCGTATAAGCCGATGTTGCCTGAGCCAGTCCCCTGGCTCGCCCGCTTTCAATCATTTAAATCGCCGTATCTACTCTGCAGACGAAGATCCACCATCAACGATTGCTTGCTCGGACTCAGGAATCCCATCGGCACCCGTGCTCTGTTCTTGCTCCACCTCTTCGCTGATTGCGGAGGCGGGGGTCGAGCCCTTCGCACCCACGATGTAGGCGGCCCCAAATCCTAACGCAATGGCAATCAAGGTCAAAATCACGTAGACAGGCCAATGGCGCTTAATATACGAAAACACGTTGACTCCTTAGAGCTCCGCCTACGAACGGCGGATAACCTCGGTAACGACCTCGGATACCGTGGCAATGTTCGTCGGGTTGACATTGTGGGGCAGGTCGTCCTCGGTACGAGCGCAAGCCAGACGTGTGCCGTCCACACCGGCGATGGTGAGGGCTCGGCGGCTCGCCTCGAGCGCGGCGTAGGCATCGGTCTTGGCATAGGGCATCTCGAGCGCGCCACAATCGACATGGAACGACTTGCAGACCTTGCTGACCAGGTTCATGATGCGGCGATCGCCCTTGAGCAGCTGTTGTTCGCCCTCGACCGTCACAACCGAAAGCCTACCGGCGCCGACGGATTCAAGATTGATAAAGAATACGCCGCGGAGCTTATCGCGATGCGAAGCCAAGAAGGCCTTCATGCCGGCGCCATCACAATCCGAGGCACCCGTTGCCACAAACCAGATATCGTGACCGAGCAGCTCATCATCGCCCATAGAGGCGACAGCCGAGAGCATATCTTCGGAAGAAGCGCCATCGGAAGACGTAGCGCCGCCCTTCCAGCCATCGTTATCGTCCTCGAAGTTATCCCACGAACCGATACCGCGACCGGATTTCTTGGCATCGTAATCGTCTTCGACGCCCAGCCAGTCACTCATGCTGTCCTGCTCGTTTTTCTTTTTACGACCGAACAGGCCACCCAGGCCGCGCTTACGAGACTTGGGTGCCGCCGGGGCGGGAGCCGAAATGGTCTCGATCGGCTGCGCGCCCGACGCAACGGGCATAGGAGGCGCAACGGGTGCCGATGTGGGTTCGGGACCTTGGGCGGTAGCAAAGGGGTCGTTGACCTGGGCAGAGGGATCGGGAAGGTCGAACAGCGACGTGCGAGACGCAACGTTTGCCTGCTTCATAGACGGCAGCGACGGATCGGGGACCGAAGCCAGCGGAGACGAGGAAGGTGCAGGCGACGGTGCCGACGCCGGATCGGGAACATTCATCTGCGGACGCGGCGATGCTTGGGAGGAAATCTGGGCCATAAGGGAATCGACCGTTTCGTCCTGGGTGGGAGCGACATTGGCAACCGTGGCACCGGAACCACTCGGGGTCGGCATGGTGAAAATCTGCGTGGAATAAGGCCTCGACTCATCCGTCTCGGGAGTCTCGGAAACCGCAGGCACTTCCTCCTGCTCGACCTCGGTCGAATCACCTTGATCGGCTGCTGCGTATTGCTCTTCGTCAGAGTTGGCCTCGACGGACTCGTCCTCGGCAGCATCCTGAATTTCGGCAGCATCAATGGGCTCGTCATCGTCCACCGCGTCGCCCTGTTCATCGGAAATAGGAAGGGGCTCAGCAATCGCGGTGCCCTGCTTTTCAAACGTTATCGTGGAATCGAACTTCGCGGCATCAAACGACATGGTGCTATCGACGTGCTGCTGAGCCTCGAAAGACGTTGTTGCCTCAACAACATCCGCGGACGTCGGTTGCTGGGACTCAAAGGACGTTGTAGCTTCGGCGGCGTCGACGGGCACGGACTGCACAGCCTCGTTCTGCTCGAACTCTTGCGCCGCGAGCTCACGTGCCGCCTCGGCTGCCTGCTGCTGAGCGATAGCCTCCTGCTCGGCAGCCTCGCGTGCGGCAGCGCGCTTCTCCTCGAAATCGTCGACAAATTTCTTGCCCTTTGCAAGCGCACCCTTAAAGAAGTTGGAAGCGCTGGCGCCAATCGACGAGAACGCCGATGCAATGTCGGCATGGGGCGTTGCCGCGGGAATCTCGGCCGAGAAATCAGTATCGCTCTCGTAAGACACGCGCCTCGGCTGTTCAACGTAATCGTCGTCAGACTCGTCCGCAACGTCTTGCACCGGCGCGGCGGGAGCCAAAATGTCCAGTCCCGCCGCGGGATCGATCGCGGACACTGCCTCGGGCTCGGCAACGGCAGCGGTAACCGCGGCAGACTCATCATCCACGGTGACAACGGGGGCAGGCTCGAGCTCAAACGTCGGCTCCTCGCCCTCCTCGTAATCGAGCGTGCAGGACTCGGGAAGCATTCCGAGCGCACGGATGGCATCCGAACCAAAGCGGATGTTGCCGGCGGCGTTGCGATAGAGCTTGGGCTCGGGCTCGGCCGCGGCAGGCTCCTCCGCCGGCTCAGCAGCGGGAACCTCGTCATTGAACTCTTCGGCCTGGACAGCCTGATTCTGATCCTCGGGCACGATGGCGCCAATCAGCGTCTCGTCGGCAGACGCACCCTCAAAGCCCTCGATCTGCTCGTCAAAAGCCTCGCCCTGTTCGGGCTCGGTTTGAGCGTCGGGAGCAATCGGCTGACCGAACTCGTCCTCGGCGTAGGTAGGCTCTTCGTACTCGATGGTGTTGCCGTAGTCGTTTTGCTGCTGGGCCGCGGCATACTCCGCCGCCGCGCGCGCCATTTCCTCGGCACGACGTTTCTGCTCCCCAAAATAGGTATCGAACGGAACATCGTCGGGAAACTCGTTCTCGCCCTGGAAGGGAGCAACGTTGTCCATAACACCGAGCATAGCGGCGACAGAAGACTTGTTGCACACCGCGCCGGACGTATAGGGAAGAATGTGGCGGTTAGAGATGATGTTTGCCGCGTTGGCAAGTGCAACGAGGGAAGCGAGGATCGCGACAATCCACAGCAGAACCTTGAGCGCGCCGGGGAGCGGCAGGATACGCAGGATGGCAACGGCAGCAGGGGCAACCGTGGCAACGGGCAACAGCTTGGCGATGAGCGCACGATACGAAGCATAGGGCTCGCGGGCGAGCAGCTCAGCACGGGGAGAGTCGTAGTGTGCGACAACGACCACCGGGCGGTTGCGCGGAGACGCGAGCGGGCCCGAGGCCTTGTGGTAGGCGATGACATTTTGGCTCACGCCCGTCTTGCCCAGACGCGAAACCACGGGGTGGCCCGTACGCTCGAGCACGTAAAGAACGGCGCCGACAATGGCCAGCAAGGTGCCGACCAAGCCGATACCGCCGCCGATGCCCATCAGCAGGGCGCCGGCAAACGCAAGAATACCGGTAACGGCAAATGCCAATCTACTGGGCGCCGGGGCATTGAACTCCTGAACCTCGGGGTCAAAGCCGTGGTTGCGGAAGATCTGAGCGATATCCTCGGCAGCCAAGCGCTCTTCTTCGCTGCATGCCGGCGTAATGCCGGTGTTCTGCAGCAGGTGGTTAATATAGTTCTGGGTGTTCGCCATGTGCGCTCCACATCCATAATCCGACAAATAGGCCCAATGCATGCACATTAGAACCGTATATAGTCGAAAGTATACCCCGAGCGAGCGCAAACGACCGAATTCGGGCCATCTTAACGCCCCGAGCGGACAAGGATATAGCCTAATCTCCATATCGGACTAAAATCATGGCAGCAAACCACCTTCTCATGCGAGGACTCTATGACGGCAAGCGACGCGACCGCAACAATTAAAAAGGGAAATTCGGAGCCCGGTTTCGATAAAACGGTTCAGCGCATCCTCAATCTTTTCTTTGTGCTCAACAGCTCCCCCGAACCGCTGACGACCGAGCAGATCGTCTTGGATTCTGACCTGGGATATGGCTCGGGCAACATCGACTCGGATAAGCGCAAGTTTCGGCGCGATCGTGACAAACTGCTCGAGCATGGCATCTTAATCAAGGAGGTTCGCCCCGCCGGTGCGCAGGAGACCGAGGAAAGCTCGTGGACAATCGACCGCGAGCACACGTTTGCTGCAGGCGGCCTCATCACCGCAGACGACGCCGATATCCTACTCAACGCCATCGACCAGACGCTAGCGGCCGGCTCTTCCACTTTTGCCGCGCCGCTTGCCGATATTCGCTCCAAGATTGCCTACCTCACCGGTGGGACGACGGTGGACGAAACACCGATTCGCCGCTCTCCCACCGTCGATGCGGTATGGAGCGCCTTTGCCGAGCGATGCGCGCTGCGATTTTTATATCAGAACGGACGCGGCGAGCAGAAAGAACGTACCGTCTGTGTCTACGGCATGTTCGAACGCGAGGGCGTGGCGTACTTCTGCGGCCTCGACAATGTCACCGACGACATCAGGACATTCCGCTGCAACCGTATCGTTCGCGCTTGGCGTCCTTCGAAGGCCTACGCCATCCCTGCGGACTTCAATCTCAACGACTATCTGTTCTTTGAATTCGATTTCGCCGACCGACCGCCCGTTGCAGCCACGTTCTCGTTCGCCCCTCAGACGCAGATCGATATGATCAACGGCCTCACGCGCGGGCGAGGTGAGCTCGCACACACCGATGCGGGATGGATCTGGACCGTTGACGTGCGCGACCTTGAAGCCGCCGCCTCATTTTGCATGGCCCACGCCATGGACGGCATGAGGCCCATGGCCCCCAAATCGCTCAAGCAGGCGTGGAACCACCTCATTGAAAGGACGGTGCACGAGCATGCCCGTGCGTAAACTCACCAGCGAGCAGAGACTCTCGCGCGCCATCGACATCATGGAGGCCCTCTACGCCGCCGGCGAGAGCGGCATGACACGAACCGAAATTTGCGGCCGCTTTGACATCACGGGAGTATCGCTCGACGAGATTCTCGAGATCGTCTCGACGCTCGCGGACCGAGAATCGGGTGCGCGCATCATCTGCGAATGCCACGGCGAGCGTGTGGTTCTCACCGGTGACGCCGGACGTGTGCTACCGCTGCGCCTGAGTGCCGCCGAAGGCGCTGTGCTCAACCATGAACTTGAATCGTTGGGGATCGAGCCGCAGACGGCAGCTCGGATTCGACATGCCCTTCTACCCGAAGAGCTCGGCTATAACCAGCGCGTCTTTGACACCGTCAACCACGGGTCGCACTGGCAGCAGCTGAGCTGCGCCATTCAGGACGGCGTTCGCTGCCGCATCTCGTATCGCTCGATGGACGATGCACGGCCACGCGAGCGTCTGGTCGATCCCTTGCGCATTACGGCAAACGGCGACCAAACATACCTGATTGCCTGGGACATCACAGTCGATGAGCAGCGCACCTATCGCATGGATAAAATCGAGGGACTCGCCTTGACGGAAGACTCCGTCGTGCCTCACGCACCGGACGTTGCATCCCTCCGCGATTCCCTTGCCCGGACACAGCGTAGCGCAAAGCTCCTGATGCCATTCGATATGGCGGAGCATCTGGACTGGGCCGGCATCACTCTAATCGAGCACAGCGGGGCAGACATGGCAACGGTAACCGTGCATTACGGCTCCGAGCGTTGGCTACTGAGCCAGGTAATCGCAGCGGGCGGAGCCATCCGCATCTTGGATGACCCCGCCCTGTCAAAGCGTCTGTGCGATATGGCAAAAACCCTCGTCTGTCCGCTTTAGCGCCGCCGCTCGTGACGTGCGCGCCACAGTTGCAGATAGTGACCGATCTGCGCCGATTCGATGCGCTGGTAGGAGCTCGTAGGCAGCGACGTTAAGAACTTCTTTCCGTAGCCCTTCGTCACCAGGCGCGGGTCGGCCAGAATCAGCACGCCGCAATCGGTCGACGAGCGGATAAGGCGGCCGGCCGCCTGCTTGACCTCGAGCACCGCCTCGGGCAGCGAATAGCGCGCCCAAGCGCGGTCTTCGCGCAGGTTGCGCTCGCACGAGAGCGGGTCCGTGGGACTCGAGAACGGCAGCTTGGGAATGATGACGCAACGCAGCGTCTCGCCGCTGGCGTCAAACCCCTCCCAGAAGGCCTTAAGCGCAAAAAGCGACGAGGTCGGCTCGTTGATAAACCGGTCGCGCAGGCGACGAGGAGATGAGTTGCGCTGCTGGCAGTCGAGCTCCAGACCCGCACGGGCCATCTTGGGCTCAACGCGGGCGTACAGGTCTTCCATGTCGCGCCGATTGGTGAACAGTGTGAGCACCGATCCGCCCATGGCAAGATGGGCGTCGACCAGCACGCGCTCGAGCGCCGTAAGATAGCTCTCACGATCGCGCGGATCGGGGATATCGCCCGCAACGACTACAGCCATGTTCGAATCGAAGTCGTAGCTCGAGTCCAAGTGCAACGATGAGGATGTTGAAGCGCCGATGCGATCGAGGCCGACCGCGTGGTTAAAGTGTTCAAAGCTTTTGGACACCGTCATGGTCGCCGAGGCAAAGATAGCCGTGTGAACCTCGGGCAGCCACTCGGTTGCCAAAGCCTCGCCAATGTCGATGCGCTCTGCAGTCATTGACTCTCCGCCGGCGCGCAGTCTGCGATTGACCTGCAGCGAATACACGTAGTGTTCATCGGTGCCATCAATGATGAGTTTGAGGTTCTCGGCAAGCTCGTGCAGGCGGCGCGAGATATCACCCAGGTCGACAACAACCTCGGGCTTGTCGGCGGCGACGGCTTGCACCAGCGCGTCGACGCTCCTGTCAGCTTGTTCCAATGCGTCGATGGCAGTGTAGGCCGACTGTAAGAAATCATGCCAGTCGTCAGATTCGCGCAGCTCGGGGCCAATCCATAGATTGGCATTGTCATAACCCCCACGGGCACGGCGACCGAGCTCGCGAACGCCATCGAACACGTCGGCGATTGCCATGCTCGCGCGCGCAACCATCGACGTCGCCTTGGCAGTAAGGCCCAGATAGAGCGTAGAGCCCTCGGAGGTTGCCAAATCACGGGAAACCTGGCTTAGCGCACCGGTGCTCGAGCCACCCAGACGCTCAAACAGAACGCGTGATTCGTCCGCCGATACCACGCGCGCCCAATGTTTGGTCCACGGCGCTCGTCGTCGTGCGGC
>CABUCA010000084.1 GCA_902489965.1 uncultured Collinsella sp.
AGTAAAACATTTAGTAAACAGAACAAAACGAAACATGCGTCTGTTTACTGAACATGTGATTAGGGGAGGACGTACATGGACAAGATCAAGCTCGGCTTTGTGCCCACGCGCCGCAGTATCTTTAGCGCGCCGGACGCAATCAAGTATCGCGGCCTGACGGCTGATCGCCTGCGCGAGATCGGCGTCGACATCGTGGATATCGACGACATCAATGAAGAGGGCCTGCTGTTCGACGACAGCCATATCGAGCCCATCGTCAAGAAATTCCGCGCCGAGGGCGTCGATGGCATTATGCTGTGCCACGCCAACTTTGGCACCGAGTACGTTTGCGCTCGCCTTGCCCGCGAGCTCGGTCTACCCGTACTGCTGTGGGGTCCGCGCGACGAGCGCCCCGAGCCCGACGGCACACGCCTGCGCGATAGCCAGTGCGGCCTGTTCGCCACCGGCAAGGTCTTGCGCCGCTTCCAGGTTCCCTTCACCTACATGACCAACTGCCGCCTGACCGACCCCGAGTTCGAGCGCGGCGTTTGGGACTTTTTGGCCGTTTGCAACGTGGTCAAGACCTTCAAGCACACCCGCATCCTGCAGATGGCCACCCGTCCATTCGACTTCTGGTCGACCATGTGCAACGAGGGCGAGCTGCTCGAGAAGTTCAATATCCAGCTTTCGCCTATCCCCATGACCGAACTTGTCCAGGCTGTGCGCGATGCCCAGGCCGACGAGCAGGCCATGGCCGCCATGCTTGCCCACATCAACGACAGCTTTGAGATCTGCATCCCCGAGGACAAGGTCCCTGCGGTCGCCGGTCTTGCCATTGCCATGAAGCGCCTGGTCGAGAAGTATGGCTGCAACGCCGGTGCCATTCAGTGCTGGAACGCTCTGCAGGACGAGCTGGGCATTATGCCCTGCGCCGCCAACGCCATCCTCAACGAGACGGGCATTCCTATCGTATGCGAGACCGATATCCACGGCGCCATCACCGCGCTGATGGTCGAGGCCGCCGACCTGGGCCGTCACCGTGGCATGTTCGCCGACTGGACCGTGCGCCATCCCGATAACGAGAACGGTGAGTTGCTGCAGCACTGCGGCCCCTGGCCCTGCAGCTGCGCGGCCGTCAAGCCCAAGCTCACCTACCCGCTGGCTTTCGATCACCCCGGCGCGCTGACGGCCGAGGCCAAGCACGGCGACCTCACCCTTGCCCGCTTTGACGGCGACAACGGCGAGTACTCGCTGCTGCTGGGCAACGCCCGCGGCATCGACGGCCCGGCCGGCATGGGCACCTATCTGTGGGTCGAGGTCGACAACCTCAAGCGCCTCGAGGCCAAGATCGTCGAGGGCCCCTACATCCACCACTGCGTCGCTATTCACGCCAACGTGGTGCCGGTGCTCTACGAGGCGTGCAAGTACCTCGGCATTGCCCCCGACCTGTACGACCCCATCGAAGAAGACGTTAAAGCCTACCTGCGAGGAGAGTAGAAATGGCAACTATCGAAGAGCTTGAGTCCCTGCGCTGGGACCTTCGCCGCGATTGCGTCGATATCATCATGGCTGGCGCCGGCGGCCACATCGGCGGCGACATGTCGGTGATCGACGCCCTCATGACCCTCTACGCCAACCACCTCAACATTTCGCCCGAGACCGTCGACGATCCCAACCGCGACCGCTTCGTGCTTTCCAAGGGCCACGCTATGGAGGCCTACTACGCGGTGCTCTGCCACGAGGGCTATCTTGACCTCGACGACGTCAAGGCCCGCTTCTCCAAGTTCGGCAGCCCCTACATCGGCCACCCCAACAACAAGCTCAAGGGCATCGAAATGAACTCGGGCTCGCTGGGTCACGGCCTGCCCGTGGCCGTGGGCATGGCGCTTGCCGGCAAGATGGATGGCCGCGATTACCGCGTCTACACCATCATGGGCGATGGCGAGCTTGCCGAGGGCTCGGTCTGGGAGGGCGCCATGAGCGGCGGTAACTACCAGCTCGATAACCTGTGCGCGCTCGTGGACCGCAACCGCCTGCAGATCAGCGGTAGCACCGAGGACGTTATGAAGCAGGATTCGCAGGAGGAGCGCTGGGCCGCCTTCGGCTGGAACGTGCTCTCCATTCCGGGCAACGACGTCCGGGCCATCGACGCCGCGCTGACGCTTGCGACCGAGACCTGCGGCAAGCCCACGGTCATCATCCTCAACACGGTGAAGGGCTATGGCTCGCCCGTTATGGAGGACAAGGCCGCCTGGCATCATCACCTGCCCAACGATGAGGAATATGCCCAGATCATCGCCGATTTCGCTGCCCATAAGGAGGCCATCAATGGCTAACAAGATCGCCAATCGCAAGGTTATCTGCGACACGCTGCTCGAGGCCGCGAAGACCGATAAGAACATCGTCGTCCTGTGCTCCGACTCCCGCGGCTCCGCATCGCTCACGCCGTTCTTTGATCAGTATCCCCAGCAGTCCGTCGAGGTCGGCATCGCCGAGCAGGACCTGGTGAGCATCGCCGCCGGCATGGCTTCGTGCGGCAAGAAGGCCTGGGCCGCCTCGCCGGCGTCCTTTGTGACCACGCGCTCGTATGAGCAGTGCAAGGTCGACGTCTCGTACTCCAACACCAACGTCAAGCTCATCGGCATCTCGGGCGGCGTGTCCTACGGCGCCTTGGGCATGAGCCATCACTCCGCGCAGGATATCGCCGCCATGAGCGCGCTTCCCAACATGCGCGTGTACCTGCCGAGCGACCGCTTCCAGACCGCCAAGCTCGTACGGGCCCTGGTCGCCGACAACAAGCCGGCCTACATCCGCGTGGGCCGCAACCCGGTCGAGGACGTGTACACCGAGGACGAGTGCCCGTTCCAGATGGACCGCGCCACCTGGGTACGCCGCGGCACCGATGTAACGCTCGTCGCTACCGGCGAGATGGTCCGCCATGCCGTGGACGCTGCCGACCTGCTGGCCGAGCAGGGCATCTCGGCAACGGTGCTCGACATGTATTGCGTCAAGCCGCTCGACGCCGAGGCTGTAATTGAGGCCGCCGGCGCCACGCGCGCCGTCGTGACCGTCGAGGAGCACAGCCCCTTCGGCGGCCTGGGCTCTATAGTCGCGCAGGTGGTGGGCGAGCATTGCCCGCGTCCGGTCAAGTGCCTCTCCCTGCCCGACGCGCCGGTCATCACCGGCACGAGCCCCGAGGTCTTTGCACACTACGGCCTGACGGGTGCCGGAATCGCGCAGACCGTCGCCGAATTCCTGCCCGCAGAGTAACTGGAATGTGACAAAGGGACCGTCCCTTTGTCACATTCATTTTGAAAGGGGTGGCCATGGGCCGCTACATCATCGGAATCGATCAATCCACGCAGGGCACCAAGGCGCTGCTGGTGGACGAAGGCGGCCATTTGATTCATCGTGCCGATCGCTCGCATCGCCAGATCGTCAACGAGGCCGGCTGGGTGAGCCATGATCCGGCCGAGATTGCCGCCAATGTGCTGGCCGTGGCGCGCGCCGTGGTGGAGGAGACCGGGGTCGATCCGGCCGACGTCGCCGGCATCGGCATCTCCAACCAGCGCGAGACCACCGTTGCATGGAACCGCACGACGGGCGAGCCGCTGTGTGACGCCGTGGTGTGGCAGTGCGCCCGCGCCCGCGAGCTGTGCGACGAGCTGACCGCGCGCGAGGGTGTGGCCGAGCTGGTGCGCGACGCGACGGGTCTGGTGCTCTCGCCCTACTATCCGGCGGGCAAGATGGCCTGGATCCTTGCGAACGTTCCCGCTGCTGCCGAGGCTGCTGCGGCAGGCGAGCTGTGCCTGGGCACCATCGATGCCTGGGTGGTCTGGACGCTCACGGGCGGCGCGGAGTTCCGCTGCGACTGGTCCAATGCCAGCCGCACGCAGCTCTTTGACCTGCGCCGTGGCTGCTGGAGCGAGCCGGTGTGCGAGGCCTTTGGCGTCGACGTGGCCTGCCTGCCACAGGTGACCGATTCCGATGGCCTGTTCGGCACGACGGATCTGGGCGGCTTTTTGCCGGCGCCCGTGCCCATTCACGGCGTGCTGGGCGACAGCCACGCGGCCTTGTTCGCGCAGGGCTGCCACAGCCGCGGTATGGCCAAGGCGACCTATGGCACCGGCAGCTCGGTCATGATGAACGTCGGCGACGAGTTCGTTGCCAGCTCGCACGGGCTTTCGAGCTCGCTCGCATGGCGTATGGACGGCGTGACCGAGTACGTGCTCGAGGGCAACGTGAGCTACGCCGGTGCTGTCAAGACGTGGCTGCGCGACGATCTGGAGCTCATCAATAACCCCGAGGAAGTTACCGACCTGTGCTACGCTGCCAATCCGGCGAGCCGCGTCTACTTTGTGCCGGCGTTTACCGGTTTGGGCGCGCCGCACTGGGCGAGTGACGCCGAGGGCTGCGTCTTTGGCATGACGCGTACCACGGGTCGCGCGGAGTTCGTGAAGGCCGCCGACGAGTCGATCGCCTATCAGATCTTTGACGTGATCGATGCGATGGTCGAGGATTCGGGCGCGGTGCTGTCCGAGCTTCGCGTTGACGGTGGTCCCACGCGCGATGCGTACCTGATGCAGTTTGAGAGCGACTTGGTTGGCTCGCCTATCCGCATCGCGAGCAACGACGAGATGAGCGGCCTGGGTGCGGCCTGGGCCTGCGGCATTGCGCTGGGCATGTACACGCGCGATGTCGTCGACGTCTATGGGGCCCGCGGCATCGTGGAGCCTGCCATGACCGCCGACGAGCGCGCCAAAAAGATCGCCGGCTGGCGCCACGCCGTGAAATCAACGATTGCCTACACAGCCTAGAATGGTTTTTCTGGGACGGGGATTAAAAAATCATTGGTCCTCGTCCCAGGTAGTCAATTTGGGACGGGGCTTTTTTGACTGGTATGATTGGTGCGACCATTCGAACCAGCTAAAAGAGCCCCGTCCCAAATTGACTACCGAGAGGATCTGCTATGGAGCGCATTGCGAGCTTTTCCGTTGACCATCTGCTGCTTGAGCCCGGCGTGTATGTGAGCCGCATCGACCGCGATCCGGCAACCGGTGCTGCCGTCACCACGTTTGACCTGCGCCTGACCACGCCCAACAAGGAGCCGGTCATGAACACCGCCGAGTGCCACACCATTGAGCACCTGGGCGCGACGTTCCTTCGCAATCATGCCGAGTGGTCGAGCCGTATTGTCTACTTTGGGCCCATGGGCTGCCGCACGGGCTTTTACCTCGTCGTGTTTGGCGAGGTGACGAGCGAGGAGATTCTGCCGCTCGTGCGTGAGCTGTTCGAGTTTGTCGCCGGCTTTGAGGGCGATGTCCCCGGTGCCGCTCCCGAGGAGTGCGGCAACTACCTGGACCAAAACCTCCCCATGGCAAACTGGCTCGCACGCCGCTATCTCGACCGTGACCTGGCCGATATCGATGAGAAGCACCTGCACTATCAGCAGGCTTAAGGGCTTTATCGTCCAAAACGCGCGCATTGGACGCCTTCGCTTATGCGGGGGCGCCTTTTTGTTTATTGGTCGGGACGAGCGTTCAAAATCGCTCATGTTTGTTCTAGAATGTTCGTATAGTCACATTTACGAACAGGAGTGAACATGCATATCTACTCTGTCAATGATCCCGAGTTCAAGCCCTATGGCAACGTTTGGGATGACGTTCCGTCCGAGCTCACGTCGCCCGTGCTCGAGGCGCTTTCTGCCACGCCCATTCCCGAGGGCAGCAAGTACGTAGCAAGTGCGCCGGAGCTCGAGGGCGTCAAGGATGCCGATAAACTGGGCTTTCTCATGTTTGGCGGTCGTCCCTTCCAGCTGGGCTGGTGCAACGGCCACAATACACGACTTAACTGCCTGGAGTATCATCGCGCCAGCGAATTCAACCTGGGCGCTCGCGACTTTATCCTGCTTGTGGCGCATCGCTGGGAGATCGAGGACGGCAAGCTCGACACCGCGTGCGTCAAGGCGTTCCGCGTGCCGGCGGGTACGGTTGTCGAGGTCTTCAACACTACGCTGCACTACACGCCCTGCATGGTCGACGACGGCGGCTTCCAGGTGATGGTGGCGCTGCCGGCGGGCACCAACGGCCCACGCCCCGAGGCTGCATCCGACATGCCCGCGGCCGGCGATAGCTACTGCTACTGGAAGGCCGACAAGTGGGTCCTCTGCCACGCCGACAGCCCCAAGGCAGCCGAAGGCGGCTACGTAGGCCTCATCGGCAAGAACCTCGACATCACCGTGGACTAGAGCCTTCTTTCTCGATCTGTAACATCTAGCGGGCTAAATCGTCTCTACCTGTTACAGATCGAGACAAACGGGCCCAATCCGTCACAAAGGCGCCTGTCCTCATCGTGGTGGCTGCCTAGAGCTGACTGCGCAGGTAGTCAGCCATATATGGAACAGCGAAACGCACGTAACCGCGGCGTGCCTGTTCGATAACGCCGGCGTCGATGAGGCGTCGGCGATACTTTTGCGCATAGTCGGGTGTGACTGACATGCGCTCGGCCACATTGGAGATGCGCGACACGCCGTCTTTGTCATCAGTCATTGCGTCGAGAAACGCGACGTCTTGGTCCGATAGCGCGGCGAGCGTCGTTTCACAAACATCGTTTTCGAAATCGGCCTTTGACGCTTCGATAGCTCCGTTGACTTGCTCTGGCGTTACGTATTCTCCTGCCTGGCAGCGATTGGCGATGTTGTAGCCGATGAGCTGCAGCATATAGGGCGAACCTTGGGTTGCACGAGCGGCACAGAGGCGAAGATCGCCTGGAATATCAAGGTCGAGTTCTTCGAAAGCCCGCTGATAATATGCATCGACATCTCCGACTGAAAGCGGTTCGAGCGTGACTTTGCGTGCGCGGTTGAGAAATGTCAGTACGCGGTCGTTGAGCGTCGCGGAGACTGCTCCCG
>CABUCA010000085.1 GCA_902489965.1 uncultured Collinsella sp.
AGTCCCCGCGCGCCGAGATCACGCGCGCCTCGCTCGATAACGAGGGCACCATCGTGGTGGCCGCCGACATGGCTGCCGCCGTCGAGGCCGTGAACACCGTGGCACCCGAACACCTTGAGCTGCACTGCAAGGACGCGATGGGCCTGCTCGGCGGCATTCGCAACGCCGGCGCCATCTTTGTGGGCGCTTGGAGTTCCGAGCCGCTCGGCGATTACGTCGCCGGCCCCAACCACACGCTGCCGACCGGCGGTACGGCCATGTTCTCCAACCCGCTTTCGGTCGAAGAGTTCGTTAAGCGCTCGAGCGTCATTTGCTATACGCCCGAAGGTCTGCTCTCCGACGCTCCTGCTACGCAGCGCCTGGCCGAGGCCGAGGGCCTGTGGGCACACGCGCTTTCCGCCGCTCTTCGTCGCCGTGTGCTGGAACAGGGCGAGGATGCCGTGAGTGCCGAGTCGCTGGCCGCGGCCGACCTGACCAAGGTCGCCTGGCCGGGCGACGCCGTGGCGACGGTTGCCGAGGGCGTGGACCTGACGGCGGCTGCGGGCGCGGATGGCGCCGGTGTGACCGGTGGGGAGGCCTAATATGGCCGAACTCACGCCGCGCATGAAGGAGCTCGTCCAGCCCTATCTGGCAGGCATTGAGCCCTATGATCCCAACTTTACGCCCACGCGCATCAACCTTTCGGCCAACGAGAACACCTATCCCGTGCCGGCCGGCGTGCGCGAGGCGGTCGACGCCGCCCTGGCTGCCACGCCGCTCAACCGCTATCCCGATCCCATGTCTAACGACCTGCGCGACGAGCTAGCCGCCTGGCATGGCGTGACGCGCGAGAATATCTGCGTGGGCAACGGTGGCGACGAACTGCTCTATAACTACCTGCTGGCGTTTGGCGGCGCGGGGCGGACCCTGCTCAACTGTCCGCCGTGCTTTAGCGAGTATGCGTTCTTTGCGTCGCTGTGCCAGACCGAGGTGCGCGACGCGTGGCGCGACCCGGCGACCTTTGAGCTCGATCAAGCGGCTGTGCTCGCGGCGGCGCCCGAGTGCAACCTGGCAATCGTGACCTCGCCCAATAATCCCACGGGCGATGTGGCGCCGCTCGACTTTGTCGCGGCCCTGTGCGATGCGTGCCCCGGCATGGTCATGGTCGACGAGGCCTACGTTGAGTTTGCCGACGATTCGTTTGGCGCGGCTACTACGGCGCAGGGGCTTATCGCCGAGCATCCCAACCTGGTGATTTTGCATACGCTGTCCAAGGCGTTTGGCGCCGCCGGAACGCGTCTGGGTTACGTGATCGCGGCATCGGAGGTCATCGACGTGTTTGCGGCGATTCGCCAGATCTACTCGGTTAACGTGCTGAGCCAGGCCGCAGCACTTGCCTGCGTGCGTGCCCGTGATGCGTACGCGCCCGTGGTGGCACAGGTCGCATCCGAGCGCGAGCGCGAGCTGTGCGCCCTGCGCGCGATGGCTGCCGAGGGCATGCCCGTGGAGGCATGGCCGAGCGCGGCGAATTTTGTGCTCGTGCGTACGCCGCATGCCACGCGCGTGCGCGAGCGTCTGCGCGATGAGTATTCGATTTTGGTGCGCGACTTTAGCTACGCGCCGGGGCTTGCGGACTGTCTGCGCATTACCGTGGGTACCCCGCAGGAAAATGACGAGGTGCTGGCTGCGTTTGCCGCGCTGGTGAAGGAGGAGATGTAGATGGGCCGTTATGCCGAGGTGACCCGCAAGACGGGGGAGACCGACATTGTCGTTAAGCTCGACCTGGACGGAAGCGGCGTGTGCGATATCTCGACCGGCGTGCCGTTTTTCGACCACATGCTCAACGCCTTTGGTCGCCATGGCCTGTTCGATTTGACGGTACACGCGGCGGGCGACGTTGAGGTCGACGCGCACCACACCGTTGAGGATACGGGCATCGTGCTGGGCGAGGCGTTTTGCCAAGCGCTGGGCGACAAGGCGGGTATTACGCGCTTTGCCGACGCGGTGATCGCCATGGACGAGACGCTCGTGATGGCCGCCGTGGATATCTCGGGCCGCGGGCAGGCCTATTGCGAGCTGCCCGTGCCGACCGAGCGCGTGGGCAGCTTTGATACCGAGCTGGCCGTCGAGTTCTTCTACGCCTTTGCGCGCGATGCCAAACTTACGCTGCACGTGCGCGAGCTGGTGGGCGGCAACTCACATCACATTATCGAGGCAGCCTTTAAGGCCGTGGGTCGCACGATGCGTCACGCCTGCGAGCTCGATCCCCGCGTGCAAGGCATCCCCAGCACCAAGGGCTCGCTGTAACCGCCACAAAGGCAAATACCACCACAAAGGGGACAGGCACCTTCGTGGTGGTTTTGGATGATGGGAAGAGGAGGGTCGCGTGGGCGAACCGAAGATCGTGGTGGTCGACTACCACAAGGGCAACTTGTCGAGCGTCGTGCGCGGGCTTGCGCGCGCCGGCGCCGTCGCCTGCACGTCGGACGACCCGGAGCAGATCCGCAACGCCGACGGCCTGGTCATTCCGGGCGTGGGCGCGTTCTATGACGCGATCGCCTTTATGCGCCAGAGCGGCGAGGCGGACGCGGTGCTCGATGCCGTCGCCGCCGGAACTCCGCTGCTCGGCATCTGCCTGGGTCTTCAACTGTTTTTTGAGCGCGGCAACGAGGGCGTGCCTGCGGACGAGGGTGTGGTCGCCGATGGCAACGCCTCCGAGCAGGCCGGTGGCCCCTGGGTCGATGGCCTGGGTTTTATGCGCGGCTCGTGCACGCGCTTGGAATCGA
This sequence comes from uncultured Collinsella sp., assembly GCA_902489965.1. Classification (GTDB taxonomy): domain Bacteria; phylum Actinomycetota; class Coriobacteriia; order Coriobacteriales; family Coriobacteriaceae; genus Collinsella. The sequence goes on from CABUCA010000085.1 coordinate 2,766, forward strand.
GTCGCCTTAAGGTGCCGCACGTGGGCTGGGACCAGGTGCACATGACGCCCGCCGGTGCGGCCGATCCACTGCTTGCCGGTTTTGCCGAGGGTGCCAACATGTATTTCACCCACAGCTATGCGGTGGCCGACGATGCCGATGCCGCCGATGTGCTGGCGCGCACGCACTATACGCGGAGTTTCCCGTGCATCGTGCGCCACGGCAACGTGTGGGGCTGCCAGTTCCATCCCGAGAAATCCTCCGCGCTGGGTCAGCGCATCCTTAAGAATTTCGTCAGCATCGTCGAGGAGGTCGGCCGATGATCCTGTTTCCCGCAATCGATCTGATCGGCGGCAAGGTCGTGCGCCTGGAGCGCGGCGACCGCAGCCGCTGCAAGGTATATTCCGACGACCCCGTGGCCGTCGCCCGCTCGTTTGCCGAGCAGGGCGCAAGCTGGGTGCACGTCGTCGACCTGTCCGCGGCCTTTGGCGAGGACGAGGGCGCATGCGCTGCCAACTCGGCGGCGATCAAGGCCATCTGCGGCGTCGACGGTCTGTCCGTGGACGTAGGCGGCGGCGTCCGCTCGCTCGCGCGCATCGACGAGCTGGCCGGCTATGGTGCTCGCCGCATTGCGCTGGGCACCGTGCTGGTGACCGAGCCGGGTTTTGCCGAGGTGGCAGCCCAAGGTTTTGGCGAGCTGTTGGTGGCTGACATTGCCGCGCGCGACGGCCAGGTCAAGGTGAACGGCTGGCGCGACGGCGCGGGCGTGGCGCTCGACGATGCCGTGGCGCAGCTTTCCGAGCTGGGCTTTAAGCATCTGGTGTATACCGACATCGCGCGCGATGGCATGCAGACGGGCATCGATGTGGCGGCGTATCGCCATGTGGCCGAGGTCGCGGGTTTTCCCGTCGTGGCTTCGGGCGGCATCTCGGCGCTCGACGACATCCGCGCACTGGCCGCGGTGGGTGAGGGCGCGATTGAAGGTGCCATTACCGGTCGTGCGCTCTACGAGGGCAACTTTACGTTGGCCCAGGCGCTGGCCGCCGCTCGAGGGGAGGAATAGCCCATGCTTACCAAACGCGTGATTCCCTGCTTGGACGTTAAGGACGGCCGCGTGGTCAAGGGCGTCAACTTTGTGAGCTTGCGCGACGCGGGCGATCCGGTGGAGCTGGCGCGCGCCTACGACCGCGAGGGTGCGGACGAGGTCGTCTTTCTGGATATTACCGCGACGAGCGACAACCGAGCGACGACCATCGAGATGGCGGCGCATGCGGCCGAGGAGCTCGCCATTCCCTATACCGTGGGCGGCGGCTTTCGCGACCTGGCGGGCATGCGCACCATGGTTGCCGCCGGTGCCGACAAGGTGTCGCTCAACTCGGCGGCCGTGCGCGATCCGTCGTTGATCAGCCAGGCCGCCGCGGCGTTTGGTAGCCAAGCCGTGGTCGTGGCGATCGATGCCAAGCGCGTGGGACTGCTCGGCGCATCCGGTGCCGACAAGTGGGAGGTTTTCACGGCGGGCGGTCGCAACGCCACGGGTATCGATGCGGTGGCGTGGGCCGAGGAGGCGGCTCGTCGCGGCGCTGGCGAGATCCTGCTGACCAGCATGGATCGCGACGGCACCAAGGCCGGCTTTGATTTGGCGCTCACCCGTGCCGTGGCGCGCGCGGTGCCGATTCCCGTCATCGCGAGCGGCGGCGTGGGCACGCTCGAGCATTTTGCCGAGGGCGTGATCGAGGGCGAAGCCGACGCCGTGCTGGCGGCCAGCGTCTTTCACTTTGGAACCTTCAGCATTCGCGAAGTCAAAGAGTATATGGCCTCACAGGGCATCCCTGTGAGATTGGACTTCTAATGCTGAGGCTTGTCCAGGTACCGCATCTTGCCGCTTAAACCGTCACTCGCGTACCAAAGTACGCGTCGCTCCTCTTTCGCGGCAACCTGCGGCACCTGGACAACCCTCGCCGACCGGCGATGTTTAAATTGGGGAATTGAAATGAGAGAAATTACTACTCCAGCGGATCTTAAATACGACGCCAAAGGATTGATTCCTTGTGTGGTTCAGCAATATGACACCGGCGAGGTGCTTATGGTTGCTTGGATGAATGAGGAGTCGGTGGGGCTTACGCTCAAGACCGGGACCACGTGGTTTTGGAGCCGTAGCCGTCAGGAGCTCTGGAACAAGGGCGCGACGAGCGGCAATATGCAGGAGGTCAAGGAGCTCTGGGCCGACTGCGATAGCGATACGCTGCTGGTCAAGGTCGACTCGCCGGGTCCGGCCTGCCATACCGGCAACCGTACCTGCTTCTTTAAGAAACTCGCGTAGGGCGGGCGCTCGATTAGACGCTCGGCCACCAGAAAGGATTGAACTATGGGTGTGCGCACCGCAAACGTTCAGGATGGAAATATCGGAGAGACGCTGACAAGTCTGGCCGAGGTGATTCACGGTCGTCGTGATGCATCGCCGCAGGAGAGCTATACCGCGCGTCTGCTGACCGACGTCGAGGACGAGCTGCTCAAGAAGCTTGCCGAGGAGGCGAGCGAGGTGATCATGGCCTGCAAGGATAACGATCACGATCACATCCGCTACGAGGCCGGCGACCTGATCTACCACCTGCTCGTGACGCTCGAGCGCTACGGCATCACCCTCGACGAACTGGCCGGCGAACTCAACGCTCGCCGTCACTAGTCTTAGGCGAGGGGCGTGGACTCCCATTCGCCGGTAGGGTGGGGGATGTCGAAGGTTCGATAGCCGCAGTCGTAGGCGTGGGCTTGCGCTTCGCGGATATTCCAGCAGATGTCGCAGGCGCGGTGCGCGTCCGAGCCAAAGGTGATCGGCACTTCGGCATGGGCAAAGCAGCGCAAAAGACCGGTTGCGGGGTAGTAGTCGCCCAAGCCCTTGCGCGGCGCGGCCGTCGAGACCTCAACGCGGCGGCCCGTATCGTGCGCGCACTCTGCCATCTGCTGCCAAAACGGTGCGGGGTCAAAATCGGGCGCAAAGCCTTCCTTCGAAAAGCGCATGACCAGGTCGGGGTGAGCCATCACATCAAAGTTGAGCGGGCTCTCGCAGGCGCGGCACCAGTCATCGACATAGCGCTCCCACACGCCGCGTACCCCCAGGTTTTCCCAAACGTGCAAGTTGGTGTCATCGTCGATCCAGCCGCAGCGCGAATCGGGCGTATCGGGACGAGCGACGTCCTCCGTTCCCGCCGTACCCGCGGCACCGGCCATGATATCGCCTGGGTTGCCAATCCAGTGCACACTGCCCAGGCGCACGACGGCGCCCTGGGACCAGCGCTCAACCAAAGGCTCGCAGCCCTCGTACCAATCGCATTCGAAACCGTAGATAAAGGTGAGTTCTGGCGCAATCTGAGCGGCAAGATTGCGAGCGTCCTCAAAAGCCAGACGATGCGCCGGGAGGTCGCCCTCAGTAACCTGCACCTCGCAGTTAGCATCCATGCTGGCGGGCAGGGTGAGATGGTCGGTCGAGACCATGACGCGGCAGCCGGCCGCGGCAGCGGCACGGACGTTGTCCTCAAACGAGGCATGCCCGTCCGAAAACGAGGTGTGGGTATGGCAATCGACCAGCGGGCACATGGGCATAGCGGCTCCTTTGCGTCAAGCGAATCCGCTTCATTGTAATGGCGCAGCTCTCAACACGCCGGGCACGCCGGGGATCGAAATCGATTGGAAAGGTTGCGCGGCGCGTGGTGCGGCCTCGCTTGCTCTCAAAACGTGTACGTCAGCCTCCAAAACCGACAAATAATGACATGTTTGGAGGCTGACGTACACGTTTGGATGGGGGCGAGGGCGGCGACGGACGAAAGTCACGCTTGTGCCACGTCCGATGTGCTAGCGTTTGGATGAACAAAACGAGCCCGCGCGGAAAGGAGCCGGACCGTATGCCATGCGATAGCACATCCCCGCTGTCCCGCGAGACCGATGCGCCCGAAACCATCGTCAAGCTGGAATGCGACATCGACGATGCGTCGCCCGAGGTGCTCGCCTACGCCGCCGACCGTCTGCGCGGGGCGGGCGCCCCATGGCGTCGTTACGCGCTCAAAG
>CABUCA010000086.1 GCA_902489965.1 uncultured Collinsella sp.
CCGCCCGCCCACCGCACGGCGCGGGCGGTCGAAGCGATTGAAAGGAACCACTCCATGTTGAAGAAAACCCTCGCCTTCGCACTGTCGGCGGCGCTTTTCGCGTTCTCGCTCGCCGGCTGCGGCGGAAATTCAATCGACAGCGCAAAGGCAAGCGATGCCGATTCCCAGGAAAAGACCGAACAGGCGGCCGATGCGCCCGAGGGCGCAAGCGCTGCCCCCATCACCGCCGACAAGGTGGCCGACGGCACCTATCCGATCACCGTAGATTCCAGCTCGAACATGTTCAGGATTGTGGACGCACAGCTCATCGTGGAAAACGGCTCCATGCACTGCGTGATGACACTTTCCGGCACGGGCTACGGCAAGCTCTTCATGGGCACGGGCGATGAGGCTGCCGCCGCGAGCGAGGCCGACTTCATCCCCTATGTGGAAAACGCGGAAGGCAAGTACACCTACGACGTGCCCGTTGATGCGCTCGACGAGGACACCGCCTGCGCCGCGTGGAGCATTAAAAGGGAGCGGTGGTACGACCGCACGCTCGTATTCGAATCAGCCGGCGTCGACCTGCGCGCCGACGCGCTGAAGTAACGCCATGCGGTCGATTCTTCCCAAGGGGGAAAACAGGAAGCGCCGCAGCATCGCGGCGCGCGCGATCGCCTGCGTTCTCGTCGCCCTGCTCGCGCTTCCCTTCGCGGGGTGCAGTGCGAGCCCGAACGCGACCGGTGCCACGGCGGGCTCTCAGGAATACACTGTGAGTGTCTCGCTTTCCGGCGGGTCAGGGCGCGCAAGCATCGCCTCACCCACCACAATTGTGAAGGATGGCGACACCTACACCGCGACCATCACCTGGTCGAGTTCGAACTACGACAAGATGACCGTCGACGGCGTGGACTACGCGCCCGTAAACGACGGCGGCAACTCCACGTTCGAGATACCCGTCACGCTCGACGAGGACATCGCCGTGTCGGCCGAGACCGTCGCCATGTCGGCGCCGCATACCATCGACTACACGCTCTACTTCGACTCATCCACCATGAAGGAGAAATCGGGCGACGAAGCAAGCGGCGGCTCCCCTGCGAGAACGGCTTCAAGCGCCGCGGCCGACTTCCACAACGCCGATTTGGGCTGCGGCTGGAAGCCGACGGGGACGCTTCAGCTTGAATACGCCGAGCACTTCACTGTCGACGAGTTCGAAGGCGGCCTGCGGCTTATCTGCATTTCGAACGGGGAGCGCTTCCTCGTGGTGCCGCAAGATGCGAAGGTACCTGATGGGTTGAGCTCCGACATCGCGGTCATAAGGCGCCCCGCCGACAAGGTGTACCTCGTGTCGTCGGCGACGATGTGCCTGGTCGACGCGCTCGATGCGAACGACAATATCATCATGTCGGGCACGAAGGCCGACGATTGCTCGGTCGCGGGCTTCAAAAGCGCGCTCGAAAGTGGGGCGATCGCCTACGGCGGCAAGTACAGCGCGCCCGACTACGAGCGAATATCGGCCTCGGGCTGCACGCTCGCCATCGAGAACACCATGATCAACCACACACCCGATGTGAAGGAAAAGCTGCAGAAACTCGGGCTCGTCGTGCTCACCGAACAGTCGTCGAGCGAGCCCGAAGCACTCGGGCGCGTCGAGTGGATTAAGCTTTTCGGCGTCCTGTTCGACAAGGAAGACGAGGCCGCGCACCTGTTCAACGAGCAGAAGGCCCGCGTCGAGCAAACGTCGGGGCTCGCGTCGTCAGGTAAAACCGTGGCGTATTTCTACATTAACTCGAACGGGGCCGCCGTCACGCGGCGGGCGGGCGACTACGTGGCACAGATGATCGAGCTTGCAGGCGGCAACTACGCGCTCGATGACGCGCAGACGGCGTCGACGTCAGGTTCGTCAGTAACGCTCGAAATGGAACGCTTCTACGCGACGGCGAAGGATGCCGACATCATCGTCTACAACGGCACCATCGACGAATCGGTTGCCACCTTGAACGACTTCGTAGGCAAAAACGCGCTATTGTCGCAGTTCAAAGCCGTGAAGAACGGCAACGTCTGGGTCACAAGCGCCGACATGTACCAGCAGATGACTTCTACCGCCGACATTATCGACGAGCTGCACGGGGCGTTCACCGGCGATGACGCGAGCGACTTCCATTATCTGAGGAAGCTCGGCTAGCGTCATGAGAAGCCGGCTTTCCATGACATACGACGAATCGGGGCGCGCCGCGCGGTGTCGCGTCGTGACGGCGCTGCTCGCTGTTGCCCTCATCGTGCTCGTCGGGGCCAACCTGTGCATCGGGAGCGTGCTCGTGCCCGCAGACCACATCCCCGGCATCCTTTCGGGCGGCGCGGCCAATTCCATGGAAAGCCAAGTCATCTGGGAGATTCGCCTGCCGCGCGTGCTTTCAGCCGTGCTTCTCGGCGGGGCACTTTCGCTCTCCGGGTTCCTGCTGCAGACGTTTTTCAACAATCCCATCGCCGACCCGTTCATCTTGGGCGTCTCCTCGGGCGCAAAGTTCGTCGTCGCGCTTACGATGATCGTACTTCTGGGCGCGAACCAGGCCATGTCCTCGCCGGCCATGGTGGCCGCAGCGTTTCTGGGCTCGCTTATCACCATCGGCTTCGTGCTCCTCATCGCACGGCGCATAAGTTCCATGGCCATGCTCATCGTGGCGGGCGTCATGGTGGGATACATCTGCTCGGCGGCGACGAACTTCCTTATCGCCTTCGCCGACGACCAGTCCATCGTGAACCTGCACAACTGGTCTTTGGGTAGCTTCTCGGGTTCGAGCTGGGACGACATCGCGGTCATCGCGGTCGTGGTGATCACCGTGAGCGCATGCGTATTCGCGATATCGAAGCCCCTTTCCGCCTTCCAGCTGGGAGAAGCCTACGCGAAAAGCGTCGGCGTGAACGTCGCACGCTTCCACGTGGTGCTCGTCCTTCTAGCGAGCATGCTCTCCGCCTGCGTGACCGCGTTCGCTGGTCCGGTGTCGTTCGTAGGCATCGCGGTTCCGCATCTCGTTAAGTCGGCGCTGAAGTCGTCGAAGCCCATCCGCGTGATTCCTGCGTGCTTCTTGGGAGGCGCCATCTTCTGCGCAGGCTGCGATTTGATCGCGCGCACGCTGTTCTCCCCCGTCGAGCTTTCCATCAGCGCCGTCACCGCTATCTTCGGCGCACCGGTGGTTATAGCGCTCATGTTGAAGAAGCGGGTGAGGTAGATGGGGGAATTCGTGCCGCGGCCCAAAACGCAGACTGACGGAGCGCCGCTTTTCCGCATAAGCGACCTGTCGGCGGGCTACGACAAGAAGGTCCTAGTCGAAGGCGTCGATCTGGAGGTTCACGCGGGCGACGTCGTGGCGCTCATCGGGTCGAACGGCTCGGGCAAGTCGACCATCTTGAAAACCATCACGCGCCATCTGGCACCGCTTGCCGGCGCGGTCGAGCTCGACGGGCGGGAGATTTCCCGATGGAAGACGGCGGAGTTCGCAAGGAACCTTGCCGTTATGCTGACAGATCGCCCCCGGACCGAGCTCCTCACCTGCCGCGATATCGTAGAGGCGGGAAGGCATCCCTACACCGGGCGAATGGGCACACTCTCGCCCGACGACCATAGTCGGGTCGATGAGGCCATGAAAACCGCACATGTGGAAGAGCTTGCCGAGCGCGACTTCATGCAGATAAGCGACGGGCAACGCCAGCGCGTGATGCTCGCACGCGCCATCGCGCAGGATCCGCGTGTGCTCGTGCTCGACGAGCCCACGTCGTATCTCGATATCCGCTACCAGATCGACCTGCTGCGAATACTTCGCCACCTTTCGAAATCGCGGAATGTGGCTGTCATCATGTCCATCCACGAACTCGAGCTCGCGCAGAAAAGCGCCGACAAGGTGATTTGCGTGAAGGACGGCCGGGTCTTCCGCGCCGGCGCACCCGAGGACATATTCACGCGCGAGACGATTGGCGAGCTCTATGGCCTTCAACATGGCACCTTCAACGAGCGCTTCGGCAGCGTGGAAATTGGGCGCCCACACGGCGATGCGCACACGTTCGTCATCGCTGGCGCAGGTACGGGGTCGGCTGTGTTTCGCCAGCTCATCCGGCAGGGCAAGGCGTTCTACGCGGGCGTTCTGCACGAAGGGGACATCGACTGCGAGCTCGCGCGCGACCTAGCGACGGAATGCGTGGCCGAGCGCGCCTTCGAGCCAATCGGGGATAAAACCATAGCCCGCGCCAAAGAGCTCCTCGTCCACTGCGCACGCCTTATCGTGTGCCCCGCCGCCTTCGGCACCATAAACGCCCGCAACGCAGAGCTCGTCGAGTTCGCACGCTCGCATGGTATCGAGGTCATGCGAGCGTGCGAAGGCGCATCGGAGGATTCCAAAATTGGAGTGGGAAGGATAAACTGGACTTTCTTTTAAGGATCCTCAGGCTACAGCTCCTACGCCGGCAAGGTCTCCAAGGCGCCGGAGAACCTCAGGAACAGGAATTTCCACGCCGACGAGCCCAACTAGGCCTAATCCAAGCGAGATTCCAGACTCGACAGACCATTGAGAGTCAGATCGTTGGCGACCTCCGAGACGCGCTCGATAGGAACCGAGCCGTCAGACAGTGCCCACGTGCGATAGATACCGATAATGCCCGACAGCAAAAACGCCAGATAGTAGTCGAACATCTCGTCCTTGAGACCTTGGGGCAGCAGATCGCGCTCGGCAATCTCGTGTTCGAGCGGCGCACGAAGACGAGCCATAAAATCATCGAGCGGAATATTCTCGATCAGCTGACGATTGAGCACCAAGTTGTTGCACAGTGCCTCGTTAACGGTTTTAAAGAAGGTCGCCGCCGCGCCCAGGGCGCGCTCGTTGGTGTCACCGTCCATGGAAGCAAGCGTTTTCTCGACCGAGTCGACAATCATCTCCACCACATCGACGGCGATGGCATCGAGCAGGCCGTCAACCGTACCAAAGTGAACGTAAAAGGTCTTGCGGTCGACATTGGCCTCGCGCGCGATGGCACTCACCGTAATGTCTGCCAGCGGCTTTTCCATGAGCAGGCGCTCGAAAGCCGAAAGGATGGCATTACGGCTGCGAACGATGCGACGATCAAGACGCGGTTTGCTGGTTGCCATGGACATGTCCCTTCGATATGCGAGCATTCATCAACAGATGAGAGTTAATCTACGTAAGAGGATTATCCCCCATACAGCACAAATATGCCCCGCATCATGAAGAACGCACGACTGCCCTACTGCGACTTGGGATGCTTCTTCTTATTAAGTGCCGACGGAGATACACGAATACCATCGCCTGTCTGGCGCACATAGGCTTTATGAGCCGGCTTAGCGGTCCCAGAAGCCTTCTGAGCGTGCTTATTAGGATCAACGGTAACAGCATTCGCGGGGTGCGGCTTAGTGGGCGCAGAGGGCGTCTGAGACGTGCGGCCGAGCCTGCGCATCACGCGATCCCAGCGCGCATGGATGCTCTCGTTGTGGGCGCTCTTAAGGCCCAGCAGGGGCGCAGCCAAAATGGTCGGCGCAATAAACGTAATGAGGCGCCACAGCAGGTAGCCGGCGGTCGAAGCCGACCCAAAGAAATGACCCAAGAACAATGCAAAGCCACCCTCAGCGCCACCAGTTCCACCGGGCAAGGGGACCGCAGAGCTCAGCAGCTGGACAAAGGCGCTCGCAGCCATGACCGAGAAAAAGTCGACCTCGTGGTGGCCAAAGGCAAGCATCAGGAAATACGGAACCAGATAGAAAAACGCGAGCTGCAGCATGGTGATAAACACGGTGAGCAGCATGGAAGAAAAATGTCCGGCCGAAAGCTTGAACTTCTCGGAGAAGGAGTAGATCTCGCCATCGACAAACGTGCGCCATCCCTCGATCTTAGTAGCCGAGACACCAATGCGCTCAAGCCAATTGATGATGCAATGGGCAACGCGCGTGACGGTCTTAGGCATGAGCGCGACGGCGAAGATGCCAAGCAAGATGCAGCAGTGCCCACCAAAGCTAAAGACGCACAGCAGCGTCATGTCGCCATAGCGCTCGGCAAAAAACGGCATGCGAGCAAGCAGTAGGATAGCGCCCCAGGCAACGAGGCCAAACTGGTACACGATAAAGCGCGTGAACTGCGTGGCGCCAGCCTCGCCGACATTTTGGCCCGCCTTGGTCAGGCGGTAGATCTGTGCGGGAGTCGAGCCCATCATCATAGGCGTAAGGTTGCCAAAGAAGATGCCACTCGCCTCGACCGAGATCAGGTCGCGAATGCCGACGGGTGAATTGGGGTCGAGCCAGACAGCGATCGCATAGGCCACAATGCCAAAGAACAGGTACAGGAACATGCAAAAGCATGCAGCAGCGAGCCAAGGCGCCTGGACGCTCGACATTGCGGCCCAGAACTGCCCCATCTGCCCGGTTACCACCAGATAGACGATATAACCCACCAGCACGACGCCGATAAAGATGGCGCCGCGGCGTGCGCTCTTATTGTCATCGCCGCCCGAGGCCTCAACCTCGACCTGGGGCTTAAACGTATGCTGAGAGGACTCCGTCATGAGGCTCCTTCTAACAGTCAAAATTTCTTGGATATTGTACCCGTAAGGGCCATAAGCAGAACGCAAAGCTCTGGTACAAACGGGAATTGCAGACGGCTGTTTGATAATAAAAAACCCGGACTTCCGTGGGAAGACCGGGTATCAGATGCGTGGTAGCCCGTACCAGATTCGAACTGGTGATCTCCGCCTTGAGAGGGCGGCGTCCTAAACCGCTAGACGAACGGGCCA
>CABUCA010000087.1 GCA_902489965.1 uncultured Collinsella sp.
TTGCCGCCGATACGACCGCCGCTGCGCGCGCAATCGCCGACCTCAAGGTACAGCCCCGTCCCGTAACGCTTGTCTACGAAGCCTCTCCCGTCATGGATATCATCCTCGGCGCCGCAAAAGAGGGCGCTTCACTCTATGCCGTCACCGACCCCGCCGGCATTACGCACCGCGTGTGGGAGGTCAAGCGCGAGGACGCCGTCGGGGCCATCCGCGCCATGCTCGACCAGGCGCCGGAGCCGGCACTGGCCGACGACCCTGCCTACGCTGTCGCACTAGTCGAGGCATCACAGCTCCTGGCCGACGGTGCACGTGCCGCCGGCACCTACACGGGCAAAGAGCCGTTCAACTTTGCCGTAGCTGCGCTCTTCCCCGCCGCGCAGGTCAGCGGCGGCGCGGCGCAGGTTCCGACGGGTCTGCTCACGCACCAGGTCGCGCGGTTCTAGCAAGACCAGACCGTCCAGCACAAAAATCGGCAGCCCAACAAACAGGGGGCGGAGATGCAGCAGGTACATGCATCTCCGCCCCTTTTGCGTCGAGAAGTTATGCCGACGACCCGTGCCGCCGCGCTCGCGTTATCCGCGCTGCGGACCCGCAGTAGCCACGAGCGGTTCAAGCCCCAGCTCGCGCGCGTAGTCTTCCTGCGTAAAGACTTCGACCAGTTCAAACGTATCGGCCGCATCGTCAAACGCAAAATGCAGCACTGAGCAGTTGCCCGGCACGCGTTCGCGCTCGTCGGCCGCCGCGCCCCGCACGTGGTCCAAAAACTCCTTGATAGCCGAACCGTGGCTCACCGCGAGCACACACTCGTGGTCCGGACGTCGCATAAGATCGGTTATCGTCGCCGCCATGCGCTCGCGCACCTGCATCTGGCCCTCGCCGCCAAACTGACGATAGAAATCTCGCCACGGGCGCTCGGGCATAAGCATCACGCGCTCGGCCTCAAAGTCGCCAAAGAACCACTCACGCAGACCGTCCAGGCGCTCGTACGCCAAGCCCGGCCACAGGTTGGCGATAGTCTGCTCGGTGCGATGAAGTGTGGAGGTGTAGGCATGATCGGGTTCAATGCCGCGCGCACGTAAGAACATGCCGGCACGCGCCGCCTGGTCGCATCCCAGCTGCGTGAGCGGCGAGTCACTCCAACCCTGAATAATGCGCTTAAGGTTGAATATTGTCTGCCCATGACGAACCAGATACAGGTCTTTATTCATAGGGGTCCTTTCGTTCGTTACCAATCAAGGAGCGAAAACGCACCGTCGCAATAGCCAAAATGAAGCACGGCACCGTTGTCGGGTAGCTCTCCCCTGCCAGTCACATACTCAAGAAACTCCTGGCAGGAAGAGCCGTGGGAGACTGCCAGCACACAGTCGTGCTGCGGCCTGGCCATGATGTGGGACAGCGCCGCGACCATGCGCGACTGGAGCTCGCCTTCAGACTCGCCACCAAAGGCCACCGGATAATCACCCCAGGGCTGCGGCGGCATCTCGCGATTTGATGTACCCTCCAGCGAGCCCAAATGCCACTCGCGCAGGTCATCGACCAGCTCTATCGAGCGGCCCTCACCAGCAATTAGCTCAGCCGTATGCCGCGCCCGGCCCAACGGCGAGGAATACACACGGTCAAAGGTCACGCCACGCGCCTCAAACGCCGCGCGCGTCGCCAGCGCCTGCTCGCGCCCGCGCGCCGTAAGCGGCGAATCGTGCCCACCCTGCAAAATGTTCTGCACATTGAGCTCAGTCTGCCCATGCCGCACCAAATACAAATCTGCCACACGTCCTCCCCTCGCACCACCGCAAAGGGGACAGGTACCTTTGTGGTGGTTTACCGCCGGATCACACCGCGGTGACGCTCAGCTACACCAGTACGTCGGCAAGCGGGCGCTTGGGTACGTGGTGCACCTGCGCCTCGTCGCGCCAGTAATTAATTGAGCCGTCGGGGTTGGAATCGATCGCATCGATCACCTGCGTCTCGGCCGGAACGCCAAACGCCATGATCAGCTTGAGCTCATACTTATCGCTATCGAGCCCCATGGCATCGATCGCGTGGGGCGTAAAGGCCTTGAACATGCAGGCAGCCACCTCGGGCGTGGCGCTGCGGGCGGCGAGCATCATCGTCTGCGCGGCAATGCCCGTGTCGACCTCAGTAATAGGAGCGGCGGGCTTACCCGGAACGGCGCGCTCGGCAAGAATCGCGATGTAGCCGGTCGGGCGCTCGCCCTCATCGGGACCCGGCCAATCCTTGAGCGCACCGGCCCATGCAAGCTCGTCAAATACACGCGCGCAGTCCTCTGCACCGCTTACCACATGAAAACGCAGACGCTGAGCATTGGCACCACAGGGAGTCAGGTGCGCCAGCTCCGCCAGCTCAAGCAAAAGCTCACGCGGCACGCGCATGGACTCGTCAAAGCGACGGCACGTGCGGGCGCAGCGAACCAACGCATCAAACGCGTCCAAGCCGAGCTTTTCGCAACCCTGCTTTGCCATCGACTCCGCGCTCGACGGCGCCGCGGGAACTGTTTCGTTCATAGGGACCCCCAATTTCGGGCAATTGTTCTTAGGAGAATCTAACCTAAAACCTTGGCAATTACATACAGCGGCGTAATGTTCTACAATTGTTGATTAATCCTCACTGGAGCGGGAACAAAAGTAACAATTCGGGAATGTGGGGCGGCAATTCGTCCTTCCCGCCCCATGCATCGGCGCCCTTGGGCGATACTTGTTGCAGCACTTTTGGCGTACGCCGCACGGAGAGCAATGAACGCGACGTGCACCGCACGGAAAGGAGACATTATGGGCATCTTTAAGAACGATGACCAAAAATCGAGCCAGTTTGGATTTGACGAGAAAAGCATGGCAGGCAAGGCCGTCAAGGCCGTGCGCTGGATTTACGCCATCACGGGCGTCTTGGCGCTCGTCGCCGGCATCGCACTGCTGTTTGCGCCCGCCAAGTCCCTCGTCTTCCTAACGACCGTCTTGGGCTTCTACTTTGTGATCACGGCCGCGATCAGGCTGTTTACCGCTGTTTTCGAGCCACTGCTGCCCACCGGCTGGCGCGTGACGAGCATCATCTCCAACCTACTCATTATCTTGGGCGGCGTCATAATCCTGCGCAACCAGGCCTTCTCGACCGCGACGCTCACCACGATGGTGGTTATCGTGGCCGGCTTTGGCTGGATCGTCGAAGGTGTCATGTCCATTCTGGAGTCCGAGCTTTCGTCCAACCGTGCCCTCGCCATCCTGAGCGGCGCGCTCTCCATCATCGCCGGCATGTTCGTGTTTATCTATCCGCTGTGGTCGGCCAAGATGCTCGTCATCTTTAGCGGCACCGCACTGCTGGTGTTTGGCGTAACGCTGATTGTTCGCGCTATTCAATTTGGCAAACTGGTGCACTAGATGCCGCGAACGCTCTTTATTGATGCAGACGCCTGCCCGGTCACGCGCGAGTCGATTGACTGCGCGCGGCGGGCGGGCGTCGCCGTCGTTATCGCCGGCAACAGCACACAGAACCTGGAACGCCACATTCGCCGCGACGATCCGCGCGACGTCGAGCATGCGCGACGCGGATTTTGGGTCACGACGCTCGATGTGAGCGTGGGCGCCGACAGCGCCGACTTTGCCATTGTCGAACGCCTGCAGGCGGGCGACGTAGTCGTGACGCAGGACATTGGCTTGGCGAGCATGGTGCTCGGGCGCGATGCCGCCGCCATCGGCGTGCGCGGGCGCGTCTACGATAAGGCGACCATCGACATGCAACTGTTTATTCGCCACGAGGAAAAGAAGGTGCGCCGCGCCGGCGGTCGCACTCGCGGTCCGGCGGCATTTACCAGCGAAGACCGGGCCCGCTTTAAGCGCAGCCTCACCGAGCTGCTGCGCTAACCAAGGTAGATTTTCGGGACATGCCCGGAAATCTACCTTTTTGTTTTGCGCGGTGTGAGCGCTCGGAATCCATGGCTCAACAAAAAACGGGCTTCAAAATGCCATGCGTCGCCGCATTGCGCAGGCGCCGAGCATGGCTATTTGAAGCCCATTTTTTAGGCCTACTTAGAGGCCGAAGGCGGATAGGATAAGGCCCCAGCCGGCGCCGATGACGTACATCATGACCAGGAACACGGCGTTTTCACGAGCGCTGCGGTTGGTGCGGAACAGGACAAGATAGCCCACGCCGGCGGAAATGAGCGTGCCGGCGAGCATCGGCGCCAGCTGTAGCGCGCCCTCCAGGTACAGCTGCGTAATGACCACGCTGGCCGAGCAGTTGGGGATCAGGCCGACGAGTGCCGAGCCCAAGACGGCGAGCGTCTCGTTGCCACGCAGGAACTGCTCGATCGCGGACTCTCCGAAGGTCTCGAGCACGGCAACTAGAATCAGCGTCACCAGGAAAATAAAAACCGAAACCTGCACGGTGTGCGAGATCGCGCTGCGGATAATCGACAGGACGGGCGCACCTTCGTGGGAGTGACCGTGGTCGTGCCCATGGCCGTGGTGGTGCTCATGCTCGCCTGCGTGACCGTGGTCATGGCTGTGTCCGTGGTCGCGCTCGTGTTCATCTTCATCATCATCGCAACCGCAATGGTCGCGCTCGCACAACTCGTGGATGTGGTCGGCGCTCACGCCCGCCTCGGCCACTTCATCAATGATGTCGCCCCCGGTATGGTCGTCGTGCGCGCAGTTCACATGAGCCGGATTGGCAGCGGTCCCCAGCACGGTACGGCGAATCGCCGCATGCGCGCGGGAATTACGACGAAGGCCGCGGATAGCCGCGTCCACGATAAAGCCCGTGACCAGCGCGATCAGTGCCTTCGAAGCCAAAAGCATCGCCATGGTCTGCACGGGCACCTGCTCGGCGAGCAACAGCGGCAGCATCTCATCGGAGGTCGAGAGGAACACGGCGACCAGCGTGCCCAGCGTCACGACACGGCCGGCGTACAGCGTTGCTGCCATGGCCGAAAATCCGCACTGCGGCACAATGCCCAGCAGCGAGCCAGCCACGGGACCCGCAGCGCCGGCGCGCTTGATAGCGCCGTTGACGCGGTCGCCCGCAACGTGCTCAAGTGTCTCGAGAGCAAGATACGTCACCAACAAAAACGGCGCCAGCGAGAGCGTGTCCTTGCCGGCGTCGAGCAGAATATCAATCAGCAAATCCATGACGGATGGAACCTTTCGTGTCTTTCGGCAGCATTGTAAAAGTCCTAGCGGTCAACTAGGGTATTGTAGTTGTCCTAGGCGCGATGCCAATAGTTGCCCATGGTAAACTATCATCTCGCCATAACTCAATGCCACCGAGCCGCGCGACACGGCCCGTCCAAGGAGCAGTTATATGAACGTTTCACAAGCACTCGAATACGAGCGCCAGCCGTTTATTCCCATGTTTATCTATGGCGATCACGGCGCCATGGAGTCCGAGCGCCAGAAGGGCGAGGAGGCCCTTAAGGTGCTCGAAACCGAGTACTTTACCGCCGAGGGCGACCCCAGCTTCGACTTTGCCACCGTGCGCGACCTGGCTGACCGCAACCGCGACCTGTGCGACCAGATTGGCGAGGCGCGCCTGCGCAACGTGACGCCCGCGACGCTTTCGCGCGGCCTGTCCGATGCCGACACCTGCGCCGCCATCGGCAAGATGCAAAAACGCACCGCCGCGTCGGTCATGCGCGAGATCCGCGGCGACCGCGACGCGCTCGGCGTGGCCTACGCCCGCAAGCCCATCCAGGGCACCGTGCTCGGTATCGACATCGAGACCACCGGCCGTGCACCCGAGCGCGGTTATATCATCAATGTGGGTTGGGAAATCATGGAGCTCACCAGCGACGCCGTCCCGCACGACGCCGAGGCGCACTACTGCGGTCTGCCCGACATCTACCGCGGCGAGGATGTGCCGTTGTCGAATATCCACCACATCACCTGGGACGACATCGACGGCAAAAAGCCATTCCGCGAGAACAAGGAACTGCAGAAGCAGCTGCTCAAGCTTATGAAGAAGTACCCGTACATGGCGCACAACGCCGCCTTTGAGGACAGTTGGTTCAAGATCCACCTGGACGGTTACGCCGAGGCACGCCGCGCCGGCAAGATCATCGTCATCGACTCGCGCCAGATCTGCCGCAGCCTGGATGCCGACGTCCGCTCGCTCCCCCGCGAATCCGCGCCCGCCGCGCTCGAGAACTGGGCGCGCCGCCGTGGAACCCTCGCCGCCGACGCCAACGAGCAGCACCTGGGCCTCGACGACACCGACCTCATGCTCCGCACGGTTCAGGCCGAGTTCAACCTCAAGAACCTATTCGCGAAATAACCGATCCATCTGCGGGAGCGCCTGCCAGGCACAGCGCAATCCGTCTGGGCACACCGACACGCAGTAAACTAGGGCGCAGCCTTATGGCTGCACCCTAGTTTTCATCAAAACGAGCAAATACGCGTGCTTCACATAGTCGGCAGGTTGGCCCACCTACATTTTTCGAGTTGTTCGGCCAGCTGAACCACTAGTCAAGGCCCCTTGAACCGCAATCGAAGCTAAAATCGCCTTAATTTCGCAACCAAGCCCCATAAATCTACCTGAATCAATTCGAATAGGACGTTGCGATCGCACAATTTGTATAGGATAAGGCCGAATAACTCAAATTATGTTGGTGAGGCGGTCGCGCGCGCAGACGTGGTGTAAGAGTGTCCTGAGGTCCGTCGCTGC
>CABUCA010000088.1 GCA_902489965.1 uncultured Collinsella sp.
CCCGGGCGAACCGAGCCAGAACAACGCAGTCCCCGGTGCTGAGCGCCCACATATCGTCCCGCGCGCAGTTTCGCAGCAAAGCGAGAATGTTTGAGCACGGGATGATATGTGGGCGCTCAGCACCGGGGACGATGGGACCTACTCCGTCTCGCCCGGTCGAGCGCCGCGGGCCAGGGCGTCCTGGTACTCCTTGACCGCCTTGATCCGCTGCATCGGCTTCAGCCGCTCGAACATGGTGTTGCCGTGCAGGTGATCGATCTCGTGCTGCAGGCACACGCAGAACAGATCGCCCGTGGCCTCATAGCGAATCAGGTTTGCGTTCAAGTCGTACGCCTCGACCACGACATGGTCGGGACGCTCGATCTCGCAGCTAATGCCGGGAATCGACAGGCAGCCCTCGCTAAACGGCACCAGATGGTCGCTCTGCTCAACAATCACGGGATTGATGAGCACGTACGGGTCGTAATCGTTTTTGTCGCTGTAGTCGCAGTCGATGGTGACGAGCTGAATGAGCTCGCCGATCTGCGGGGCTGCCAGGCCGCAACCGCCGTTCTCGAACATCATCTTCTTCATCTTCTCGGCAAGCGCCTCAATCGCCGGGGTGATCTCTTCGATGACGGCGCACTCCTGGCGCAGACGAGGGTCGGGCGACAGTACGATTCCGTTGGCTTCCATGGCCATCCTTTCGGGTTGTTACATCAAATCATAGGCGTCGACGTCAACGCTCACGCTCACGCCCCGCACAGAGCCTACCTCTTTGAGGCAGGCGTCGATATCGTCAGAGACATGGTACCCTACCGGCGACTTTACAAGCAGATGGAAGCGGTAACGGTCCTTGGCTCTCTCGATTACACACGAAGCCGGGCCCAGCACCTGCGGCACGGCACTCCCCGCCCGCAAAAAGTCGGGCGCGGCTGCGTGCCAGCGGCGCTTGAGCAGCCTGGCGATGCGGCCGATGTAGTCCTGCGCGTCATCGCGATTCACCGACCATACCAGGATGTTTACCAAACGCACGAACGGCGGGTACAGCGCATCACGGCGCTGGTCCAGGTCGTAGTCGGTAAAGATTGCGCGGTCGTGCTGGGCGACGGCGCGAATGACCGGGTCCTCGGGCAGGTAGGTCTGGATGATGACCTCGCCGGGGCGATCACCGCGGCCGGCGCGGCCCGCAACCTGCTCCAGCAGATCGTAAGCGCGCTCCCCCGCTCTAAAATCGGGCAGCTTGAGGGCAAAATCCGCATTGACCACGCCCACGAGCGTGACCTCGGGAAAGTCGAGGCCCTTGGCGATCATCTGCGTGCCCAGCAGCACCGCGCAGTCTGCCGCGTCGAACTGTTCCAGCAACTTTTTGTGCGCGTCCTTGCCGCGCGTGGAGTCGGCGTCCATGCGAATGATAGCGACGTCCTCGGGCAGCATCTGGCGCAGCGCGTCCTCGATCTGCTGTGTGCCCAGACCCATTTTTGCCAGGTAGCGACTGCCGCACTTGGGACAGCGGCTTGTGGGCGCCGGATAGGGCTGCACGCGCCAGGATGACCCGCAGGTGTGGCACTGCAGCGTATGGGTGCGCTCGTGGTACGTAAGCGCCGTGGAGCAATGGTTACAGGTGGGGACGCAACCGCACTCGCGGCACATCAAAAACGGCGCAAAGCCGCGACGGTTATGCAACAGCACAGCCTTCTCGCGCCGCTCCACAACGCGCTCCAGCCCTTCCAACAGCGGTTTTGAGAACATGGAGCGGCTGCCGTGCGAGAACTCGCGGCGCAGGTCGGCAATGCGGACAGTCGGCAGCACGGCGTGTCCCGGGCGCTCGGGCATCTCGACGCGCGTCCAGGTGGCACCGTTATACGTGCCGCGGCGGCAGCGGTCGAGGGCCTCAGCAGAAGGCGTGGCCGAGCCCAACACGAGTGGGCAGCGATAGCGACGCGCCATCTCGGCCGCTACCTCGCGCGCGTGGTAGCGCGGGCTGGAGCCCTGCTTGTAGCTGGTCTCATGTTCCTCGTCAATGATGATAAGGCCCAAGTCGTCAAGCGGGCAAAAGAGCGCCGAGCGGGCGCCGACGACCACGCGGGCCGCACCGCTGGCGACCATATCCCACTGGTCCAGACGCTCGCCGGCCGAAAGGCGCGAATGGAACACGGCGACCGTCTCGCCAAAGCGCGAGCGGAAGCGGCCGACGGTTTGGGCCGTCAGCGAGATCTCGGGCACGAGCACGCAGGCCGAGCGACCGGCCGCGAGCACGCGCTCGATAGCTGAGAGGTAGACCTCGGTTTTGCCGGAGCCCGTAACACCGTCCACGAGCACCACGTCGCCGTGCGCATCCAGGCGAGCGCGCTCAATCTGCGCGAGCGCCTGCTGCTGGCCGTTGGTAAGTGCGACCGGCGCTTTGCCACTCGCGGAGGACAGCGTGGTCTGCTCGCTGCAACCGCGCCAGGCACGGCGCTCCTCCACCACGACAACGCCGCGTTTTTCGAGCGCCTTGATGGTCGCCGACATGCTGTTGTATAGCAGGTTGAGATCGCGCGTCGTGACCGGTCCGCACTGGAGCGCCTCGATGAGCTGGCGCTGGCGAACGGCGGTCTTGGGCGGTGTATAGTCGAAGCCCTCGGGCGTGAGCATGACCCAACGGTTTTGAATAGGCTTGACGGCGGGGCGCTCAACCGACCATGCGCCGTCATCGCCCTTGACCACGCGCGGGCTACCGCCCGGAGGCAAAAACAGGCGCAGGCACTCGGAAAGCGTCGCGACATACTCGCGGCTCATCCAGCGCGCGATGCGGGCAGCCTCGGCGGTAAAGAGCGGTTTGCTGAGGATGGCTTCGACGGGCTTGATGCGCGAAGGGTCGAGGGCGTTGTTGCCTTGCAGGTCACCAAGCTCGGCCGCAATATCGACGATGTAGCCTGCGGCGGCACGATTGCCAAAGTGGACCAGGACCGTCGATCCGACCTGGGCCTCGTTGGCAAGGGACTCAGGGATGCCGTAAGCAAACGGTTCGGACAGCGCACGGGTGGGGATGTCGAGAACCACGCTCGTGTAGGCGGCGATGGGCTCAGGCGCAGGCTCGGGCTTGGCCGAGGCAGCAGCGGATGCCGGTGCCGCCGGAGTCTCCTCCGGTTCCGGCGAACCAAACAGCGAAAGTTGCTCGGCCATGGCCCCAGCACCTCCTATCCCATGCGTCTACAGAAACAAGAGCCCCGCTCTGAGTGAACGGGGCTCGGATACATACGTTTGCGCAGCGATTACAGCGCCATCGTGCGGGCGCGGTCAATGCGCGCCAGGCAGTCGTCACGACCGACGAGCGCCATGGTCTCGCCCAGCGGAGGGCTCACCATGTTGCCGCAGACGGCGACGCGCACGGCCTGGAACACCACGCGCTTCTTGAGGTCCATCTGCTCGGGCAGTGGCTCAAGAGCGGCGTCGATGTTGGCAGCCGTCCACTCGTTCACACCCTCGAGCGCGGCTTTGGCGGCATCCAGAATGGCACCCATGCCCTCCTTGGCCAGGCCCTTGTTGACGGACTTCTCGTCATACTCGAGCGTCTCGGCCGTAGCGAAGATGGGAGCGGCGACGGTCACGGCGTCGGCAGGCATCTTGGTGCGCGGCTTGACAATGGCGGCAAGCGCGTCGATCCAGTCCTCGCCGTACTCGACATTACCCTCGATGAGACCCGCCTCATGCAGCTCGGGGACCATGATCTCGTCGGCAAACTGAGCATCGGACATGCCGTTGATGTACTCGGCATTGACCCAGTCGAGCTTCTTGGGGTCGAAGGTCGCCGGGTTCTTGGAGATGCGGTCGAGCGAAAACTTGCTGGCCAGGACATCACGCGGGATGATCGTGGTCTCGCCGTCGAGCGACCAGCCGAGCAGCGCCAGGTAGTTGACGAAGGCGTCGGACAGGTAGCCGGCGTCGCGGTACTCCTCCACCGAGGTGGCGCCGTGGCGCTTGGAGAGCTTCTTGCCGTCGGCACCCAAGATCATGGAGATGTGGGCGAACGTAGGCACGGGCGCGCCGAGGGCCTCGTAGACCATGACCTGGCGCGGGGTGTTGGACAGGTGGTCGTCGCCGCGGATGACATGGGTGATCTTCATCATGGCGTCGTCGACGACGGTCGCGAAGTTATACGTGGGCGTGCCATCGGAGCGGAAGATGACAAAGTCGTCGAGCTCCTTGGCGTCAAAGGTCACCTCGCCGTGGACGGCGTCGTGGATGACGACGTCGCCGCGGTCCTCGGGCACCTTGATGCGCAGGACGTAGGACTCACCGGCCTCGATGCGGCGGCGGGCCTCCTCGGGATCAAGATCGCGGCAGCGGCGCTGATAGCCCTGGAAGGGGTCCTTGCGCTCCTGCGCGGCCTTGCGGTCGGCGTCAAGCTGCTCCTTGGTGCAGAAGCAGGGATAGGCCTTGCCCTCGTCCCAGAGCTTTTGGGCGACCTGCTTGTACAGGTCCAGGCGCTCGGTCTGGGCGTAGGGGCCAAAGTCGCCGCCTACCTCGGGACCCTCGTCCCAGTCCAGGCCCAGCCAACGCATGGCGCGCAGGATGATCTGCGTGTTCTCGTCGGTGGAGCGGGTGGGGTCGGTGTCGTCGATGCGCAGGATGAACGTGCCGCCGTTTGCGCGGGCGAAAGCCCAGTTATAGATAGCGGTGCGGGCGCCGCCAATGTGCAGCTTGCCCGTGGGTGAGGGTGCAAAGCGGACGCGAACGTCTGATGCCATGGAAATCTCCTCGATTGCAGGATGGATGTCTAACCGCACCAGTATAAAGCATCAAAGCAACCTCCGCACAAAGGGCACCGACCTACTCATTGGGGACAGACTTAAATGACCATTCTTTGGGCAACCTGTCGACACTTAGGTAAGGCCGATCATTTAAGTCTGTCCCCAATGAGTAGGTGCGGAAAGGGTGTGAATGTTTGATTTACGCGCTATGATGTGCCCTTGCATAGAGAGCCCGGCGGAATGGTAACGGTCGCCGGGACACGTTTTTGAAAGGACAATCATGTCAGAAGAACTTCGTTCCATCCCGCCCCAACACGGGTCCTTTGTTTTTACGTCGGAGTCGGTGACCGAAGGTCATCCCGATAAGATCGCTGACCAGATCAGCGACGCCGTCCTCGACGCAATCCTCGCCAAAGAAATAGAGCTCCAGGAGCAGGGCTACATCGCCCCCAACGGCGTGCCCGCCAACGTGGAGAACGTCCGCTGCGCCTGCGAGACCCTCGTGACCACCGGCACCGTCATCGTCGCCGGCGAGATTCGCACCCAGGCCTACGTCGACGTACAGGAAATCGCCCGCGGTGTTATCCGCCGCATTGGCTACAACCGTGCCAAGTTCGGTTTTGACTGCGACACCTGCGGCGTTATGAGCCTCATCCACGAGCAGTCGCCCGATATCGCCCAGGGCGTCGACGAGTCCTTCGAGACCCAGACCGGCGCCACCACCGACCCGATCGACCTTATCGGTGCCGGCGACCAGGGCATGATGTTCGGTTATGCCTCCAACGAGACCAAGACCCTCATGCCCATGCCACACTACCTTGCCAGCCGCTTGGCCGAGCGCCTGGCAGCCGTGCGCCACGACGGCACCCTCGCCTATCTGCGTCCCGATGGCAAAACCCAGGTCACCGTGCGCTACGAGGATGGCAAGCCCGTCGAGGTCACGACCATCGTCATCTCCACGCAGCACGCCGCCGAGATCGAGGATATGGGCAAGATCAAGGCCGACCTCATTGAGCACGTCATCACCCCGGTCATGGCCGCCGAGAACATGCCGTGGGACAACGCGGACATCTACGTGAACCCCACTGGTCGCTTTGTCGTGGGCGGCCCCATGGGCGACACGGGCCTGACCGGCCGCAAGATCATCGTCGACACCTACGGCGGCTACGGCCGTCACGGCGGTGGCGCCTTTAGCGGCAAGGACTGCACCAAGGTCGACCGCTCCGCCGCGTATGCCGCGCGCTGGGTCGCCAAGAACGTGGTCGCCGCCGGTCTGGCCGACCGCTGCGAAGTTGAGCTTGCCTACGCCATCGGCGTTTCCAAGCCCCTCTCAATCATGGTCGACACCTTCGGTACCGCGCATGTTGCCGAGGACAAGATCGTCGAGGCCGTAGAGAAGACCTTCGACCTGCGCCCGGGCGCAATCATCCGCGACCTAGGCCTGCGTCGCCCGATTTACGAGAAGACAGCAGCCTACGGTCACTTTGGCCGAGAAGACGCCGACTTCACCTGGGAGATAACCGACCGAGTCGAAGAACTCAAAGCAGCCTGCGGCCTGTAATTAAGAACCGCTAAGGTCACAACAACATATGCACTTTCAAAAGAAGTACCGGTCCCAACCGGTACTTCTTTTTTATTTAAAGGTGGTGAAGATGAGCCGACCTGGGACATGGAATAGGTCATAGGCCGATAAATTTCGCAGCAGAGCGACTCCAACCATGTATCCTAAGTTCCGAGGGCTTTGGTATTTGGTCGATCGCGAGTTCCGC
>CABUCA010000089.1 GCA_902489965.1 uncultured Collinsella sp.
TCCTGCGTCCCCGCGCGGGCGCCCCCGGTTATCCAACCTCTTCGATAGGAGCTTTTCCCACATGGCAGACATCGCATTCGAGAAGGACCTCTCCGCCGCCGAGACCGGCATCGAGGGCCTCAAGGTAGTCGACCTCGCCGTCCACGGCGACTCGCGCGGCTGGTTCAAGGAGAACTGGCAGCGCGCCAAGATGACCGCCCTGGGCATCCCGGACCTCAGGGTCGTCCAGAACAACATCTCCTACAACGACAGCCGCGGCGTCACCCGCGGCATCCACGCCGAGCCCTGGGACAAGTTCATCTCCGTGGCGCGCGGCAGCGTATTCGGCGCCTGGGTGGACCTTCGCGAGGGTAGCGCCACCTACGGGAAGGTGTTCACCTGCACGCTCGACCCGTCCAGGGCCATCTACGTCCCGCGCGGCGTGGGCAACTCCTTCCAGGCCCTGGAGGACGGCACCGCCTACACCTACCTGGTGGACGCCCACTGGTCGCTG
This sequence comes from uncultured Collinsella sp., assembly GCA_902489965.1. GTDB lineage: Bacteria > Actinomycetota > Coriobacteriia > Coriobacteriales > Coriobacteriaceae > Collinsella. The sequence continues at coordinate 494 of CABUCA010000089.1, forward strand.
GAGCTGAAGAGGACCTACACCTTCGTGAACCTCGCCGACCCGGAGCTCGCCATCGAGTGGCCCATCCCGCTGGACCGGGCCACCGTATCCGAGGCCGACCTCAACCACCCGATGCTGAAAGACGTCGTACCCATGGCTCCGAAGCGCACCCTCGTCACCGGCTGCGACGGCCAGCTGGGCCGCGCGGTGCGCGCGCTGGCGGAGGAGCGCGGCGTCGCCAAGGACTTCGACTTCTGCGACATCGACACCTTCGATATGTCAGACCCGGACGCCTACACACAGTACGACTGGTCGCTCTACGGCACCGTGATCAACTGCGGCGCCTACACCGCCGTGGATAGGGCGGAGACCCCTGAGGGCCGCGCCACCGCCTGGAAGGCCAACGCGACCGGCCCCGCCCTCCTCGCCCGCACATGCTCTGATCACGGGATCACCCTCGTCCACGTGTCCAGCGACTACGTCTTCGACGGCACCGCCGAGGTGCATGACGAGGACGAGCCCCTCAGCCCGCTGTCCGTCTACGGCCAGACCAAGGCCGCCGGCGACATCGCCGTGGCCGGGTGCCCGCGCCACTACATCATGCGCAGCTCCTGGGTCATCGGCGAGGGGCACAACTTCGTCAAGACCATGAAGGCGCTCTCCGACCGCGTCGCCGACCCGGAGGACGGGCTCGAGCAGGTCACCGTCGTGGACGACCAGCTGGGACGCCTGACCTTCACGCGCGACATGGCCGCCGCCATCTTCCACGTTTTGGACGCGATGGCCCCCTACGGCACCTACGACTGCACCGGCTCCGGCGCCGTGAAGAGCTGGGCGGACATCGCCCGCGCCGTCTTCGAGGTCGCCAACGGCAACGGCGACAGGGTCGTGCCAGTCAGCACCGCCGACTACTACGGCGGCGCCGAGGGACCCGTCGCCCCGCGCCCGGTCCACTCCGCGCTCGACCTTTCCAAGCTCGAGGCTGCCGGCTTCCACATGCCCGACTGGGAGGAAGAGCTGGGGGAGTACATCAAGACGCTCTAGCCGCTATTAACTTTTCGAGAGTAAAAGCCGCTGTTCTTTAACGGCGGCTTTTCTTGTTGGTGGCTATCTGCGCAGTGGTGCCAATAGTATTTTGCGGAAGATCTACCTCTCGCTTGGCATGGAAGTAGGGTGGCCGGGCTGGTCGTCGTAGGCGTATTTGCTGTACACGTTGACCTCCCACTGCTTTTTTTCGACCTTTGCTACAGAATCTAGGATGAAGCCGGTCGCAAGGCTCAGGCCGCACAGGAACATAAACGAGGCGGCGAGCATAGCGGTGGGGAAGCGCGGGACGAGGCCGGTCTGGAAATATTCGACAACGATGGGCATGCCCAGGGCGAGGCCGAATACCGCGAACAGAAGCGCAACGAGGCTGAAGAACTTCAGCGGGCGGTAGTCCTTGAACAGCGTGCCGATCATCGCAACGACTTTAATGCCGTCGCTCACGGTGTTGAGTTTGGACTCGGAACCCTCGGGACGGTCGCGGTACTCGATGGGCACATCTTTGATGCGCCAGCGGTGGTCGACGGCGTGGATCGAGAGCTCGGTTTCGATCTGAAAGCCCTCGGAAAGCACTGGGAAGGTTTTAACGAACGGGCGGCTCATGGCGCGGTAGCCTGTCATGACGTCATCGAAGCTGTAGCCATAGATCCACTTGATCATGGCGCGGACCAGATTATTGCCAAAGCCGTGGAAGGCACGCTTGTTCTCCTCGGCGTAGGTGCCGTTGGAAAGGCGATCGCCTACGGTCATGTCGGCCGTGCCGTTAAGGATGGGCTCGCAGAGGGCCTTGGCCGCCTCGGCGGGGTAGGTGTCGTCTCCGTCGACCATCAGGTAGCAATCGGCGTCGATATCGCGAAACATCTGGCGGCACACGTTGCCCTTTCCCTGACGGGGCTCAAAGCGGACTGTGGCGCCGTGCTCGGTGGCAATGCGTGAGGTATCGTCCGACGAGTTGTTGTCATAGACATAGACCGTCGCCTGCGGAAGCTCGCGGTGAAAGTCGTCGATGACTTTGCCGATCGTGAGCGCTTCGTTGTAGCAAGGGATGATGACGGCGATGGATTCAGAATTCACTTAATGCTCCTTATACATTCAATCCTAGAAAGTATAGCCGTTTGGGCCTGGCATCCTAAGATGTGGGTTAGTTCTCCAGTTTTGTTGCGCGAATCGTTTGCATGGCCGTCGGGTCTATACTGTTCGTTTGTCAACGATTACGAGTAAAGGAGTTGCATCCGTGTCGGATCAGACAAAGCAACAAGAAACTCGCAGTCTGCCTGCGACGTTTGCTAAGAACGAATTTGAGAAGGACGCGTTTATCCTTCGTCAGCTGGTTACCAAGGATTTTAAGATCAAGTATCGCCGTAGCGTTCTGGGCGTCGCATGGTCGGTGCTCAACCCGCTGCTGATGATGATCGTCATGGCCATCGTGTTCTCGACGATTTTTGGCCAGGGCCGCAATGGCTCAATGACGCCCGAGATGTACCCGCTGTACTTGATCGTGGGTAACATCACCTTTGCCGTCATGTCTGAGTCTACTAACCAGGCCCTGACGTCGATCGTGGGCGCTGCCCCTCTGCTCAAGAAGGTTAAGGTGCACCGCTGGGTTTTCCCGGTGCAGAAGGTGCTCTTCTCGCTGGTCAACTTTGCCTTCTCGCTGGTCGCCGTCGCCATCGTCATGCTGTGGTTCCGCGTTATGCCTTCTTGGCACCTGATTCTGTTGCCGGTTTGCCTGCTGCTGCTTATGTGCTTCTGCATGGGCCTGGGCATGATGCTCTCTGCCCTTACGGTCTTCTTCCGCGACGTTATGCATCTGTGGAGCGTCGTCATTACGGCGTGGACTTACATTACGCCCATCTTCTGGACGACTGACTATATTGCGCAAATGCCGCATCTCGTGCGTATCTTGATGTATGCGAACCCCATGTTCAACTACCTGCAGTTTATGCGCGATATCTTCCTGTTCCAGACTACGCCCTCGCTTATGACGTTTGGTATGTGCGTCGCTTGGGCGGTTCTTGCGCTTATTATTGGCTATACCGTGTTCCATAAGTCCGAGCGCAAATTTATCCTCTACATCTAAGGAGTGCTGTGATGACTGAATCTGTTGTTGATTACAGCGAGCAGCCTCTGGCTGTCGAGGTCGACGACGTCACCATGATCTTTAACATGGCGTCCGAGTCGCTGACCAACCTCAAGGAGTACTTCATTAAGCTTGCCAAGCACGAGCTGTTCTTTGAGGAGTTTAGGGCGCTTAAGCACATCTCGTTTGATATTCATCGCGGCGAGGTTGTGGGTCTGGTCGGCACCAATGGCTCCGGCAAGTCTACGATGCTCAAGATTATCGCTGGCGTTCTTGAGCCTAGCGAGGGCAGCGTTAAGGTGCACGGTAACATCGCGCCGCTGATTGAGCTTGGCGCCGGCTTTGACCCCGAGCTGACCGCCCGCGAGAACATCTATCTGAACGGCGCCCTGCTCGGCTATACCAAGGAGTTCATCGACGCCAACTTTGACGGCATTATCGAGTTCGCTGAGCTGCAGAACTTTGTCGATATGCCGCTTAAGAACTTCTCTTCGGGCATGGTGGCGCGTATCGCCTTTGCAATCGCGACGATTACCGAGCCCGATATTCTGATCGTTGACGAGACGCTGTCCGTCGGTGATGTGTTCTTCCAGCAAAAGTGTGAGGCCCGCATCCAGCACTTTATCCAGAGCGGCGACGTGACGGTTCTGTTCGTTTCGCACTCTATGGAGCAGGTTGAGCGCATCTGCCAGCGTGCCGTTTGGATTGAGAAGGGTGACCTTCGCATGGACGGCCCGGTCGATGAGGTCTGCAAGGCGTACCGCGAGCAGTTCAACTAGGTTATAATTACTTGCGCCTGACAGACTTGTGCTTGCTTGGGCGTGCTGTTATTTGCTCCATTAGCTCAGTTGGATAGAGCAGGGGACTTCTAATCCCAAGGTCGACGGTTCGAATCCGCCATGGAGCACCATCGTTTATTAAGCCCAGACCGCTTGGTGGTCTGGGCTTTTTTCATCTTGTGTGTTGCTGGAGCCGAGCGCGAGCAAGCCGCTGCTGTTTGTTGGGGTTGGCATTTTACTTTTCGAGATGCTCTTTCAGCAGCTCCAACGCGTGGGCGTAGCCCTTCAGGCCCTCTCCGGTGATGGTGGCGAAGCAGGCCAGACGGGCGTAGCTCACCTGGCGGAAGTCTTCGCGGGTCTCGACTGCGCTAATGTGGACCTCCACAGCCGGGATGGCGACGGCTTTGAGCGCGTCCAGGATGGCCACGCTTGTGTGCGTGTAGGCGGCCGGGTTGATGACGATGCCGTCGACCTTTCCGTAAGCCTCCTGGATCTTGTCGACGATGCTGCCCTCGTGGTTAGACTGGAAGACCTCGACCTCGTCGAAGCCCTGTGCGGCACCCGCTTCCTGGCAGATCTGCACTAAGCGATCGTAGTTGTCGCTGCCGTAGATGCCTGGCTCGCGAATGCCGAGCATGTTGAGGTTGGGGCCGTTAATGACGAGTGCTTTCATGGTTGCTTCCTTTGCAGTTGAAAAACCACCACAAAGGTGCCTGCCCCCTTTGTGGTGGTTTTGGTTAGAGAGCGGGTGGGAGGGTGTCGAGGAGGGCATGGGCGGTGTTGGCGGCGCAGTCGCGTGAGTCGATGATGTAGTCGGCCCAGGCGCGGTAGCGCGGCATACGCTGCTCGGCCAGCTTGTCGATGCCGTCGCGCGCGGTGATGGGGCGGCCCTTGTGGGCGAGCTCGTCGAGCTTGCGGTTGAGCATCACGATTTGGCTGTTTTGGTGCAGCAGAGGGTAGTTCTCGTCGCGCGTAACCACGCCGCCGCCGGTGGAGAGCACCAAGCCGCTGCGCTTGGAGATGTCGGCCAGCGCTGCCGTCTCCTGCTCGCGGAAGGCCGCCTCGCCGCACTTGATGATAAAGTCGGCGCAGGGCATGCCCAGGCGCTCCTCGAGGGCGCGATCGAGATCGATGTGCTCGCGGCCCGTGAGCTGGGCGATCTGCTCGCCCACGCGGGTCTTGCCCGAGCCCGGCATGCCGATCAGCGCGATGTTCTGTTCGCGGCGTGACAGGCGCTCCGTTACGTCCAGGATCCTCTCGCGCGGGGTGGCTTTGCCGGTATAGCGCTCGACAGCTTGTGCCGCCTGGGCAACAAGCATAAGCAGGCCGCCGATGCAGGGGATGCCGCGGCGCTCGGCCTCGAGCATCAGGCCCGTGCGGGCGGGGTTGTAGACAATGTCGATGACGCCCTCGAGCGCATCGAGGCCTTCGAGCGTGCAAGGCGCGTCGGGGCAATGGGGGAACATGCCGGCGGGCGTGCAGTTGACGAGTAGGGAGGCGTCGGACTGCTGCGCGATATTGTCGTAGTTGACCTCGCTCGTGCGACCCACGGGTACGACGATGGCGCCCATGTCTCCCAGCACCATACTTGCCGTGGTGCCGGCGCCGCCGGTGGCACCGAGCACGAGGGCCTTCTTGCCGGCAACCTCAACGCCCAACTCCTCGACCAGGCACTGGAAACCGAAGTAGTCAGTATTATCGCCGTGCAGGCGGCCGTCGGGCAGGCGCGTGATGGTGTTGACGTTGCCCATGCGCTCGGCGAGCGGGCTCAGCTCGTCCAGGTATTCTATGACGGCGCGCTTGTAGGGGATGGTCACGTTGGTACCCTCCCATTCGTCGCCCGTCATAAAGGCCGCGAGGTCCTCGGGCTCGCGCTCA
>CABUCA010000090.1 GCA_902489965.1 uncultured Collinsella sp.
GGACTTGCAGCGACGGACCTCAGGACACTCTTACACCACGTCTGCGCGCGCGACCAAAGTATGCATTTGGCGGGGCGGTTTATGCAAAAATGCTGCTGCGGGCGCGTCGGCAGCTCGCTAGAACTTGAATCCCAGGGCAGGTTACTCGGCGCTTTTGAGGGCGCCGACCATGTCGATCTTGTTGAGGGTACGATTGGTGGCGAGGTTGACGATAAACGTAAAGCCAAAGGAAAGCACCACGGCGAGCACGTAGCTTAGCGGCTCGACCTCAACATCAAAGTACAGCGACGGCATCTGCAAAATGTACGTAAAACTCTCGGCCAGCAAGCCGCCCAGTGGCACGCCCAGCGCGGCGCCAATTGCCGTGAGGATCAACGTCTCCTTGTTGACGTAATGGTGCACCTCGCCACGGCGGAAACCAAGCACCTTGATGGTCGCCAGCTCGCGCTCGCGCTCGGAGATATTCGTGTTGGACAGCGTAAACACCACCACAAACGACAGGCACGCCGCCATAAAGGTCACGAGCACCACGACGGAATTGATAATAGTGAAGTTCGCCTCAAAGTTCTCCCAATGCTCGGCCGTGCTCGAAATCGAAAGCCAGCCGTCACTCTTAAGCTTCTTGCTAAACGCAATCTGGTCGGCCGACGAACCCTTGAGCAGCGCAAAGATGCCATTGAGGCGAACGCTGCGCCCAAACGCGCGCTCATAGGTGCTCTGCGTCATGTAAAGCGTGTTGCCCAGATAGTTAAGCGAAATGTCGCTGACCTTGACCTTGGCGACGTTGAGTGACGAATCCTGGACGTGCGCCGTATCGCCCGGTTGAATCCCCAGCACCAGCTGTGAACTCTTACTCAGATACACGTCTCCGTCACGCAAAGACAGTGGCTCTTTGGACTCATCCTCAAGGCGAACATAGTCGTCCAGATCGTTCGTGCGGTCATCGGGCACCACGATCAGCTGCACGGTCTCGCTCTTTCCGCCGAATGTAAAGGTGACGTTGTCGGTCATGATCGGCAGCGTCGAAGTTACGGTCACACCGGAATCCTTGACCGCGCTTCGCTCGTCGAGCGCCGCGCACGTCTGCGAAAAATCGTCGGGATTGGCGACCGCCAGCAGATCGTAGCGTGTGATGTGGCCGTACTGCTTGGGCGAAAGCGCGACCGACGTGTCGCGAATACCCATACCGCAGATCACAAGCGCGGTGCAACCCGCGATGCCAAAGATGGTCATAAAGGCGCGCTTTTTATAGCGGAAAAGGTTGCGTGCAGCGACCTTGTTCAAAAAGCCCATGCGGCGCCAGATAAAGCCTATGCGCTCGAGCAGAATGCGCGAGCCAGCGCGCGGGGCCTTGGGACGCATAAGCGAGGCCGGGGTCTCGGCCATCTCGTGGCGGCAGGCGATAATCGTGGCGCCCACCACGCCCACGGCAAACAGCGCCACCGAAACGATCGAGGACACGATGTCGTACGAAAGCAGCATCTGGGGCAGTGAGTACATGTCGTCGAACACCGTAAACAGGAACAGCGGCAGGCCCACAAATCCGATGATGTTGCCGAGCACGCCGCCGATCAGACAGGCCCACAGCGCATAGTCCACGTATTTGGACAGGATGCGTCCGCGCGAATAACCGAGCGCCTTATACAGGCCGATGAGTGTGCGTTCCTCCTCGACCATACGCGTGGCGGTGGTGAGGCTGATGAGCACGGCGACGATAAAGAAGATGAACGGGAACACCGTGGCGATGGCTTCAATTGACGAGCTATCGCTCTCCACGCTCGAGTAGCTTGCGATATTGCCGCGGTCCTGGATGTACCAGGTGCATTCGCCCAGATCGGAAAGCTCGGCGCGGGCATCGGCAAACTGCTGGTCGGCGGCGGCGCGGCGCTGATCCAGGTCGGTCTGCGCTTGCACGCGCTCCTCGCTGCCCTCTGCCATGCGATTGATGTTGTCCTGCTCAATCCCAAAGAGCATATTCGCCTGGCGCTCGGCCGCATCCAAGCTTGCCGGCGTGTCGACCGTCAGTTCCTGAGCGCGCGCCTTCTCACGCTCCTCGCGGATCTTCTCGATATTGCCCTTGACCTCATTGATCTTTGCCGCGTAGGAATCCGAATAGGAGTTGAGGCTCTTGGCTCCCTCGACGACCACGTGGATCGCGGAATAGGACGACGACGTCGCGGCATCCTCGCTCACATAGAACTTATAGTCCGCAGCCGAAGCAGCGCGAAAGGCGTTGACTGTCGAGTCGGAGCTCACATCAGTGGGATCGAGGACCTCGGCCGTAATGGTGTAATCGCCCGCGGCAAACTGATCCTTGGCGCTTTGGTTCGACGAGCTCGCGTCATTGGCGGCAAAACTCACCGTATCGCCGATTTTCTTGCCCGATGCCTTCAGGAACTTCGAAGTCACCGCGACTTCATCGGCGCTCTCGGGCAAATCGCCGTTCACGAGCACCGGCTGATCGATGTTCTCCTTGGAGAGACTCTGCACGACCACGCGCTCGCGCGTTGTGCCCACGGCGGTGTAGGCGGTCTCGGTGTAGATGCCCTCGGCCGTTTCGACGCCATCGACCTCTTGTATGGCGTCGAGATCATCGTCAGTCAGGCCATAGGTCGACTGCACGTTAATGTCATAGACATTTTGCTGGTCGAAGTAGGCATCAACCGAATCACACAGGTCCTCGCAACCCGCCTTAAGGCCGCACATCACGCTCACGCCAAGCGCGGTGATGACCACGATTGACAAAAAGCGCTTAAGACTGCCTCGGATTGTGCGGTAGATGCCACGGCGAAAAACCGTCGGCACCATATCGTTTGAGCTTTGGGCAGTGCGGTAGGTCGTAAAATCCTGCTCGCGCTCCGTGTTCTGCGCGTCGCGGCGTAGGCTGTTTTGGCGGTCTTGGTCCATGGGCGCTACCACTCGATCGTCTCGATAGGCACGGGATTTTGCTGGACCGTCTCGCTCTCCACGCGACCGTTCTTAAAGCGGATCAGGCGATCGGCCATGGGCGCCAGCGCGGAGTTGTGGGTGATGATGATGACCGTAATGCCCTGCTTGCGACAAGTGTCCTGCAGCAGCTGCAAGATCTGCTTGCCGGTTTTATAGTCAAGTGCGCCCGTGGGCTCGTCGCACAAAAGCAGCTTGGGGTTCTTTGCCAGTGCGCGGGCAATGGACACGCGCTGCTGCTCGCCGCCCGAAAGCTGCGCCGGAAAGTTAGCGAGGCGGTCGCCCAGGCCAACCTGATGAAGCGTTTGCTCGGCATCGAGCGAATCAGGGCAGATTTGCGCCGCAAGCTCAACATTTTCGAGCGCCGTCAGGTTGGGGACCAGATTGTAGAACTGGAAGACAAAGCCGACGTCGGCGCGGCGGTATTCCACGAGCTGAGCCTCGTTGGCGGAGCTCACGTCGCGCCCGTCCACCGTCACGGTGCCGGAGGTCGCCGTATCCATGCCGCCCAGAATGTTGAGCGCCGTGGTCTTGCCGGCGCCCGAAGCACCCAAAATGATGGCGAGCTCGCCGCGCTCGACCGTAAAGCTCGCGCCGTCGAGTGCGTGAATGCGGGCGTCGCCCTCGCCGTATGCCTTGATGACGTCTTTGAATTCGATATAAGCCATCGATCGGTTCCCATCTGGTCGGATAACTCTTTAGTATTACCCATTTCGCACCGACTAAAAAGGGACGGGTTTATTTTGGCAGGTTCTATATGGGGAAACGGCAGCTATAGATGAGGCGCCAGGGAGGCAGAGAAATCATCGATGGGGTCAGGCCGACCGCCAAACACAACGCACGCATCTCAATCTGTCAGCCAAATCATTCGAACAGCTGTTCGTTTCTATGATATGATTCCGCTATCTAAGCAGGCCAATACGCAGAAAGGCGGCCAACATGGCGTTCGACTTTAAGAAGGAATGCAAGGAGCTCTACAGACCTGCAAGCAAGCCGAGTATCATAACTGTCCCGCCTATGAGCTACGTTGCCGTTCGCGGAAAGGGCGACCCAAATACCGAAGGTGGCGAGTATCAAAATGCCCTGCCGCTGCTTTACGGCATCGCCTATACCGTCAAGATGTCAAAGAAAGGCTCAAGGAGTATCGAGGGCTATTTCGACTTTGTGGTACCGCCGCTCGAGGGCTTCTGGTGGCAAGACTCCCCGAGCGGCGACATCGATTATGTACGCAAGGACGATTTCAACTTTATCTCGTGCATCCGCCTGCCCGATTTCGTCACTCAGGATGACTTTGACTGGGCGGTCGCGGAAGCCACGGCCAAAAAGAAACTGGACTTTTCTGCCGTCGAGCTGCTTAAAGTTGACGAGGGTCTCTGCGTTCAATGCATGCATACCGGACCCTACGACAGCGAGCCGGCAACCGTAGACGCCATGCATGAATATGCGACCGAGCAGGGCTATGTCCCCGACTTCTCAGACACCCGTTTACATCACGAAATCTATCTTTCCGATCCACGCAAGTGTGCGCCGGAGAAACTTAAGACTGTGGTTCGTCATCCTATCAAGCGCGCTGAATAGCGTGGAGCGTCATTTCACGCGCTGGGTTTTAAGCCAGCCAACCAGCCGCCTCCTAGGCCGTCCGGTAATTATCTTGACGCGGCCCGTCGCATCTTATAAGTTTGTTTTGCTAAAGCTGGAAAGCCTCTCAACGATGCGCAACTCCAGCTCTTTTTCTATCAAGAGGCTTAATGAAATACCAGAAGTCGCGGATATCCATCAACGAACAAATAGCACTATTGACAGAAAACAAGGGTCTTAAGTGCTCTGATCAAAGCGAACTCGAGCGAGCTTTGGTCGAAGCCAACCACTACAGACTGTCGGCCTACTGGTTTCCCTACAAAACCAAATGCAAGTCCGGGATTACCATCTTTCGCGAAGGCACAACATTCGAAACCATCATCTACACGTATGAATTTGACCGAGCCCTCCGGCAGTTAATGTTTGATGCGGTCGGCAGTGCGGTCGGCAGAATTGAGATCTACCTCAGAAGCAGAATTGCCTATCTTGCCTCTGAGGAACGCGGGCCTTTCTGTTACCCAGATGTCGCCATAACGAGGCTCAACTCGGCATGCCCGTCGAGCTCTGCGCCGCACTGGGCTACGCAGCCGTCTTTGGCAGCGCCACCAACACGCTGCTCGCGCCGATCCTCATTGGCTGCGAGGTCTTCGGTTTCGGTAATCTGCCGGCGTTCTTTATCGTCTGCGTTGTGGCTTATCTGTTCAACATGGACAAATCGATCTACGCCCTGCAGGAGCGGGCGTAGAAAGATGTCCAAGCAGGTGGTCTCAACCGGAAACGACGCCCCACTCTGAGGCTGTATTCCGGGACACGGTTTCCGCTTGGGACGCCATTCGGAAAGCGTGTCCCGCTTTAAAACGGAATTCCGGGACGTAGTTTCCGTCTGAGCCTCCATTCGGAAAGCGTGTCCCGTTCTTTCACGGCGTCCTAGTTATGCAAAGTGTTCGAGCGTTATTCCTCGTACGCGCCCTCAAGCCGAAGCAGCCACTCCTTGCGATCAAGCCCGCCGGCATATCCGTTGAGCGACCCGTCGGCGGCAACCACGCGATGGCACGGCACAATAATCGAAATGGGATTACGCGCGACCGCAGCCCCCACCGCACGAGGAGACACAACAGGTGCCTCGTTTCCCGGCACACGATGTCGAGCCGCAACGCGCTGAGCGATCTCGCCATACGTAGCGACCTCGCCACGCGGGATAGAGAGCAGCTCAAACCAAACCTCACGCTGAAATGCCGTGCCAATCATATGCAACGGCGGCGTAAACCGAGGCTCCTGCCCCGCAAAATAAGCATTCAGCCAAGCCCAGGAACGCTCAAGCACCGAAGACGCCGCACCATTTGCCGGACTCACCGACGACATGCCGCCAGCACCAGAAACTGCATCGGCGCCTTCAACATGTTCAGGATCTTCTTTGAGAAGCGTGGAGCCAAAATGCTCCTGTCCCTCAAACCAAAGCCCCGTCAGACCGCGGCCATCAGCGGCAAGCAAGATTTCGCCCAAAGGCGAAGCAAACGTCGTCGTGACCACCAGCGGCTCCTTTCAAAACTCCGCAACATAATACCGCGAATTGTGCAGACAACCCCAATCGACCCCAAAGTCACCCAAGGCAGCAGGCGCGCAGCGCCGAGGCCGCCGCCGGGACC
>CABUCA010000091.1 GCA_902489965.1 uncultured Collinsella sp.
ATACGCCCAGGATGTCATAGAAGGTTTTGCCTGCAGCCATCGTAGCTCCTCTCCTGTTACGTCCGCCGCCCATGCAGACGACGGCTCATGCTTTCATATGGCACTAGGCCAGAAAGGGCCCCGGGTGTTGCCCCGGGGCCCTTCTCAATTACTCCTCGGTGCTCTCGGCCGTATCGGCCGTAGCATCCTCGGGTGCCGCTTCGGGCTCCGGTGCGGGGCGCTTCTCGCCACCGTAGGTCACCGTCACCATCGCGGAACGCAGGATGCGATCCGCCATGCGGTAGCCCTTCTGGTACACGTCGTTGACGGTCTCGTCGTACTGCGATGCGTCCTCGACGCGACCCACAGCCTGGTGCTCGAGCGGATCGAACGCCTCGCCCTTGGGGTCGATGGGCTCAACGCCCTCGTGCGCGAACACGTCGAGCAGCTTGGCATGAACCGCGTCAACGCCATCGACGAACTGCTTAAAGTCGTCGGAAAGCTCTTGGCTGCGGGCATGGTCGATCGCGCGCTCGATATCGTCAATCACCGGCAACAGCGCGGTGACAAGCTTCTCGGTCGCGCGCTCGCGCTCGGCGATACGCTCATTGGCGGTGCGGCGACGGAAGTTCTCCCAGTCGGCCTGCAGACGGGCGGTGCGCTCGGTGGCGTCCTTTGCCTTGTCCTCGGCGGCCTTCTGAGCCTCTGCCGCAGCATCGAGCTCGTTGCGCACGTCGGCAAGCTCTTTCTGAGCCTGCTCGAACTTGAGCTTAAAGTCGTTGTCGGCGGCTTCCTCACCGGCGCGGATAGCGGCTTCCACCATCTCGTCCTCGGTCATCGTCGCCTCCTTGTTGGAATCCTCTACTTGGTTCTCGGCAGCCTCGGCGGCCGGGGCCTCGTTGGCCTCGGTAACGTCTGCGGCCTCTACGGGAATCTTCACGTCCTTCTCCTCAGAGTCAACGGGGGCGGCGCCAGCGGCAGCCGCCTCCGTGCGAGCTTTACGGGCGGACATGATTACTTGTCCTCGTCGTCCACAACCTCGTAGTCGGCGTCGACAACGTCATCGTCGGCAGGCTGGGCGCCGGCGGCACCGTCGGTCTGCTGCTGAGCGTCGGCGTAGACAACCTGAGCCAGCTCGTAGGCCACAGACTGCAGGGACTCGCCGGCGGCCTTGATGGCCTCGACGTCAGAGCCCTCGAGCGCCTTCTTGGCGTCGGCGATAGCGGCCTCGGCCTTGGACTTCACGTCGGCGGAAACCTTGTCGCCCAGCTCGTTGAGGGTCTGCTCGGTGGAGTAGCACAGGCTGTCGGTCTGGTTGCGGACCTCGACCTCTTCCTTCTGCTTCTTGTCCTCCTCGGCATGAGCCTCGGCGTCCTTGACCATACGATCGACTTCGTCGTCGGACAGAGCGGTGGAGCCGGAGATAGTGATCTGCTGCTCCTTGCCGGTGCCCTTGTCCTTAGCGGAGACCTTGACGATGCCGTTGGCGTCGATGTCGAAGGTGACCTCGATCTGCGGCACGCCGCGGCGGGCAGCCGGGATACCGGTCAGCTGGAACTTACCGAGCGACTTGTTGTCGCGGGCAAGCTCGCGCTCGCCCTGGAGCACGTTGATCTCGACGCTGGTCTGGTTGTCGGCAGCGGTGGAGTAGACCTCGGTCTTGGAGGTCGGGATCGTGGTGTTGCGGTCGATCATCTTGGTCATGATGCCGCCCATGGTCTCAACGCCCAGCGACAGCGGGGTAACGTCGAGCAGAAGGATGCCCTCGACGTCACCGGTGAGCACGCCGCCCTGGACGGCAGCACCGTCGGCAACGACCTCATCGGGGTTCACGGACATGTTGGGCTGCTTGCCGGTCATGGTCTTGACCAGATCCTGGACGGCGGGCATACGGGTGGAGCCGCCGACGAGGATGACCTCGGTCAGATCGGAAAGCTTGAGCTTAGCGTCGCGCAGGGCGTTGGTGACAGGCTGCTTGCAGCGCTCGAGCAGGTCGCGGGTGATCTTCTCGAACTCGGCGCGGGTCAGCGTGTAGTTGAGGTGCAGCGGGCCGGACTGGTTCATGGTAATGAACGGCAGGTTGATGGTGGACTGCTGGGCTGCGGAGAGCTCCTTCTTAGCGTTCTCGGCAGCCTCCTTCAGACGCTGCAGGGCCATGGGGTCCTGACGCAGGTCGACGCCGTTCTCCTGCTGGAACTTATCGGCCATCCAGTCGATGACGCGCTGATCCCAGTCGTCGCCGCCCAGGTGGTTATCGCCCGAGGTGGACAGAACCTCAAACACGCCGTCGGCGAGGTCGAGGATGGAGACGTCGAAGGTGCCGCCGCCCAGGTCGAAGACCAGGATGCGCTGGTCGGTGCCCTGCTTGTCCAGGCCATAGGCCAGGGCAGCAGCGGTCGGCTCGTTGACGATACGCTTGACGTTGAGGCCGGCGATCTTACCGGCGTCCTTGGTGGCCTGACGCTGGGCGTCGTTGAAGTAGGCCGGAACGGTGATGACGGCGTCGGTGACGGTCTCACCCAGATACTTCTCGGCGTCGGCCTTCATCTTAGCGAGCGTCATGGCGCTCACCTGCTCGGCGGTGTAATCCTTGCCCTCGATGTCGACGACGGCACGGCCACCCTGGCCCTCCTTGACCTCATACGGCACGGTCTTGATCTCGGAGGTGCACTCGGAGTACTTGCGGCCCATGAAGCGCTTGATGGAGAACACGGTGTTCTTGGGGTTGGTGACAGCCTGGTTCTTAGCGGCCTTACCCACGACGCGGTCGCCGTCGGCACGGAAGCCCACGACGGACGGGGTGGTGCGGTCGCCCTCGGCGTTCACAATAATGGTCGGAGAACCGCCCTCGAGGACGGCCATAGCGGAGTTAGTAGTACCAAGGTCGATACCAAGAATCTTACTCATTAGAAATTCCCTCTCTCTTTTGCGTTCGCGCCGCCTCGACGGTCTGTCGCGCGGCGCTTCGGCTTGTCTTTCAGGATGTAGTGTATCCCCTTATGGGCCGGAATATACAAAATCTAAGTCAATTCATATAAGATTTCTTATTGCTGAGAGTTTAGGTTCTTAAATGCGCAGGTAGATGCGCTGAATGAGTTCTCGGCAAATCTATTGAGATCTATGTAGAGATGGCTGAGGTTTGCGTCCGGGGGTGCCTGGGGGCCGTCTTGCGGAAAGCTTGTCCCGGTTTGAGCGTGGATTCCGGGTCGCAGTTTCCGTCTGAAGGCTCAACCGGAAACCGTATCCCGTTTTGAGAGCTGATACCGGGTCGCAGTTTCCGCTAGCGGGCCCAACCGGAAACTACGACCCGTTTTTCGGCCAAATAACGGGATGCCCTTTCCGCAGGCGCACTCAATAGCTCGATATTTCAAGTCACCTTTAGCTAACATTTGCGCAGCTCGGCAGCCTCACCTGCGTATTTAGCAGTAAGCCGCGGCATACTCGGCGAACGGTATGAAGATGCCGGGCAGAGGGTATTGCAAACGGTCGCTCCCGTGGTATGTTTTTGCCCGAATCAAACCGGCGCGCATCGTCTGTAGCGTCGGTCAACAGAGAGGAAACTACCATGGCTCATCCCGTAATTGATGCCGACGAGTGCATCGCTTGTGGCGTTTGCGTCGACTCCTGCCCCGCTGGCGTTCTGGAGCTCCAGGACGTCGCTACCGTCGCTGACGAGGACTCCTGCGTCGCCTGTGGCGCTTGCCAGGACGCTTGCCCCGCCGGCGCGATCACCGAGATCGTCGAGGAGTAACAACTCCCCCACCTGCACACTCAAAAGTACACCGTGCACAAAAAGGAGGCCTCCGCATCGCCGCGGAGGCCTCCTTTTTGTTTGTGCGGATAACTAATTTGGCACCGCTGCAGATTGCCGCTTAGGGGCGTTTGCAGCATCGGCTACGATAGGTCGTCTTCGTAGGGCATCAGGTCTGCCAAGTAGCCTTTCTCCTTGAGCATGGCCTCGATCTCGTCGAGGGTTTGCTCATCCTCTGCCGCAATGCGATGGAAGTGATAGCCGCTCGTCACCGTCAGCAACGGAAAGCTCTTGCCGCTCTCGATATCGTGCAGGTAGCGCTCGACATCGCGGCGATTGCGGATGTCCAGGTCGGCCGTGATCTTACCGTACACGCGGTGATTGACGATCACGTTGAGCACGGCGCCGCCGGCGTCGACGATACTCGTGAGCTCATCGCCTGCCTGCTCCACGCTGTGGCGAACCTTGACCAAGCGCGTGGGCACGGCGGGGCTGCTGGGGGCCTCCTGCAGCACATAACCGCGGTTGGTTGCCACGACATCGTGCCCGTCGGCACGCAACAGGGCAATATCCTGAACCACGATCTGACGGCTCACGCCAACCTCGCGGGCAAGTGCGCTGCCCGAAACGGGCTCCTTGGCCACCTCGAGCACGTCCATGATGGCACGGCGACGCTCGCGGGCGTTCATTATTTACCGTCCAGCAGACGCAGGTGCTTAAGTGAGAGGTCGAGGATCGGGGCGGAGTGTGTCAGCGCGCCCGAGCTAATAAAGTCGACGCCCAGATCGGCCAGGGCGCGGATATTGCTGGCATCCACATTGCCCGAGCACTCGGTCTTGGCGCGGCCGGCGATAAGCCCAATCGCGGCAGCCATGTCATCGTGGGTCATGTTGTCGAGCATGATGATGTCGGCACCGGCCTCCACGGCCTCGCGCACCATGTCCAGGTTCTCGCACTCGATCTCGACCGTCGTGGTAAACGATGCGTGGGCGCGTGCCATCTCGATCGCGCGCGTCACACCACCGGCGGCGTCGATATGGTTGTCCTTGAGCATGACAGCCGTCGACAGGTTGTAGCGGTGGTTGCTGCCGCCACCGATCTCGACCGCGGCCTTCTCGAAGACGCGCATGCCCGGCGTGGTTTTGCGCGTATCGACAAGCACGGTCTTGGTGCCCTCGAGCACCGCTGCCATCTGGTGCGTGTAGGTAGCGATGCCGCTCATGCGCTGCAGGTAGTTAAGCGCTACGCGCTCGCCCGAAAGCAGCACGCGCGCGTCGCCGCGCACCTGGCCCACATGGTCGCCGGCGTGCACCTCGTCGCCATCCGCGACATCAAACAGCACGGAGCTTTGCAGATCCAGCAGCTCAAAGGTGCGGGCGAACACGTCCAGGCCGGCGATGATGCCATCTGCCTTGGCGATGAGCTCAACGGTGGCGGGGCGCGCCGTGGGGCACACGCTCGCCGTGCTCACGTCCTCAAAGGTGATGTCCTCGCGCAGGGCCTGCAAAATCAGATCATCGACGACGAGCTTCATGGTAATGGGATTCATGGTCTACTCCTCCACGGCCTGCGTGCCGGCGGCACGGGCCAAATCATCGATTGCAAGGGTGTCGGCGCTCAGGGCGCGGTGACGTCCGTCGAGCGCGGGCTCGCCCGCCTGCTCCACGGCAAGCGACTCGCCGGTGCGCATACGCCAAGCGGCGCGACGACCCCAGACGAGGGACTCAAGCAGGCTGTTGGAGGCCAGGCGGTTCTTGCCGTGCACGCCGTTGCAAGCCGTCTCGCCGGCGGCGTAGAGCTCGGGCATCGAGGTGCGGCCGTCCTTGTCAACCCACACGCCGCCCATAAAGTAGTGCTGCGTGGGCGTGACGGGGATGGGCTCGTCCAAGATGTCGCGACCGTCCTCCAGGCAGCGCGCGCGGATGTTGGCAAAGTGCCCGGTCACCACGTCGCGCTCGACCGGGGCAAAGCTCAGCCACTCGTGCTCGGTGCCGTCCTGCTTCATCTGCTCGCGAATGGCGGCGGCGACAACGTCGCGCGGCTGCAACTCGTCGGTAAAACGCTCGCCAGCGGCATTGAGCAGAATCGCGCCCTCGCCGCGGCAGCTTTCGCTGATTAGGAACGTGCGGCCCGGCTGCGGCGAGAACAGACCCGTGGGGTGGATCTGCACGTAGTCCAGGTGCTCCATCGTGATGCCGTGCTCCTGCGCGATGTAGCAGGCGTCACCGGTGAGCTGCGGGTAGTTGGTCGAGTGGTCGTACACGCCACCGATACCGCCCGTTGCCCACAGCGTATGACAGGCATGGATCTTAAACGGCTTACCGGCACGCACGCCCTCGGCGGCATTTGCCAGCTCGTCGGCGG
>CABUCA010000092.1 GCA_902489965.1 uncultured Collinsella sp.
CGCGTGCAGCGCTTGAAGGTGATACCGCACACACGACCGGCCTCGTCCAGGTGAACTTCCTTGGGGCCCCAACCGCAGCTGATGTGCGCGCCGTCCTCGATGGCCTCGCGACGCTCTTCCTCGCTGGCGGGCATCTGGGCCTCGCTCTCCATGCAGAACATCTCAACGTGCTCGGAGCCCAGGCGGCAGGCGTTGCGCGCGACATCGATAGCCACGTTGCCGCCACCCACCACGATGGTGCGGCCGGGCAGCGCGTCAATCTTGCCGCTGTTGACCTCGCGCAAGAAGTCGACGGCCACGGTCACGTCCTCGGCGTCCTCGCCCGGAATACCGGCAAGGCGACCGCCCTGGCAGCCAATGGCCACGTAGAAGGCCTTAAAACCCTGTTCGCGCAGCTCGTCAAGCGTCACATCGCGACCGACCTCCACGCCATAGCGGAACTCGGCGCCCATCAGGCGAATGATCTCGACCTCTGCCTCGATAACGTCCTTCTCCAGCTTAAAGCTGGGAATGCCATAGGTGAGCATGCCGCCCGGGCGCTCGTTCTTCTCGAACACGACGGGCTTGTAGCCCTTCTCGGCCAGATAGAAGGCACAGGACAGGCCGGCCGGACCGGCACCGATAATGGCAATCTTCTGATCGAAGCCGCCAGCGCGCGTCGGCGTCACCACAGGTGGGACATAGCGGGTCGCGGCATCCAGATCGCGCTGGGCGATAAACTTCTTGACCTCGTCGATGGCCACGGCGGCGTCCACACGGCCGCGGGTGCAGGCATCCTCACAGCGGCGGTTGCACACACGGCCGCAGATAGCGGGCAGCGGGTTCTCGCGCTTGATGAGCGCCAGCGCCTCGTCATAGCGGCCCTGCGCCGCGAGCTTTAAGTAGCCCTGGACGGCAACGTGCGCGGGGCAAGCCGTCTTGCAGGGCGCGGTGCCGGACTCGTGCGTCTCGATACGGTTATCGTTGCGGTAGTTGGGCGACCACTTGGTGTGGTCCCACTTGGTGGCATCGGGCAGCTCCTGGCGCGGATACTCGGGCACCTGTCCGCCGGCCTTTTTGCTGCAGAGCTTCTGGCCGAGCTTGGCGGCACCGGCGGGGCACACCTCAACGCAGCGACCGCAGGCAACACACTTGTCCTTCTCGACCTTGGCGACATAGGCCGAGCGCGACAGGTTGGGCGTGTTGAACAGCTGCGAGGTGCGCAGGGCGTAGCACACGTTGACGTTGCAGTTGCAGATGGCGAAGATCTTGTTCTCGCCGTCGATGTTGGTGATCTGGTGCACAAAACCGTTGTCCTCGGCCTGGCGCAGGATGTCGTAGACCTCGTCGCGGGTCACGTAATGGCCACGATCGGTCTCGACCACGTAGTCGGCCATATCGCCCACGGCGATGCACCAATCGGCCGGGTCGTCGGCGCAGCCCTCACCCATCACGCGACGGCTCGCGCGGCAGCTGCAGGTGCTGGCGGCATACTTACCCTCGTATTTGTCGAGCCAGTGCTCTATATGCTCAATAGGCACCGACGTGCTCGCGGCATCGATAGCCTTCTCGACCGGAATGACATGCATGCCGATGCCGGCACCACCGGGCGGCACCATCGGCGTGGCCTTGGACAGCGGTCCCTTGGACGCCTGCTCAAAGAACTTGGCATAGACCGGGTGCTCCTCGAGCTGGCTCACGCGCATGTTGAGGAACTCGGCGGAACCCGGCACCAGCATGGGCAGCACCCACTGCTTGGCGTGCTCGGGGTTTTCCCAGTTGTACTCGAGCAGACCCGTGTAGCTCATGTCGTCGAGCATCTTCTCGATCTGGGTCTCGGGCATGCCGGTGAGCTTGGCCATCTCGGGCAGCGTATAGGGACGGCGCATCTTCATCTTGCAGAGCACTTCGGCCTGCTCGTCGGTTGCGGCCTCGGCAAACGACCAGTACTCGTAGCCCAGCAGCTCGTCGCGGTGCAACAGACGGTTGGTGCAGTGCTCGCACAGTTTGACGATGGCCTCGCGCGGATGCTCCGGTATCGGCGGCACGAACTCAGCGCCGATATCGGGCTCGGTATAGCTAATCCCCGGTCCGTTGAGAATCATGGTTGTCCCTTCTCTTGCCACAGCCCAGCGAGACCGCGGCACCCCTCTTTTTTGCAGGCCGGGCATGCCCCCATGCCGTTCACCCGCCATTGTTGACATTGTGTCAAAAATAGTATTGACGAACCGTCAACAATATTCAAGACTGTTAGGCGAACGGTCAGGCAAAAGAGGATGAAAGGCGGCAAAACATGAGCAACAACACAGCAGATACCTCTGTGGTCGATGCCGTTCCCGCATCCGATAGCGCGGCAAAGCGCCTGACGGGCGACGAACGCCGTCGCGAGATCCTCGATGCCGTGCGCACCGTAAGCTCCGAGCTGGGCGTGTCCCACCTATCGGTATCGGCCGTGACCAAGCGAGCCGGCTGCACGCGTTCATTGTTCTACCACTACTTTGCCGATATGGACGCCGCCGTCACCGCCGTCATGGACGAGGCGATCGACGGCTTTATCTCCGAACTCGAGCAGTGGAACGCCGACCGCACCGTCGGCGATATCGAAGGCGCGCTCGACACCGTCGCCCCGCTCTTTAAGCGCCTGGTCGCCAGCGGCCACGAGCTGCCGAGTACGCTCACCTCAAGCAGCGGCGCGCTCTACGGCGGCTTTTTGCACAACGTGGTCCAACGCGTGGCGCAGTATATCTGCGACACCACCGTGGTGGATTTTGTCGCCCATCATGAGCTACGCATCGACCATGTCTACGAGACGTTCTACACCCTCATCATGGGGTTGTTGATGTATATCCGCACGCACCCCGATGTGCCCGACGAGACGGTCAAGGAAATCATCGCCTCGACACTCCACATCGAGGGCTATACCGCCAAGTATCCGGAGCGCAAGCCCCAGAACTGACGACATTTGGCCAAACTGCCCGCGATCAGAAGAGGGGCCGCGGGCGTGTGAAAGGAGAGCAGCATGCTGTTCGATGTTTGGGGTAGCGATACCCTTATCCACTGGGCCGGCTGGGCCATAGTCTTTATTGGCCTGATCGTGCTCAACGAGGTCGGCCGCCGCACCAAGCTGGGCGCGGCAATCATCTTTGGCGTGGCTCCGCTGGCCATGACCATCTACTGCGCCGCCATCGCCATCGGCGTCTCGCAGGGTGCCGAGTGGGCGCTCACCAACCCCACCCATGTGTACCAGAACAGCTGGTTCCACTACGCCAAGGTATACGCGGCGCTGGCCGGCTGCTGGGGCTTCATTGCCATTAAGTACCAGTGGGGCAAGATCGGCAAGGCACATTGGTTCCGCGCATGGCCGTTTGTGATCGTCGCCATCAACATCATGATTGCCGTCGTATCCGACTTCGAGAGCGCCTATCACTTCTTTGTCCTGGGCGAGTCCACCTGGGTCACCTCCGAAGGTGCTACGCAGCTGGCCGGCTGGAACAACGTGTTCAACGGCATTGCCGGTATCATCAACATCTTCTGCATGACCGGTTGGTGGAGCGTCTACGCCTCCGAGGATCAGACCGACATGCTGTGGCCCGACATGACCTGGGTCTACATCATCGCCTACGATATCTGGAACTTCTGCTACACCTACAACTGCCTGCCCACCCACTCCTGGTTCTGCGGCTTTGCGCTGCTGCTGGCGCCCACCGTCGCCGCCTTTATCTGGAACAAGGGCGGCTGGATCCAGAACCGCGCCTTTACGCTTGCTATTTGGTGCATGTTTGCCCAGGTGTTCCCGTACTTCCAGGAGGAGTCCATCTTTGTGACCCACTCCACGCTCGACCCCGGCGCCGCCACCGCGGTCTCGATCGCCGCACTGGTCGCCAACGTCGCCGCGATCATCTACATCGCCTACCGTGCCAAGAAGCTCGGCCGCAATCCCTACAAGCAGGATGTCTTTGAGGGCACCAGCGATTGGGAGAAGGCTACCGCTCGCCGCGCCAAGGTGGATTACGCACACGCCGAGTAACGCGCCTGGCGCAGACATCGCTTGAGCACGAAGCAGCATAGCCGGCTCCGCGCAACTCAACGCATTGTAGAGCCCCCGGAATGTGATTCGTTCGCGTTCCGGGGGCCTTTTGCCGCCGCGAGGATGCGGCCGAACGATGCGCTCGAGTTAAATCGGATCTTATATTTCGCACGCGCTTTATATGGCTCCATTTTTGGGTACAGTGTTGTCCCGATATTGAGCTTGGGGGATATATGAAAGATGAGACGATGGGCCAAGAGGATGCGGCCCAAGATGCAGAAGCTTGCGCTGAGGCCTTGGAGAGCTTAGACCGGATTTCACTCGATGAGATTGCGTTTGACGATTCGGGCGTTGATGTGCAGGATGAGCCGGAAACCGAGGCGCAATCCGATGATCAGGATGCAGGCGACGTTGAGCCTGCCGAGGATGAGGCAGATCACGAAGACACCGAAAGCGAGGCCGGCAACCAGCCCGAATCCGACACGGGCGAGGAAACCGTCTTGCTCGACAGCTTACCGGCCGAGGATTCGCTGACCCGCGAGCTTCCTGGCCTGGGTTCCGCACCAGCCGTGGACGAGACCATCGCCATGGGCGATATTCCCCTACCATCCGTTCCCTCGGCACGCGAGGCCGAGGTTCGCCATCGCAAGATGTCGCCCAAGCGCCGCAACCTGATGGTTGCCGGCGTTGTGGCCGTCGCGCTCGTCGCCGGCGGCGCAGGCTATGCTGCCTGGAACGGATATCAGCAAGAGCAGGCTGCCACTGTCGCCGCCAATGCCCACACGATGATGTCAGTGCAGATTGGCGTGCAGGCCGCGGGCCTCGACTGTTCCACTGGCTCAAAGATCCCCGTGCAGGTGAGTGGCCAGGACTCCGACGGCTCTTCTGTGAGCGAAACACTCTACGTTGACGAGCACGGCCGCGGCATCAAACTGCTGCCCGGCGATTACACGCTCTCCATCGCTGCCTCCCCCATCGCGGCCGACGGCACCATCTATACCGTCCCGACCACCAAGACGCAGGTCACCGTTAAGAGCGATGGACAGGATTTAAGTGCCCAGGCCACCTTTAAGCTCAAGGTGCCTTCGGCCGACACGGTGACTGACGACCAGATCGATGCCGCCGCCAAGTATGCCGAGGAGGGCGGTGCGAGCTCCGCTGCGGCTGCCAAAGTGCTCCAGCAGGCAGCAACCGCGCGGCGCGACGCCGCCGTCAATGCCGTGAGCGCGCAAAAGGCACAGGCATCCCGTGATGCTGACGCTCGCCACAAGGCAACCGACCTCTACCAGCTCGATATTCCCGTCGAGTGGTACGGCAAGGTCGCAACTTGGCAAAACGGAAGCACGCTATGCATCTATCTGGGCGACGACGCCAATACGCCGCTCGTGACGCTCGTTGCGGTGCGCGAGGGCGAGAGCTTTACGCCCGATGAAGGCGATACGGTTTTGGGCGCGGCCAATCTAGGCAACGGTTATACCGTCTACGCCAGCGGCCCCGTCTATCCGTACGTGGTGCCCCAGACCATCAACGGACGGACGCAGAACCCCGTGTCAACCTACCCCATGGACACGGCCATTGAGCTTGTCGAGCTTACGACCGGCAACCGCTATACGTATAGCCAGATCAAGAACGACCTGGTGGGTAAAGACGGCAAGGCCGATGGTGCCACTAAGCTCGAAACCGACTACCTCGCGCAGATCCTGCTGCCGAGTATCAAAGCCCAGGACTAGCCGGCCCGAAGACAGCCGCCCAACGCAGTTGCGGTGAAATAGGGATTGTTTTTGCTGGTCAAACCGCAAAACAGTCCCTATTTCACCGCAACTTATTGGTGGCACTTAGCGCCACGGATCGGCTTCGAACATCGGCTCGCGCTCGGGGCGTCGGTCGCTGTAGGGGTCGTAACCGTCATCGTCCTCGTTCTCGGCACGGATATAGGGGTCGCGCGGCTTGGGCGCCGGTTTGGGAGAAGCCTTCGGTGCGACCGGCGCGGCGGGCGCTGCCTCAGCCGCCGGTCCCCGACGCCGAGTAGATTT
>CABUCA010000093.1 GCA_902489965.1 uncultured Collinsella sp.
GGCGTCTTTTTCCTCGTAGGCCGAGTTGCACGAGCGCGAGCCGTGGGTGATGGACGAGGGCACCGTGCGCATTACGTTTGACATGAACGTGCGTGCCGCGGTGGGAAGCTTCGATATCTTTGACGTGACGCTGCCCGTGCTGCCGGTCCTGGAGCCCGGCAAGCTGGTGATGGAGGTCAAGTTTACGGAGTTTTGCCCGCAGCTAGTGCGCGATATGGTGCCGCCGGGCGCGGCCGAGCTTACGGCGGTCTCCAAGTACTGCCTGTGTTACGAAAAGACCGCCTACCTGCGCGGATTTAATTACTGGGAATCGGATTTTGAGAACCGAGGGGATATTTAGACCATGAGCACCAGGGACTTTTTTAAGAACTCCGTCTTGGAGGCGTTTGGCCAGGTCGACCCTGCCAAGATTGGCCTTTCGCTGCTCGTGGCGCTCGCCATGGGCATCCTAATCTATTACGTGTACAAGCGCTTTTTTACCGGCGTGGTGTATTCGCGCAGCTTTGCCGTGACGCTCGTGGGCATGTGCGTGCTCACCTGCATGGTCACGCTCGCGATCTCGACCAACGTGGTCATCTCGCTCGGTATGGTCGGTGCTCTGTCCATCGTCCGCTACCGTACGGCGGTCAAGGACCCGCTCGACCTGCTGTATCTGTTTTGGGCCATTACCACGGGCATTACGGCAGGCGCCGGCATGTATGCGCTCGTGGGGCTCACGGCGGTGGTGATCGTGGTGATGATCGCCGGCTTTGCGAGCCACCAGGACAAGGCACGCGTGTACATGATGGTCATCCACTACACGGGCCAGACCACCGGCGACGATATCGTGCGCGCGTTTGGGCGTACCAAGTTCACCGTCAAGTCCAAGACGATGCGCGGCGACAAAGTCGAGATGGCCGTCGAGCTCTTCTCGGATGGCGTTGACATGCCCTATGCCGACGCCATCCGCGCACTCGATGGCGTTGAGGACCTGACGTTGATCCAATACAACGGCGAGTACCACGGCTAACTATGTTCCGGCGTTTTAACAAACGCCGGACCGCTCGACGCTGCGCGGGCATCTGCCGGGCGATCTGCCGCTCAAACCGTCGCTCGCGTACATAAAGTACGCTTCGCTCCTCTTTCGCGGCACCTCGCCACGGCAGTTGCCCGCTCGCTGACGTTTGCTCGACCTGGGTGGGCCGATTTTGTTCGGATGCCGTCTTCACGGGTATCATGGTGAAAGCGATTTCAATGACAGGGGTGCTCGTGGTAAAGATGAAAGATGTGGCCGAGTTGGCGGGCGTTTCGAGCGCCGCCGTCTCGCGCTACCTCAACGGTGGATATATCTCGGCGGACAAGGCCGATCGCATTAAGCAGGCAATCGAGCTGACCGGATACGTGCGGTCCAGCCAGGCCCGCGCGCTGCGCACCGGCTCCACCAAGCTCATCGGCGTCATCGTGCCTAAGATTAATTCCGAGTCGGTGAGCCGCATTATGGCGGGCATCGGACAGGTGCTTGGCCGCCGCGGGTACCAGATGTTGCTTGCCAATACCGACAACGTCCCCGATCGCGAGCTCGAATATCTCGATTTATTCCAAAACCACCCGGTCGATGGCATTGTGCTGGTGGCAACTATGATTACCGACGAGCACCGTCGGGCGTTTGAATCGTGCCGCGTGCCCATCGTGCTGATCGGCCAGAATGTTGAGGGCGCGGCGTGCGTCTATCACGACGATTACGAGGCCGCCTTTGAGCTGGGCCATGTGATTGCGGGTCGCGTGGACGGCAAGATCGCCTACATTGGAGTTACCGAAGAGGACCGCGCGGCCGGTTATGACCGCCTCGCGGGTTTTGAGGCCGGCTTGCGCGCCGCGGGTAACCCGCTCGATGCCGCCTTGATTCGTCTGGGCTCGTTTACGCTCGACTCGGGCTATGGCGCGGCGCGTGAACTGCTTTCTGTCGCTCCCGATGTTTCGTTTATCGCCTGCGCGACCGACACCATGGCGGCGGGCGCGCTACGTGCCATCGATGAGGTTTGCGGCATGGGCGAGGGCATACACCGCGTGAGCGGTTTTGGCGACAACGCTTTTTTGCGCGCGCTGACGGGCGGCATTCCCACCGTGCATTATGGCTACCTGACCAGTGGCGTCGAGGCGACCAATATGTTGCTCAACACGCTCGATGGCGTGGAGGGGGAGAGCGGTCTCAAGACGCTCAAGCTCGGCCATCAACTTATGAATGTCTAGGCTTTGGGCATGTCTGCCTGCCTTTGAGCCCTTATGTTTGTCTCAAAACTACCATTCGCCGGCTTTTTCCTACCGTTCACCCTACTATGAAAACGATTACAGACTTATGAAACTGAAAACGATTACAGTGTAAGTGTCAAAGATGGCCGGGTGCAAATGCGCCCGTTGGAGGAAAGGGAAGTCATGGACTACCGCAAATCAGCCCGAGAGGTGCTCGACAACATCGGTGGCGCCGGCAACGTTGTTTCGGCCGCACACTGCGCCACGCGTCTGCGTCTGGTGATTGCCGATAACGCCAAGGTCGACAAGGAGGCCCTTGAGAATATCGACGGCGCCAAGGGCGTCTTTGAGGCCCAGGGCCAGCTCCAGATTATTTTTGGCACCGGCACCGTCAACAAGGTCTACGACGAGTTCATTGCGCTCAGCGGCGTCGAGGCTGCCACCAAGGCCGAGGTCAAGGAGGCCGCGGCGCAGCAGCAGAACATCTTTATGCGTGCCATTAAGGTGCTCGGCGACGTCTTTGTCCCCATCATCCCCGCCATCGTGGCTTCGGGCCTGCTGCTGGGCATCATGAGCGCCCTCAACTTTATGGCCTCCAACGGCTTTATCGCGCTCGACACCAATAACTTTATCTACAAGATCGCCGACCTGGTCTCGGGCACGTCCTTTGGCATTTTGCAGATCCTGATCGGCTACTCCGCCGCTAGGGCATTCGGCGCCAACCCGTATCTGGGCGCCGTCGTCGGCGGTGCGTTTATCAACTCCTCGCTGCAGAGCGCCTACACGGTTGCCTCCGAGGGCGTGCAGACTATGGTCACCGTCGTCCCCGGCGTGTACAGCTTTGAGTGGGTCGGCTATCAGGGCCACGTTATCCCCATCGTTATCGCCTGCGCCATTCTGGCCTTCCTCGAGAAGCGTCTGCACAAGATCGTTCCCGAGATGTTCGACCTCTTTGTGACCCCGCTCGTCTCGGTGTTCGTGACCGTGCTCGTGACGCTTGTTGCCGTCGGCCCCATCTTTGTCTGGGCCGAGAACGCCATCCTCGGTCTGATCCAGGCCCTGCTGACCCTGCCCTTCGGCATCGGTTCCTTTATCGTCGGCCTGTTCTATGCCCCCACGGTCGTTACCGGTATCCACCAGATGTACACCGCCATCGACCTAGGTCAGCTTGCCCAGTACGGCGTGACCTATTGGCTGCCCATCGCCAGCGCTGCCAATATCGCCCAGGGTGGCGCCGCGCTCGCCGTTGCCTTTAAGACCCGCGATGCCAAGATCAAGGGCCTGGCGCTTCCTTCGGCTCTGTCCGCCTTCATGGGTATTACCGAGCCTGCCATCTTTGGTGTGAACCTGCGCTTCTTTAAGCCCTTCATCGCCGGCTGCATCGGCGGCGGTTGCGGTGCCCTGGTCTGCGCGCTCACCTCGCTGGCTGCCTCCGGCACCGGCGTTACGGGTATCTTCGGTATCCTGCTGTGCCTGGCCCAGCCCGTGCAGTACGCGATCATGTTTGCGGTCGCCGCGCTGGTTTCCTTTGCCGTCTCGTTTGTCCTGTACAAGGACGAGCCCAAGGCTTCCGAGCAGGCCTAAGAGCTTTTGATTGAGGGGTGCCCGCGGGTTATATACTCGCGGGCGTTTCCCGTATCTGGTACCGATCTCTGGCGCCTTGTTACTTTCGATCCGTTAGGACTTTGATATGTCTAATGCATTTGGTCGCGACCTTGCAAAGCTGGTTGCCGCTATTGACGCCGCCGCCTCTGAGTGCGGTCATGGCGCGTATGGCCAGCGCTTCCACATTATGCCGCCGGCTGGCTGGCTCAACGACCCCAACGGTCTTTGCCAGGCGGGCGGCGTGTTCCATGCCTATTTTCAGTATGCGCCGTTTGATGTCGAGGGCGGCGTTAAGGCCTGGGGTCATGCGACAAGCCGCGACCTTATGAACTGGGAATATGTTGGCGCCCCGCTGTTGCCCGACGAGCCGTTCGATTGCCATGGCGTGTATTCGGGCTCCGCGCTTGCCGAGGACGGCCGCATTCGCGTACTGTACACAGGCAACGTTAAGCTTTCCGATGCAGACGGCACGTACGACTACGTCAATACCGGCCGCCGCGCCGATACTGTTTATGTCGAGAGCGTTGATGGCCTTGCCGGTCGGGAGTTCAGCCAAAAGTGCGTGGTGCTGGCGTCCGATGATTATCCCGAGGATTTGACCTGCCACGTGCGCGACCCCAAGGTGTGGCGTGATGCGGACGGGCGTTATCACATGGTGCTGGGCGCGCGTCGTCGCGTTGACGGTCCTCATGTCGAGAGCCGTTTTTGTGCCATGCACGGCGAGGGCGCCGGGCGCGATGTGGGCGAGATCCTGGTGTATGGCTCGGCCGATATGCTGAGTTGGGAGCTCGAGAGCCGCGTGTCTACGCCCGAGCGTTTTGGCTTTATGTGGGAGTGTCCGGGATACCTTGAGCTCGAGGCGGATGGCGGTGTACCGGCGAAGTGGCTGTCCTTCTCGCCCCAGGGTCTTGAGGGCGGTCGTTGGGACCGCGGCAATGTGTATGCCGCTGGCTACATGCCTGTAACGGGCGACATTACGGGTGGCAATGACGCTTATGAGCTGGGCGAGTTCCGCCTGTGGGACGCCGGTTTTGACTTCTATGCTCCGCAGGAGTTTACGTCCGAGGATGGTCGCCACATTCTGATCGGCTGGATGGGCATGCCCGATGAGCCGACCTATGGCAACGCACCCACCGAGGCGTGTGGCTGGCAACACTGTATGACGGTGCCGCGTGAGCTTACAGCCGGTGCTGGTGGCGTGGTGCTGCAGCAGCCGGCGCGCGAGATCGAGCGCCATTATGCCTCGGTGCGTGTGGGGGCGGGCTCGTTGGAGGTTGCCGGCGATACCTGCTTTGACGTTGTTGTCGACGGTGTCAACGGCGCGTTTGCCGCGACCGTTGATGGCGAGCTGAAACTGGCGTTTGTGCCCGCTGGGGATGAACTGCCCTCTCGCTTTGAGATTCGATTTACCGATGAGGGTCGCGTTTCTGCCGGCTGCGGTCGTACCGTGCGCTGGGAGCCCGTCGACGAGGTTCGTAACGTGCGCATTGTCGGCGATGTCTCGTCGGTCGAGGTGTTTGTGAACGATGGCGCGCTCGTGTTTTCGACGCGCATCTATCCCGAGGCCTATGGCGTGACCGTTGACGCTCCGGGTGCGAGCGTGAACTATCACACGCTCATCATCTAGGCGATTCGTCGCATATCGGCGCTATACTGCAGCCGTTGCCCACGATGCGGGGAACACCCGCATCGTGGGTTTTTGCTTATGAAGGGATGGTGCCGTGTGGGCGTACAGCAGCTAGAAGAGGCTTGGGCTTTGAGGACCGGCGCGCGTGAGGCGCGGTTGCTTGCGGCCCCGCATGTGCCGGCAGGGCTGTCGCAGCTGGGGATTGTGCGTCCTGGTGACCGCCTGGTGGCCTTTGCGGACGACTTTGTCGATGCGTTTGCGAGCGGCTTTGATTGCTGCGATGTCGCGCTGGTGGGCTCGCCGTCCGCCGAGGCGTTTGCCGCTGCGTCCGAGGGCTTTGATGCTTCGTTTGATGCCGAGGGCCCGCACCTGTGGTGGTTCGTCAACTCCATCGGCGGGTTTGGTCTTCGCGTGCCCGATCTCCGCGCTCTGGGTCGCGCGGCTCGCGAGGCACGTACGCTGCTCGTGGCGTCAGCAGTCAAATCAAGCTTGGCCAAGCCACGGCCCT
>CABUCA010000094.1 GCA_902489965.1 uncultured Collinsella sp.
CTCGCCTTAAAGCCCGTCGAGTTCGGAACCGTCATCTCCACATCGCCCGAGCCCACACTCACGTCCATCGACTTCGTGGGGGCCGGGTAAAGCTCGAACGTCACATCGCCCGAACCGACCTCGGCATTCAGGGTATCGGTCACGGTGCCCGTAAACTCAACGTCTCCCGAGTCCAGAGTCAGGTTGAGATCATGACACGCAATGCCCGCGACCGTCAGATCACCCGATCCTACATTCGCTGTAATGCCCACCATGTTATCGGCAACTTTGCGCGGCAGTTCGACGGTAACCGTGCGGTCAATGGCGCGCTCGTCATCGCAATCGAACTGGCGAATCTTGAGCGTAGAACCCTTGATTTCGGCCAGGTTCTGGGTTGCCGCATCGAAGGCAACGGTCCCCGTTGCCACGCGACCGCTTTCAATCACGCGCACTGGCCCGCCGGAGACGTGTTTGACCTCGACCGTGCCCGACGTCACGTCCAAGTCAAGCGATGTGAACGCGTCGGCATCAAACGTTTCGCTCGAAAGCTGTTGAGGCCGAGCGGAATAGTTACCGCTATCCAAAAGATCGTCCTCGTCAAGCGCATCGCCCATACCAGACAAGCCAGATGCAATATTGTCGAGGTCCCACAGTCCATCGAAGGGAATCAATGTGCGCGAAATGCCAAAGACAAGCCCGATGATGAGCACAAACGCTCCGATGCCGACGCCCAGGCGCAGCTTGGATTCATGCGAAAGCTTCATCATTCGTCACCCTCTTTGGCACATGGCTCAGCGGTGACCGCGGTGGCCACGTCAGCATCAGGTTCCGCAGAAGTATCCTTCCCCTGGGCCTTGACCGCCACCGGCGCCGGACCAACCTGGATATCCCCACGCGCCCAATCACCATCGAGCGCACGTGCCACCCAGTGATAGATAGGAATCGTAAAGAAGATCAGTGCGGGAAAGGGGCTGGCACCAACCAGGAACATCAGTAAAAAGAACAGTAGCCAACACACGGCCCAATACGGGAACGACTGGAACGGGCCCTTCACCGGAGTCGAGCCAACCGCGGTGCCACTCGTCGCCTGCGCCGTAGCGGCATTGGCGGCCTGCGCACTCCAGCTTGCCGCTTGCGCCGCCTTGGCCGCAGCATCACTCGCCTGCGTTGCCGCCTCGGTAGCGCGCGCCGCCGCCTCATGGGTGCGAGCACGCTCTGCCGCCTCGGCCTCGCGCTGACGGGCGCGGTCCTCGTTCTCAAACTCGATATCGTCCTCGATCTCGTCGCTCGGATTGAGCAGCTCGTCTAGGCTCACGCCATAGAGTTTGGCGAGTGAGATCAGGTTCTCGGTATCGGGCGAGCTCTCCGCGCGCTCCCATTTACTGACTGCCTGGCGCGACAGCCCCAGCTTTCGCGCCAGCCCTTCTTGGCTAAAACCCTTGCTGCGACGAAGGTCGGCGAGCCGCTGCGCAGTTTCTACATTCATGGTTCCTCCTATGTGATGCCAGCCGTGCCGCCGGACCGTTTTTGTTCTTAAGGCGCCTTGCACAGTTAAAAATCTATCCGCCACCGCCAAAAGCATGCCACCTATTCTAGTGAGATTTTTGACAACCGGCGGTTGCGGGCACATATGAGCTGCGGAAATGTGTCCAAACAAAGCAATGACCCACGGCTCGGTTGTCCCCGTTGCGGCGTTAACGGTAGTATGGTCATACTGTTTATTCCGCACCGCCAACGGAGGGAGTCCCGCGCCGTGAACCGCGATTTCGCCTCATCGCTCATCCAGCTCAACAATACGTTCTATCGCGAGCACTCCGCCTCCTTTTCCGATACGCGCCAGGCCCCGTGGCCCGGCTGGGTGCGCACCATGGACATTGCGCTCGAACAGCTCGACGTCGCCACGATCGAGCATCCCGTCCGCGTCTTCGATCTCGCCTGCGGCAATATGCGATTCGAGAACTTTGCCGCCGGCGGCGCACTTGCCGCCAAGGGCGTCGACGGTGCAAATCCCTCGGCAGATGCCAGCTGCCCGTTTGAGTTCTATGGTGTCGACTCGTGCCAAGACCTGGCCATCGATGCACGTGGTCACGCCCTGCGCATTCCCAACCTGCACTTCCAGGAACTCGACGTGCTCGATGCCCTCATGAGGCTCAACCCCGCCGAGACGCCCGACGTGCTTTTCGATGCCCCGCTCGCCGACATCTCGGTCTGCTTTGGCTTTATGCACCACGTGCCGTCGTGCGAGTACCGCGTACGCGTGCTCGACGCCCTGGTGCGGCAAACGCGCCCGGGCGGCATCATCGCCATCAGCTTTTGGGAGTTTATGAACGACGAGCGCATGGCGCGCAAGGCCGTTCGAGCCGAAGCCCGCGCCGAGCTCACCCCGCCGTTTGAGGGTTACGATTCCGCGCAGTTTGAAGTCGGCGACCACCTCATTGGCTGGCAAAACGACCGCCACGCCTACCGCTATTGCCATCACTTTGACGATCAGCAGATCACCGAGCTGGTGCGCGGCGTGCGTACGTTCTACAAGAGCGGCGAGGTCCCCGTGCGCGAGCTTGAGCGCTTCCATGCCGACGGTCGCAGCGGCGAGCTCAACCGCTATGTAATCCTCAAGCGCCTGTAGGCACCGACGACTCGCCGCCGGGCCGCACCACATCTTTCGGGCAAACTATGCCCACCCTTTTTTCAACCCATTGACGGAACGCGCAGCTATGCGTTCCATACTTATGACCAAGGAGCCTCATGGGAGCCGTCCACGTTCGCACGCCTAAGAACTTTGTGCTCGAAGAGCGCCTGGAGCGCTACGTCGATGCGATTGAGACGAACCCTGAAATCTATGCCGGAGATTGGCGCGAGGCCTGTGCGCCAGTTGGCAGCAAGCCCTTTGAACACCTTCACCTGGACCTTGGCTGTGGCAAGGGAACGTACCTTGTAGAGCGCGCGGCCCACGAGCCAAACACCCTCTTTATCGGTATGGACCAGGAGCCCATCTGTATCGCCTATGCCGCGCAGAAAATCTGCAAGCAGGAACTGACCAACGCACTCGTCCTGCCCCGAGGCGCTGCATCGCTGCCGCAGGTGTTTGCCACAGGCGAGCTCGATGCCATCACCATCAACTTTCCCACGCCGCAGCCCAAGGCCAAGCACGCCAAAAAGCGCCTCGTCCATGTCGACCATCTGATGCTCTACCGCCCGCTCTTTGCAGCCGGCGCCACCGTCACGCTGCGCACCGACAGCAAGCCATTGCGCGACTACGCCCTAGGGCAGTTTACCGCGGCCGGCTACGACACACTTTGGGTAAGCGACAACGTCCGCCGCGACCATCCCGAGCACCCCGAGACCGAATATGAATGCCGCACGCGCGAGATGGGCGCCGTCGTCTATGGCATTTGCGCCACACCCGGTGCGCAGCCCACCGACAATCAGCTCGCGGCGGGCCGCGCGCAGGAGCAAAGCCTTGCCTGCTACCTGCCCGATAACCTCGATGAGCTCACCTATGTACCTCTGGGCATGGAAGAGGCCGTCGAGAACTTTAAGAACCGCGCCCGTAAAGGCAAGAAGCGCCTGCCGCAAGAGCACTAACTTCACGCGCCCATTTCCTGCATTTTCTCGCGCGCTGGCACCCCGCGCCGCCGCTACGCCATAATAGTTGGCGGGCAATCGCGAGAGAAAGCAAACACATGGCACAGACCACGACAGATACCGCCGCCAGCACCGTCTCCGGCGCCGGCGCCGCCAGCTCATTCTCGGGCGGCACGGGAACCGAAGCCGAGTTTGGCTCGCTCGGCGCGCTCTCCCCCACCTGGTGGGAGCCCGAGGACGGCAGTGAGCCCGAACCATGGCTCACGCCCGATCAGGCCTTCGAACGCTTCTTTGAATGGACGAGCGATCGCGGCATTGAGCTGTGGGACCACCAAGAAGAGGCCCTCATGGACCTGGCTACCGGCGATCACGTCATTTTGGGAACACCGACCGGATCGGGTAAATCGCTCGTCGCGCTGGGCATGCTCTTTATGGGCATGGCGCAGGGCAAGCGCTGCTATTACACGGCCCCCATCAAGGCCCTGGTCAGCGAAAAGTTCTTCGACCTGGTGCAGGTGCTCGGCCGCGATAACGTCGGCATGATCACCGGCGACACGCATATCAACACCAAGGCACCCGTCATCTGCTGCACGGCCGAAATCCTTGCCAACGATGCGCTGCGCGAGGGCGATGAAGCCGACGTGGGTTGCGTGGCCATGGACGAGTTCCACTACTTTGCCGACCCCGACCGCGGCTGGGCCTGGCAGGTGCCGCTGCTCACCCTGCCCCACACGCAATTTATGCTCATGAGCGCCACGCTTGGCGATGTCACTGCAATCGCCGCCTCTCTCGAAGAGCACACCGGCGCTGCTTGCGACCTGGTTGTCGACGCCCCGCGCCCCGTGCCCCTGAGCTATGACTACGTGACGACCTCGCTCGAGGGCACCGTCGAGCTCGCCATGCGCCGCGGAGAGGCCCCACTCTACATCGTTCACTTTAGTCAGGACGCCGCGCTTGCCACGGCACAGTCGCTTGCCAACTTTGGCATCGCTAGCAAGGAGCAGCGCGAGGCCATCAAAGAAGCAGCAAAGGGAACGAGCTTCTCGACGGCCTTTGGTAAGATTCTCAAACGCCTGCTTGGATGCGGCGTCGGCGTGCACCATGCTGGCATGTTGCCGCGCTATCGTCTGCTGGTCGAGCGCTTGGCGCAGCAGGGCCTGCTGCCCGTCATCTGCGGTACCGACACACTCGGCGTCGGCATTAACGTACCCATCCACACCGTGGTGCTCACCGCGCTCACCAAGTTCGACGGCTACAAGATGCGTCGTCTGCGCGCCCGCGAGTTCCATCAGATTGCCGGTCGCGCCGGTCGCTCGGGCTTTGACACCGAGGGCATGGTCATCGCCGAGGCCCCGGAGCACGAGATCGAGAACGCCAAACTCATGGCCAAAGCGGGCGACGACCCCAAAAAACTCCGTAAGATTAAAAAGAAAAAGGCCCCCGAGGGCTTTGTCGCCTGGAACAAGCAGACCTTTGAGCGCCTGATCGAGACGCAGCCCGAGACGCTCAAGCCGCGCCTGCGCATCACACACTCCATGGTGATTAGCGTGGTCGAGCAGGGCGGCGATGCCCGAGCCCGCGTACACGACCTCATCGAGACAAGCCTGCAGACCCCCGAGGAAAAGGCTAAGCTCGAGGTTCGCGCCGACGAAATCTTCGCCACGCTCATCGATTCCGGCGTCGTCGTTCGCACCGAGGTGCCGCCCGCACCCGACGCCCCGACTGACGCCACACCAGACATCGACTATGCGCTGACGGTCGATCTGCCCGAGGACTTCGCGCTCGATCAGCCGCTCTCGCCGTTCTTGCTTGCTGCGCTGGAGCTGCTCGATCCCGAGAGCGAGACCTATACCATGGACCTGATCTCAATGGTCGAGGCAACGCTCGAGGATCCCAAACAGGTGCTGCGCGCACAGGAGCGAGCCGCACGCGATCGCGCTATGGCCGAGATGAAGGCCGACGGCATCGAGTATGAGGAGCGCTTGGAGCGCATTCAGGACGTCACATACGAAAAGCCGCTCGAGGATTTGCTCGATGCCGCTTTTGACAAGTACTGCCAGGAAGTACCGTGGGCAAACGACTACCAGCTCTCTCCCAAGAGCGTCCTGCGCGATATGCTGGAGAGCGCGAGCGATTTTAAGGGCTACATTCA
>CABUCA010000095.1 GCA_902489965.1 uncultured Collinsella sp.
AGTGTCGACCCGCGCTGTTGTCGTTGAGTGGTACCCCGTTTGCGGGGATACTGAAACCACGACAAGCGGCATATGAAAGGATTGATGCATGGCTTTCCGTAACGACTTCCTGTGGGGCGGCGCGACGGCTGCCAACCAGTGCGAGGGCGCCTACAACGTGGACGGCCGTGGCCTGGCCAACGTGGACGTGGCGCCGCACGGCCCCGAGCGCTATGCGGTGGTCTCCGGCCAGCGCAAGATGCTCGACTTCGAGGATGGCTATTACTATCCCGCGCAGACCGGCATCGATTTCTACCACCATTACAAGGAGGACATCGCTCTCTTTGCCGAGATGGGCTTTAAGACCTTCCGTATGAGCCTGGCTTGGACCCGCATCTTCCCCAACGGCGACGAGACCGAGCCCAACGAGGCTGGCCTGGCCTTCTACGAGGATGTGTTCCGCGAGTGCCAGGCGCACGGCATCGAGCCGCTCGTGACTATCACGCACTTCGACTGCCCGATTCATCTCATCAAGGAGTACGGCGGCTGGCGCAACCGCAAGCTCATCGACTTCTACAAGAATCTCGCGACCACGATCTTTACCCGCTACAAGGGCCTGGTGAAGTACTGGCTCACCTTTAACGAGATCAATATGATCTTGCACCTGCCGTTTATGGGTGCCGGCCTGGTCTTTGAGGAGGGCGAGAACAAGGAGGCCGTCGAGTACCTGGCCGCCCACAACGAGCTCGTCGCCAGCGCTTGGGCAACCAAGATTGCTCACGAGATCGACCCCGAGATCAAGATCGGCTGCATGCTCGCCGCAGGTAGCTACTACCCCTACAGCTGCCGTCCGGGCGATGTACGCCAGGCGCAGCTCGATAACCAGGACAACTACTTCTTCGTCGACGTCCAGAGCCGCGGCTACTATCCGGCCTATGCCGTCAAGAAGCTCGAGCGTCTAGGCATCGATGTGGGCATGACCGACGAGGACCGCGAGATCCTGGCCGCTAACACCGTCGACTTCATCAGCTTTAGCTATTACAGCACCCGTTGCTCCGCCAGTGCCGATAACCCCGATGTCGAGCGCACCCAGGGCAACGCCTTTGCCGGTGCCAAGAATCCCTACCTGCAGGAGAGCCAGTGGGGCTGGGCCATCGATCCGCTGGGCTTCCGCATCACCCTTAACGACCTGTACGACCGTTATCAGAAGCCGCTGTTTGTGGTCGAGAACGGTCTGGGCGCCAAGGATGTTGTCGAGGAGGATGGCTCCATCAACGACGACTACCGTATCGACTATCTGCGCCAGCACATCGCCGCGATGCGCGACGCGGTGACCGAGGACGGCGTTGACCTGCTGGGCTACACCACCTGGGGCCCGATCGACCTGGTGTCTGCCGGCACGGGCGAGATGTCCAAGCGCTACGGCTTTATCTACGTCGATCGCGACGATGCAGGCAACGGCACCCTCAAGCGCTCCAAGAAGAAGAGCTTCGACTGGTACAAGAAGGTTATTGCTTCTAATGGTGAGGACCTTTCCTAAGGAAGCTGAGACACTCAACTTCATAGCCTCCTAACCAAGGCGCCCGGCGAGTATGTGCTCGCCGGGCGCCTTGCCGTCTGCGGATTTTGGGACATGCGGCCCGCTTTTTCGGCCCATCTGTCGGTACACTAAAGGGACTATGGGTACCCGCGAGCGACATATCGGCCACGCGGCCGCCCGGACCGCGCCGGTTGCGGATCCCAGGGGTGGCAGGCTCTTCGCCATGCCGCGATTCCTTGTTGGCATAACACATCAGGTGTACCGTCACCGCGTCTTTGCTATCGCCGGCGCCATCACCGCGCTGTTCCTCATGCTTTTGGCAGTCTTGCCGGCGCTGTTCGCCTTCGACCCCAAACTTTCTAACGCCGTGCCCGCCTATAGCGAGGTGTCCGAAGAGGTCGTGGATGCGCTCGTCCATTCGAGCTCTCTGCCGTTGCTTGTTGCCGCAATTGCATTTTCGATCTGGGGCGTATCGGTCTATCTGCGCTGTTTGGACTATGTGTTGCGCCGCCGCCTTGTTGCCATCGCCACCATCTGCGCCCTGTGGATGATCGAAGTCATTCTCAAGTACAAGTCGTTCACGCCGTTCTATGCCACCGTGCTGTGGTACCTGTACTACGTGCCCATGACGCTCATTCCACTGCTCTACCAGTTGTGTGGTCTGCGCCTTGCGGGCCTGGAGCAACACCGCCTGGGTCGCCGCTACTGCGCTGCGCTGTGGATTGTGGCCATCCTGCTTATCGGATTTGTGCTCACCAACGATTTTCACCAGCAGGTCTTCCGCTTTGACCGCACAAGCGACACCTGGAGCAACGACTACGCGTACGGCTGGGGTTATTTCGCCGTCCTCGTGTGGACGGCCTTTAACTTCGCGGCCTTTTTTATCCAGGTTGGCCGGTCCTCGTCCTTTCGCATCCAACGTTTCTCGGGCACGGCGGCGCTCGTGCTGCTGGGCGGCGCGTTCTTTGCCATCTCATATGCGTTGCGCGTGCCCTGGGCATGGAGGCTCAACTTTTCGCTCATCTATTGCGTCTTGTGCGTGGTGGCGATGGAAATCTGTCTCGATTGCGGTGCCATTCCGTCATATCACGACATCGCCGGCATCTTCGACACCTTGCCGCTCGACCTCAAAGTTCTAACGCGCGACCTGCAGGAGGTCTATGCCACGCCGGTGTCAAAGCCAATGCCGGCGGGCGTGTGCGAAGAGCTGCGAGCCCAGGAACACGGGCATGCCCATGCCTTTGCCGTGAAGTCCAATCCCGATGTGATGTACCGAGCCTTTCCACTGCTGGGCGGATCAGCCCTGCTTGCCCAAGACGTGTCGGATCTCAACGAGCTTAACCGTGAACTGGCACACCGTCGCATGGAGCTGCAGCGTCAAAACGAGCTGCTCGCCGCCGACTACGACCTTAAGACGCACCTGGCAGACCAAGAGGCCGAGACCTTGCTGGTCCAAGACGTGGACCAAGCGCTTGCCCGCGCGCTCAAAGGGATGTACGACCTGTTGAGCTCGCTGCCGCCATTGACCGACGAAGCGTCTTCGCGCGAGCGTTACCGCATGCTGCAGCGCGCCAAGATGCTCGTCGCCTATTGCAAGCGCAAGGGGTCGCTCACGTTGGCACAGCACGGGGAGAGCGGTTTTGATCGCGACCGCATTCAGCTCATTGCCAACGAGCTCGCAAGCGACCTGCGCACCATCGATATCGATTGCGCCTCGATTATCGCCATACGGCGCCCGTTGCACGCCAGTACGGTAAGCGCCCTGTACGACTGCGTGTATGACTTTGCGTTTTTTGCCTACACCAGCGACCATCCGGCGCTTATGTATCACTTGGGCGACCATGACCGATGCAGTGTCGAGCTGCGCGCCACGCTTTTTTCCAACGATGATGAAGATCTTTCGCAGACGCCCGCTGCGCAAGAGCTCGAAAGCGCTCTGCAAGGGCGCAACGTGGCATACCGCCTTGAGGGCGAGCCCGGCCAGCTGCGCATGATCGTCTTGATGCCGAGGGCGGGTGAGTGACGATGCAGATTTCGCTCATTCTTCCCCAAATCGTTGCGCTCGATGTTGTCTTTGCCTTGGCTGCGTGTCTGCAGACGATCCACGTCCCGCTCATCGCATCGCGCCGCTCGTCCTATAACCGTAAGGTGATTTGTGCCTACGAGGCGAGCCTTGTGCTTCACCTAGTTATTTCGGCGCTCATCTTGTTCGCGTCGTCTGGCTCATATCTGGTGGCGCCGCTTGACGTTTGCGCCAGGGCAATGGGCGGAGCGTTGTGGCTCAATGCCGC
Source organism: uncultured Collinsella sp. (assembly GCA_902489965.1). GTDB lineage: Bacteria > Actinomycetota > Coriobacteriia > Coriobacteriales > Coriobacteriaceae > Collinsella. The sequence goes on from CABUCA010000095.1 coordinate 3,811, forward strand.
GATCTTTGCCTGTGGCGTGGTGCTTATGGTGCACTATCGTCGCCCCGTCATGCTGGTCGAGCTGCTGCTTGTTGTCGCCGTTACACCGCCGGTGGTTTTTGCCATGGGCTCGGCGTGGACCGTTGTCCTTATCGCAGAGGGAGCGTTCTTCCTGTTCCGTTCCATCGCGGCGCTCTTGATGGACGTCCGTAACCGCCAGGAGGATATCACCATGTTCTCGACGATCGAGACCATCAACGTGATTCTCGTGGGCATCCTGTATCTGGACCCGAGGGGCCGTCCGCTGCTCATGAACCGCTGCATGCGCAAAAACCTGGTGGAACTTCATATGCCCACCGATCTAGGTGACATGAGCGGCACATGGAACGACCTGCGCAAACTCAGCATGCAAATGCCCGAAAGCAGTAGGAACCGTGTGCGGATTAACTTGGATCGTTTTGGTGATGCTCGCGCGGTGATCGAGATTTCTCCCGCCGAGATTCGCCTATTTGTGCACGACGAGGTTATGGTTTCGGGCCGCCTCTTTGAGCGCATTATCGGACTGGACGTGACGGAATACGCACACGCCTACGACCGCTTGGCGCAAGCAAACCACCTACTTGAGCTTGCGGGCCAAGAGCTCCAGTCCCAGATTGAAGAAGTTAAAGAGGTTGCCGACAATGCGGCCTATCTACGTATGCGCGCCCGCGTTCACGATGTGATTGGGCAGCGCCTGTCCATTCTCCATCGCTATTTGGAGGAGGGGCGCCTGGACGACGAGTCGCTCGAGCAGATTGACCCGTTGCTGCGCTCAATTGCCGCCGATTTGCGCAGCGGCGGTGCCAGCGAGCCTGCAGAGCAGCTGGGTGATATCGTCCATGCTTCTGGCCTGGTGAGTGTGCAGATCGATGTTGAGGGCGCGCTGCCTGAGGACGCGCGTGTCGCCGCAGCCTTTCTGCAGATTATCCGCGAGGCCTCGACCAATGCCACCAAGCATGCACAGGCCCATCAGGTCCATGTGCGCCTGCGGCAGGAGACGTCGGAAAACGGCGCTGTTGCGCGGATGGCCGTTTCTAACGACGGCGCGCCTGCACCCGTATCGTATCGCGAGGGAACGGGTATCCCAGGTATGAGGCATGTCGCACAGAATCTGGGCGGCAGCCTGGAAGTCCACACCGCCCCGCCCTTCACGCTTACGGTGTCCATCCCGCTTGCCTCCAACGCCACGGTCCAAAGGAGAAGTTCATGATCCGCGTCCTTATAGTCGAAGACCAGGCCATCCTGCGCGAGAGCCTGGCGCGCTCCGTTGGCGACCAGCCCGATATGACCGTTGTTTCCGCCATTGCCGATGCTTCCGAGGCCTTGGGTGTCGCGCTCAAGGAGCGCCCGGACATGATACTGATGGACGTATGCACCGAGCATGATTCCAACGGCATCGTGGCGGCGGCGCGCATTAAAGAACAACTGCCCGAGTGCCGCGTCATTATCATGACGGGTATGCCCGAAATCACCTTTGTGGACCAGGCGCGCGAGGCGGGCGTCGACAGCTTTGTGTACAAGAACGTCGGTATCGACGAGCTGTTCGCCGTGATGCGCTCAACGCTGGCGGGCTATTGCACGTTTCCCAAGCCGCCCGAGAGCATTTTCTCGGGCACGGCGGCCCTCGACGATGTCGAGCTGTCGATCCTGCGCCTTGCCTGCGAGGGCAAAAGCCGTCGCGAGATCGCGGCCGAGCTGTTTATGAGCGAGGGCACCATCAAGCGTCGCATCTCGGAGATCCTGAGCAAGACCGGCTACGACAACATCATGCGTCTTGCCGTGCACGCGGTAACGGAGGGCAGCATCGTTCCCAATATGGAGCGCTAGCGCTCGTTACGCATCGGCATAAAAACGGCGGCAGCCTTGACGACCTGGTCAACA
>CABUCA010000096.1 GCA_902489965.1 uncultured Collinsella sp.
CGATTGTGCCGACTGCGCACACCTCGGTTCGAGGAGATGCGCAAACGGTGCACCAGAGGAATATCGAGCCCGGTACCGCTATGGTGCCGGGCTCTTCTGGTCTAAGGGCAGGATTCGGACCGTCGGCACCCGCGTCACTCATTTCCCCGCGGGGGAGTTTTCGAATCCGCCCGCGGGCACCAGAGATTGATCGAGCCCGGTACACCGCCACGGTGCCGGGCTCTTCTGGTTTAAGGCATGCCGTAGTATTCGCTGCTTCAGATAAAGAAAGCGCCCGCTTGCTGGGGGAGCAAGCGGGCGCCTGTGAGCGAATATGTTTGCGGCGAGAGCCGTGATGAGCGGTGGGGTGGCGACTAGTTGGTCGTACCGGAATCGTCACCCGTGCCCGAGCCAGAGCCCGAGCCCGAGCCAGAAAGTGCGACCGTCAGCGTGATCGTGCTGTCGGTGGACTGCTTGCCGGTGGGGGAGACGCCCGTAACGGTGGCATCCTCGTTACCGCTCACGGGATTGCCGTTCTGGTCACAGAAGCCAATGTTATAGAAACCGGCGTTGTTGAGCGCGGTAACGGCGGCGGAAATGCTCTTACCGTACAGGTTGCCCGGGACGGCGGCCTTGCCGGACTTCTTGGCAATGACGACGGTAATCGTGGCGCCGGGCTTCTGCTTGCCGCTGGGGTTCCAGCTGATCACGGTGCCCTCGGTAACCGAGTCGTTCTCCTGGTAGCTAACGTCGACGCCAAAGCCTGCCATATCGAGGGCGTTGCGCGCCTGGGCCTCGGTCATGTCGGTCAGGTCGGGGACGGACGTGGTATCCGGGCCGCCCGAGACCTTGTACGAGATGGTCGTGCCCTTCGCGACTTCCTTACCGGCTTCGGTGCTCTGCTCAAAGACCTGGCCCTCATCGGCCTCGTTGGCCTCCTCGGAGGCGTTGCCCTTCAGGCCAACGCTTGCCAGCGCGGCTTCTGCCTGGTCCTTAGTCAGGCCGAGAAGCTGGGGAACCTCAACCTTCTCGGAGGGCTTGGGGCCCTTGGAGATTACCAGGTTCACCTTGGTGCCCTTGGCCTTCTTGGTGTTGCCGTTGGGCGTCTGCTCGGCGACCTTGCCCTCGTCGACATCGTCGTTGTAGCTTTGGTCGATGGTGCCGACCTCGAGGCCGGCTTCCTTGATCAGCTCGACGGCAGTCTGCTGGTCCTTGCCCAGCACATCGGGCACGGTGACCTGCTCGCCGCCAAAGAGTCCTGTGGCAAAGGCCACCACGATGCCGATGACGGCAACCGCTGCCACCACGGCGGCGATGATCTTGTTCTTGTTGGATTTGGGCTCTTCGACCTCGTAGGAGCCGGTGGAGCCCGAAACCGAGCTACGGGCGGTATTCTGGCCGCTCACGCCCGAGACGGGACGCACCATGGCGCGCGTCTGATCGGAAAGCTCGCGAGTCTTGGTGGCGCCCAGCTCACCGGGGGCACCGATGATGCGCGTGGGCTCCGAGACGTTGACGGCACGGCCCGACAGGTAGCTGTTGAGCACCTGACGCAGCTCGTCGGCGGTCTGGAAGCGGTTTGCCGGGTCCTTCTCCATGCACTTGAGGATGATACGCTCAAGGTCGGCGTCGACACCGGAGTTGATCTGGCTCGGCGGAATAGGCAGCTCGTTGACCTGTTTGAGTGCGACCGAGATGGCGTCGTCACCGTCAAAGGGAACGCGGCCGGTGGCGCACTCATACATCACGACGCCCAGCGAGTAGATATCCGAGGTGGGGCCGAGGTCCTGACCGCGGGTCTGCTCGGGGCTGACGTAGTGGGCGGTTCCCAGCACGTTGTTGTCTTGCGTGAGGTGGCTGTTCTTGGCGCGCGCGATGCCAAAGTCCATCACCTTGATGTTGCCGTCGGGCAGCACCATGATGTTCTGCGGCTTAATGTCGCGGTGGATGATCTCGTGCTTGTGGGCGACCGAAAGCGCGGAGCTGATCTGCGAGCCGATCTGGGCGACCTTCTTGGGGTCGAGGGCGCCGTGGCTCTTGATGCCGCTCTTAAGGTCGGTTCCGCGCAGGTACTCCATGACGATGTAATAGGTGTCGCCGTCCTTGCCCCAATCGTAGACGCCCACGATATAGGGGGAGGAGAGACCGGCTGCTGCCTGGGCCTCCTGCTTAAAGCGTGCGGCGAAGGTTGCGTCGCCAGCATACTGCGGCAGCATGATCTTGACGGCTACCGTGCGGTCGAGGACCTGGTCCTGTGCACGGTAGACGGTCGCCATGCCGCCTGTTCCCACCTTATCCTTGAGGAGGTATCTTCCCCCGAGGACCCTCTGTTCCATTCCTGCTCCTAACATAACTATTCGCTCAACGATATGTGTAGTACCTACGATGTGGCCGCTGGGGCCGTGTGGCGCGTTGCCGCTAACTCTTCGGCCGCGGCGCGCCTCGGGTGTCCGATTCGATCATGGGCATCACGCTCCCTGTGCGGCAAGCGCCGCGGTCAGGACGATGCCGGCGATCTTGGCGGCCTTGACGTCATGCTTGTCGTAATCCTCCAAGGCCACCGAGATAGCGACCGTGGGTGAATCGTAAGGTGCAAAGCCAACGAACATCGAGTTGACGTTGGTGCCGCCGGTCTCGGCCGAACCGGTTTTGCCGGCGACCTTGACGCCCGGAATCTGGGCATCGGTACCGGTACCGGACTGGACAACCGCGAGCATGGCCTGCTTGACCTGGTCGGCCGTGGCGGAGCTGACGGCCTGACCCAGCGAGCGGGACTGCGTGGTCTTGACCACGGTTCCGTCCGGGGCGAGTACCTGGGCTACAAAGTACGGGTCCATGACCACGCCGCTGTTAGCGATGGCGGCGGCAATCACGGCGTTTTGCATGACGGTGGTCTGCGGGCCGGGCGTGTGGTCCATGCCGACAGGCTGGCCGGCGCCGGCCCAGGCGGTCTCCCACTCGGTCATGAGCGACGGGTCGGCCATGATGGAGGCCGCGGAGGTCAGGTCCTGGCCGAGCTTTTGGCCGTAGCCGAAGGCGTTGGCAAACTGTACGAGCGTGTTTGCGCCAACTTCGTTTGCCACCTGGCCAAAGACGACGTTGGAGGACACGGCAAAGGCCTGCTGCAGGCTGATGGTGCCGTAGCTCTCGTTGGCATAGTTGGTGACCGGTGCGTTGCCGATGTCCATGGAGCCGGGCGCCTGGTAGGTGCTGGTAAGGCTGGCGGTGCCGGTCTCGAGTGCCGCGGAAAGCGTAACGACCTTAAACGTTGAGCCCGGCGTGTACAGCGCGTCCATGGCGCGATTGTACATGGAGCCGTCCTCGCCGCCGCCCGTCTGCAGCAGGGCATCGATGTTGGTGTTGTCGTAGGTGGGCGAGCTGGCACATGCGAGCACCGCGCCGGTACGCGGGTCGATGACCACTACAGCGCCCTTAAAGCCCTTGAGTGCCTGCTCGGCCGCCGTCTGGATGCGCGAGTCGATGGTGAGCTTGGCGGTGTTGCCCGGCTGGGTCTGGCCCGCGAGCGACGCGATGGCGTTGTTCCAGCTGGAGTAGTCCTTAGAACCGGTGAGCGTGTCGTTCATGACGCTCTCGATGGCGGTGGTGCCATACTGCTGGCTCACGTAGCCAACCACGTGCGCTGCCAGGTTACCGTTGGGGTAGGAGCGTACGTAGGTGCCGTCCTCCTGCCGCAGCGACTCGGCCAGCGTCACGCCGTCGGACGTGATGATGGAACCGCGCTGGATGTACTTGGAGCGGGCGATGGTGTGGTTGTTGGTCGGCATGTCCTGATAGTCCTTGGCCTTAATGACCTGGACATAGGTGAGGTTGCCGATAAGGATGGCGAACAGCGCCGTAAAGGCGAGCACCGCACGGGTTAGACGGTTGGCGAGCGCAACGCGGCCGAGCACGCCGGATTCAGGCGTGTCGAGCAGGCGACGGCGCATGCGCGAGCCGACGGAATGGCTGCCGCTGCCGTAGGAAGACGAGGTGGCAAAGCGCGTGCCCGTCGGGGCGGCGGCAGATGCGACCTGATCATCGGTGATGGCGGCCATGGTGCCGGTGCCGGTAAGCTCGGCCTCGCGTCCGGTCGCCTCGTCACCGGCGCGCAGCAGGAGCGCGACGATGATGAAGCTCGCCAGCAGCGAGGAGCCGCCCTGGCTCATAAAGGGCAGGGTGACGCCGGTCAGCGGGATCAGGCGGGTTACGCCGCCAACGATCAAGAAGGCCTGGAAGCTGATGGCGGCCGTAAGGCCCGTGGCACTAAAGGCGGCGAGATCGGACTTTGCGCGGGCAGCTGTGGTCAGGCCGCGAACGGCAAAGAGCATAAACAGGATGAGCACGGCGCCGCCGCCCAAAAGGCCCATCTCCTCGCCGATAGCCGAGAAGATAAAGTCGGACTCGACGACAGGGATGTTGTTGGCCATGCCGTTGCCGATGCCAACACCGACCAGACCGCCATCGGCAAGCGAGAAGAGCGACTGGACGATCTGGTAGCCCTGGCCCTGGGCGTCCTTAAACGGATCGAGCCAAACCTGGAAACGCACCTGAACGTGAGACAGGAACTTGTAGGCGCCCACGGCTCCAACGGCTAAGAGCGCAAGGCCGATAACGACATACGAAAAGCGCCCCGTGGCAACGTAGAGCATCAGCAAGAAGATGGTGTAGAACAGCACGGCCGAACCCAGGTCGCGTTCAAAGACGACGACGAGCAGGCACACACCCCACACGGCAAACAGCGGCAGCAGCAGTCGCAGGCGAGGGATCTTAAAGCCCAGGATCTTGCGGTTGGAGATGGAGAGCAGTTCGCGGTTCTCGGCCAGGTACCCGGCCAGGAACAGCACGATAAAGACCTTGGCGAACTCGCCGGGCTGGATGGTAAAGCCCGCGATGCGAATCCACAGCTTGGAGCCCGAGATCGTGGTGCCGATAAAGATAGGCAGCATCAGCAGAATGATGCCGATGATGCCAAAGGTGTACTTGTAGCGCATGACTACGTCGAGGTTTTTGACCAGTGCGAGCGTTCCCACCATGAGCGCCACCGAGACAAACAGGATGATGAGCTGTGAGATGGCGAGAGCGGGGGCGAGACGCGTCACGAACGTGATGCCGATGCCCGAAAGTATAAATACGATGGGTAGGATGGCGGGGTCGGCGCCGGGCGCCAAGATGCGCACGGCGATATGTGCCGCGGCGAAGGCGGCAAAGAGGCCGATCGGTACGGCGAGCGTCTCAAAGGAGATGGCAGCGCCCGCGGTGAGCACGTACATCGCATACAGCAGGATGACGGGGAACGCCGAGGCGATGAGCAAGAGCAGCTCGGTGTTGCGGCGACTCATAAGCGGCACTCCCTTTCTAATTCTTATCGGAGGCTTCGGCCTCGGCGGACTGTTCGGCGGTTTTCTCGGAATCTGATTCGGAGGTCGATCCCTGATTGGTGTTGTCGCGAATCGTTTGCGCGTCGATCACCTGGCGGGTCTGCTCTTCATCGATCTGGTGGCGGTACTTGGATATCGTGTCCTGCGCATCGTCGACACTTGTTTGCGGAATGCCCGCCTTGAGTCGGTTTTGCGTGTCTTCGGGCAGGTCGGACAGCTTGATGCTGGTTTCGCTTTCGAGCCAGTGGAGCTTGAGTCCGAGCGGCTTGCCGCCGGCGGCCACGACAACGTG
>CABUCA010000097.1 GCA_902489965.1 uncultured Collinsella sp.
TTTTGTAGATTCCGCACGAGCCGAAGGCCACTTAATGTGGCCTTCGAGCGAGCCCAGGACCTGACCGAGCAAAAATCAAACGGCCGGCCCCGGGCATGGCGACGAGATAGATTAACGAGCCGCCAAGATGGCGTCGATGAGCGTCAGTACGCCCCCGTCGTTGTTGCTCGGAATACGCCACTTGGCATGCGCGTTCATGTGCTCCTCGGCATTGTCCACGATAAAGCTGTGACCGACGCGCTCGAGCATGGGGATGTCGTTGTAGGTATCGCCCACGGCGGCGGCATCGGCGATATCAATGCCCAGGTGTTCGCACAGGTGCGCGACGCCGGCGCCCTTGTCGACGCCCAAGTTCATAAAGTCAATCCACTCGCGCCCGGCGTTGGTGACGTAGAGCTTGTCCGAGAACTCGGGGCTATAGGTCTCGCGAAACGCGGGCTCGGCGTCGTAGCCGGGGAAGAAGACCGAGATCTTGTTGGACTCGAAATCAATGCCCTCAAAGCTGTCGACGTAGTTGATCGTGTTGTAGTAGACGCTGATCTCGTCGTGGTATTGATGGTCGCGGGCGAGCACGTAGAACTCGTCGAAGCAGCACAGGACGGGGACAGCGCGCGGATCCTCCGAGGCGCGGCTCAAGACCTGCTGGTACAGCTTCACGTCGATATTGCTCTTATAGATATAGCTGCCGCGATAGATCACGCACGCTCCGTTGTCGGGACAAAAGGCGAGGCGGTTCTTGATGCCCTCGAACATCTCCTCGAGCTTGGGGGCGGGACGTCCGCTGGCGGGGCAGAATACGATGCCGGCGTCGGCGAGCTTGTCCAGGCGCTCATCAAGGCCCTGCGGCAACACGCGCTCGTCGGTAAGCAGCGTCTTGTCCATGTCGACGGCGATGAGTTTAATGTTGCCGATGTTAGCGTCTGATTCGTAAGTCTGCATAAAATGCGCCTTTCCGTTTCCAGATTGTTTCGGGCGTAATGACCCTCTGCTATGTAATCGAGCGTATTTTCGCAGGATTGGCGCGTTTTTGCATCACCATTCACAAACTAATGAAAAAACTTTTCAGAAATTTGAAGTTGTCGCTTGCGCAGCGAGCACTTTATCGTAATATAGCGAACATCGAAAACGGAGACGGCAAAAGAGCCGCTTACCGAGGAAAAGGTACCGTTTGCGATATTTGAATTGCGCCCGGCGATACGTGAAAGGAGAGGCAGATGCAGTTCGTACAGATCATCACCACTGCAGACAATGCCCTCCGACGCCAGCGCGCAATTTCCCGACGACGATAACAATCGTCTCTGTCCGCATGGGGCGAATTGCCTCAACAGAGTCATTTTGAGGTCGTTGGGTTTTAGCACGACATTGCTGCATGTTTCTAGGGCATGTATGTGCTGATTTTTGCTATTTAACCTGATATTGCACGGTATATGACCTTGAAATGACTTGCAACTGACCGATGTTCTAACTAGCTACCAAGGGCGAAAGGAAACAGCCATGAGCAAGGAAAAAGTCGTTCTCGCATATTCCGGTGGTCTTGATACATCCGTATGTGTCAAATGGCTTCAGGACGAGAAGAATCTCGATGTTGTTTGTGTCTGCGGCAACGTGGGCCAGGAGGAGACCGGCCTGGATGCCAAGAAGCAGAAGGCGCTCGACCTGGGCGTTCTCGATTGCCAGGTGCTCGACCTGCGCGACGAGTTCTCCGATGAGTTCCTGACCAAGGCCATCGCCGCAAACTCCATGTACGAGAACAAGTATCCGCTGCTCTCCGCTCTTTCCCGTCCGCTGCTTGCCAAGAAGCTTGTTGAGGTCGCCCACGAGTTTGACGCGACCTACGTCGCCCACGGCTGCACCGGCAAGGGCAACGACCAGGTCCGCTTCGAGGCTGCCGTCAAGGCCCTCGACCCCGAGCTCAAGGTTATCGCCCCGGTTCGCGAGTGGGACCTGAAGTGCCGTCCCGACGAGGTCGCCTATGCCCACGCTCACAACGTGCCGGTTCCCGAGGGTGCCAACGACAACCCCTACTCCATCGACGACAACCTGTGGGGTCGCGCCATCGAGTGCGGTCACCTGGAGGATCCCTGGAACGAGCCGCTCGGTGACGCTTGGGTTATGACCAAGAACCCCGAGGACACGCCGGATACCCCGACCTACACTGAGATTGAGTTTGAGGCTGGCAAGCCCGTCGCCGTCGACGGTAAGAAGATGAAGCTCTCCGAGATCGTCATCGCCCTCAACAAGATCTCCGGCGACAACGGCTTTGGCCGTCTCGATCTGGTCGAGGATCGTCTGGTGGGCCTCAAGAGCCGCGAGTGCTACGAGGTTCCCGGCGCCCTGACGCTCATCACCGCCCACAAGGCGCTCGAGGACATCTGCGTCGAAGGCGACCTGCTCAAGACCAAGATTAAGCTCGAGCAGGATTGGGCCACCGCCGTGTACAACGGCCAGTGGTACAGCCCGCTCAAGAACGCGCTCGATGCCTTTATGGCCGATACCCAGAAGTTCGTGACCGGTACCGTCCGCCTGAAGTTCTTTAAGGGCAACTGCCATGTCGTCGGCCGCAAGAGCCCCTTCAGCCTCTACGACTACGGTCTGGCTACCTACGACCGCGACACCACGTTTGACGAGAAGGCCAGCGCCGGCTTTATCGAGATCGATACGCTGTCGCTCAAGACGTGGGCTAAGGTCCAGGGTCCCAGCTCCGCCGCCGCCCAGGCCTAGCGCCTCTCTCCCTTGGTATCCGCGCGGCCCATCCGCGTGATACATAACGGGCGCACGGGGTCCCTACCTTTCGTTATGCTTGCTGACACTTCTTAACATCGGTGGCCCCTACGTTCCGCCCGCATATATGACGCCGCGTCTGCGGCTGAGTCCGAGCCCCGCCGGGGTTGTCCGGCGGGGCTCCTTCTATCAATTTGGCGGCTCTGCGCCTATATATATGAGGAGTATCCATTATGTTCAATGCTATCGCGCATGCTTTACTTGCCCTCGCGCCCGAGTTCGATGCTGCAAGGGTCGAGGACGTTCCCATGAGCCTGAAGGCCTGGGTCGATGGCTCGCAGGGCAACATCCGGCGGGAGACGTTGGGCGCCAAGTGCCTGGTGCGTCACTTCTTTGCAAATTAGCTACATGGCCCCGCGCACGGTGGGGAATATGTAAAACTAGCGGTTGAAAAATCGCTTTAGCGACATGGCGCATTGCTTAGGGCGCTTGTTTTGGTATTTGGAGAAAGGGGACGGTTCCATGGCTCTTTGGGGCGGTCGTTTTGAGGCGGGCGTGGCCGAGGTCACGCAGGAGTTTGGCGCGTCGCTGCCGGTCGACAAACATCTCTATAAGCAGGATATCGCCGGCTCTAAGGCGCATGCCAAGATGCTGGCGGCCCAGGGCATCATCAGTGCCGAGGACGAGCAGGCGATTGCCAAGGGCCTGACCGGAATCGAGCAGGATATCGATGCCGGCAACTTCACCTTCGATATCAACGACGAGGACATTCATATGTCCATAGAGAGCGAACTGACGCGCCGCATCGGCGAGGCCGGTAAGCGCTTGCATACCGGGCGTTCGCGCAACGACCAGGTGGCGACCGATACGCGCCTGGGCGTCAAGGCGCTGGCCAAGGAACTCATGGAGGCCAATCTTGAGCTGCGCCATGTGCTGGTGGATACGGCCAAGAAGTACGACAAGGTGATTCTGCCTGGCTACACGCACATGCAGCATGCTCAGCCCGTGCTCCTGTCGCATCATCTGCTGGCGTATTCCTGGATGTTCGCGCGCGACTTTACACGCCTGAAGGCCGCCTTTGATGCCGCCGACAACTGCCCGCTGGGTGCTGCCGCGCTTGCCGGTACGAGCTATCCGCTCGATCGCCAGATGACGGCTGCCGAACTTGGCTTTGCGGGTGTGATTCCCAACTCGCTCGATGCGGTTTCCGACCGTGATTTCCTGCTCGATCTGCATTATGCCGGCTCCGTCATGGCCATGCACCTGTCGCGTCTTTCCGAGGAGATCGTGCTGTGGTCGAGCTCCGAATTTGGCTTTATCACGCTTTCCGACTCGTACTCCACTGGCTCGTCCATCATGCCGCAGAAGAAGAATCCCGACTTTGCCGAGCTTATCCGCGGCAAAAGCGGCCGTGTGTATGGCAACCTGGTGCAGCTGCTCGTGACCATGAAGGGCCTGCCGCTTGCTTATAACAAGGACTTGCAGGAGGACAAGGAGGGCGCGCTCGATACCGCTCACACGCTCATGCAGTGCCTGTCGGTTATGGCCGGTATGATTTCGACTTGGACCGTCAACGAGGATGCCATGGCGCGCGAGTGCGGCGTGGGACACCTTGCCGCTACCGATGTTGCCGATTACCTGGCTAAGCGCGGTCTGCCGTTCCGCGAGGCACATGCCGTGGTGGGCCATCTGGTCCTGATGTGCGAGAAGCGCGGCTGCAATCTTGAGGACCTGCCGTTTGAGGTGTTCCAGGAGGCAAGCCCGCTCTTTGAGCATGATATTACCGAGGCGCTCGACATCCCCTCAATCGTTGCTGCGCGCACGACCGAGGGCGGCACCGCTCCTGCCGCCGTTGCCGTGCAGCTGCAGCGTGCCGAGGCACAGCTCGTGGCCGACGAGGGCGTGTTTGGATCGCTGACCAAGGTCGTCGAGATGGGTCACGGGGCAAAGTAGAGGTTTGGCTGAAGCCGTTTTGGCCATGTATTGGCAAATCGTTTTTGCTTTACGGGCGCCTGCTGTTGTGGGCGTCCGTATTTTGTTGCTATGGGGGAGGGGCTTGTCGAGAACTTCTGTAGGACCTTTGGGCAGGTTGTGAAGGGGGTGCGTTCGCGGGTGGCAACCGACCGTCTGCTCTGTTCGATGCGGTTGATGGGCAGTCGGATGGTACTCTAATCGGGCTTCGAAACAGAAGTGACACATATGGAGCGCTTTAATAAATTGTAGCGATTCAATAAACGGCTTTTTGTTTAACTGCAGCTAAAACTCTGTTACGATGCAGTCCAGGCGGGTGCCGGAATGGGACTTGGGCACGCGCGAACCTACTTGAAAGGCTACCTTATGGCTATCGAGAAGACCTTCATCATGATTAAGCCCGACGCCGTGCGCGACCGCAAGATCGGCGAGATTGTTGCCCGCATTGAGCGCAGCGGCCTTGTCATCGAGCGCATGGAGATGACCACGCTCGAGCGCGCTACCGTCGAGGAGCACTACGCCCATCTGGCCGACAAGCCCTTCTTTGGCGATCTCTGCGACTTTATGACGAGCGGTCCGGTCGTCAAGATGGTCGTTTCCGGTCTCTCCGCTGTCTCCAAGATGCGCACCCTTATGGGCGCTACCAACCCGCTTGATGCTGCCCCCGGCACCATTCGCGGCGACTTCGCTGTCGATGTCAACGCTAACGTGATTCACGGCTCCGACTGCCTGGAGAACGCCGAGATCGAGATCAAGCGCTTCTTTGGCTAAACCAGCTTTGACTCCTTAAAGCTGTTAGCGTGTGGCTTCCTTTGGCGCCCGCGTCGTGGGCTCCGAGC
>CABUCA010000098.1 GCA_902489965.1 uncultured Collinsella sp.
GAACCCGCCAGACTTGACATCCAGCGGGTTCGTACAAAATGCAAATGGTGCCCCCGGGCGGATTCGAACCGTCGACACCCGCTTTAGGAGAGCGGTGCTCTATCCCCTGAGCTACGGAGGCATGTTGTACTAGTGTAGCAGATTTACTGCATCGCAATACGTCGCATGACTAGACTTCGAAGTTGCGGTGGAATAGTTCCTGTCTGAAGCATCTAAAGCCGTATTTAGGAACTATTTCGCCGCAACTTATGAGGAGCTAGTTGCCTTTGTGGAAGAGGTTTTTGATAACGGAGGGGATGCTCTTGGCGCCCTTGGCCGTCACATCAATAAAGTCGGGCGAACGCACGAGCTTATCCTCGTCGACGTACTTGCGGACCGCGCGCAACGTCTCTTTGTCGTCGCGCGTCGAAAACGTAAAGTGACCGTTGTCCTTGGTGAAGATGGCAAAACGCGTAATCTTCTTGGTGCCGCGCAAAACCTCGGCGGCAATATAGTCGACCTCATCCCACGGGATCTGAATATAATCCTCGGGATTGCGCTCGTTGTAATACTCGAACGCCTTATTGCCCACCATCACGTTACCGTGGCTGGTAAGCCCCATCAGGCAGGTTGCCGGCGTTGCCAGATCGACCGTGCTGTTCTGAGATTGCGCCATGCGCGCCTCGCCCTCCAAATAAAACAATCGGACCGCATCCAGTGTACCCACCGGGTGCGGTCCGTTTCAATGGCTCAAAAGCCCTTGCCTAGCAATTCTCGGTCTTAAGCCGAAACGTGCTTACATGAAGCCGCAGACGCGACCGATGATGCCGATGGCGAAGAGAGCCAGGATGATGACGATCGGGCTGACCTTCTTCTTGAGGAGCTTGCAGACCAGCAGGGTCAGGCACACGGCGGCAAGGCCGGGGATGAGCTGATCGAGGTTGGCCTGAAGCGTGGTGACCTTCACCTGATCAAGGGCGTTAGCACCGATGGAGTTATACATCGTCAGTGCTTCCTTGACACCCTCAGAACCGGAGGGCAGGTTAGCCCAGTCGATAAAGGCGCCAGCAGACTGCGTGACCTTGGAGACGACCGGGGTGAAGGAGATGGACACCCAGCGCTCGACCAGGGCGCCGATGATGAACATACCCAGGATGGAAGCACCCTCGGTGACCTTGCCCATCAGACCGCCGGAGAGGTCCTTGGCGATGGAGGAGCCGACCTTGTAGCCAAACTCCTGCGTGTACCACAGGAAGGCGTAACGGATGATGTTCCACGCGAAGAAGAACAGCAGCGGACCGGCGATGCTGCCGGACAGGGCCAGGGAAGCGCCCAGAGCGCCCAGAATCGGGCGAAGGGTGAACCAGAAGGCGGGGTCGCCGACGCCGGCGAGCGGGCCCATCATACCGACCTTGACGCCCTGAATGGCGACGTCGTCAATCGGGGCACCGTTGGCGCGCTCCTCCTCGAGAGCGAGGGTAACGCCAATGACGGGGGCGGAAACATAGGGGTGGGTGTTATAGAACTCCAGGTGGCGCTTAAGAGCGGCAATCTGGTCATCCTTGCTGGTGTAGAGCTTCTTGATCGCAGGGATCATTGCGAAGCACCAGCCGCCGTTCTGCATACGCTCGTAGTTCCACGAGCCCTGAAGGAACTGATGACGGAAGCAAACCTTCTTGCGGTCAGCCTTGGTGAGCTGAATCTTGTTCTCTGCCATATGTATCACTCCCCTCCTACTCGTAATCGTTCAGAATGTCGCCGAGCGGGTCACCGGAGCCGCCGCCCATGCCGCCACCCTGCTTGGCCAGATCCTTAAGGCCAAGGTAGATGAGGGCAAGGGAGATGCCGATGAGGCCAAGGGCGATCAGCGTGAGCTGAGGGATGGCAGCAAGGACAAAGCCGAGGATGAAGAACGGCCAGGTCTCCTTGGTGGCCATCATGTTGATGACCATGGCGTAACCGACGGAAGCGACCATGCCGCCGCCGACAGCCATACCGCCGGACAACCAGTCGGGCATAGCGTTAAGCGCGTTGGTAACAGCCTCGGCCGGGATGATGCACAGAAGTACTGCCGGGATGGCGATACGAAGGCCCTGCATGAGGATAGCAGCGTACTGCCAGCGCTCGATGCCGGAGAAGTCGCCCTTCTCGGCGCAACCGTCCATGGCGTGAGCGATAGCGGTAGCCAGGGTACGGCAGATCATGGTCAGGAACAGACCAGCGACCGACAGCGGGACGGCGACGGCGATGGCGGCGGTAACGGCCTTTGCCGAATCGGTGGCGCCACCGTTGAGGGCGAGCACCATGATGATCGAAGAAGCGACCGAGGCCAGAGCGGCGTCAGGCGCGACAGCGGCGCCAACGTTAGCCCAGCCAAGGGCCATCATCTGGAGCGAACCGCCCAGGAGGATGCCCTCCTGAAGGTGACCGGTTACGAGACCGATAAGCGTGCATGCCACGAGCGGCTGATGGAACTGGAACTCATCCAGAATGCCTTCCATACCGGCAAGCAACGCGACAATCGCAACAAGCAGAATAGTGATTGCAGACATGTATCGGACCCTCCTTTACTATGCTTGAGCGGCCAGTTCGGCCTTAGCTTTCTTCAACATGGCGTCGAGATCCTCGGAGGAATCCGAAGGAACCTTGCGGACCTCGAACTTGACGCCCTTGGCCTTGAGGGCCTCGAGAGTCTTGACGTCATCATCGCCCATAGCGACGGCGTTGGTGACGACGACCTTGCCCTTGGAGTGAGCCATGGAACCGATGTTGACTTCCTTGATGTCGACGCCGGCCTCGATGGCCTTGAGCAGATCCTGCGGGTTCTCGAAGAGCAGCATGGCCTTGGTGTCACCAAAGCGCGTGTCCTTGACGACCTCGGCCATCTTCTTGATGGGAACGACGTTGGCATGGACTCCCGGAGGGGCAGCCTGCTCGATCATGGTCTTGCGGAGCTCGTCGTGAGCAACGCCGTCGGAAACCACGATGATGCGGTTGGGGTTAATCTGCTTGGTCCACGTGGTGGCCACCTGACCATGCAGCAGACGGGTGTCGATACGGACGTGGGCAATCTTGATGTGCCCGTCGCCGATGACCGTTCCCGGAGGAATGGCGCCTGCAGGAGCAGCGGCGGCCGTAGCCGGCTTCTTCTCCTCGGGCTCCAGAGACTCGGGCTTGACGCGTACGCCAGCCTTAGCCTCAGTCACGAGATGTTTTGCGATCGCATGTGCAGTGTTCTTTGCGTCAAAACGCTGCGAATATGCCTCGATGAGCATAGGCAGGTTGACACCGGTGACGATAGCCCAGGAATCGTGGCCCTCGATGAGCCCGCTGATCTGGTTGAACGGCGTGCCGCCCCACAGATCAACGAGGAAGAGCACCTGCTCCTGGTCTTCGAAGGAAGCGATTGCTTCCTCGACCTTGGCACGGAAGTCGTCGGGGCCCATGCTCGGCTCGAGCGAGACCACGGCAACAGACGGCTGATCGCCAAAGACCATCGAGCCCGTCTGCTTGATTCCAGCTGCCAAGTCCCCGTGGCTAGCAAGAACAATACTTACCATCACATAACCTCCTTTTTGTCTACGTATTTCCTACACGACATGAAAGGAGTATACCTGTTTGGATTGTGGAATTATAGCTAAATTCGCAAAAGGTTGCATTATTTGTTTAAACGTCTAAGTTTGTTACAAGTTGATTACGTTGCTGGCTTATAGCTCATTGCCTGCTAAAACGTGATTTGCTGATTGTTTTCAAAGACATATAAAGGTGCACCGTTCGTTAAGACCGCTTTTAGGTGAATCCCAATGCGTCTGCGTGCCACCATTTTGTTTAAACAGACATGACTTGACTAACCGAAGCAAATATGTTTAGAACTCTAGCCCATGTAGACATTAGATGTTAGGCGATGTGGAGAGGGTTGGCGGCGTCGACGGCATCGGGGGCGTCGGAGAGGCCGTCGGGGGCAGCGTCTGCCGGATCCTCGTCGGGGGTCTCAATCTGTTTGATCATGACCTCCTGGCCCTGCAGCAGATATGTTTCGCCGCTGCCGCAATGGGGGCAGGTCTTGCCGTGCTCGACTGTCGCGTAGTCGCGGCCGCACGCCTCGCAATGCGTCACGGCCTCGACGGACTCCACGATAAGCTCCGCGCCCTGCGCGATAGGCTTTTTATCTGCCGCCCAGCGCCAAGCGTCGAGCAACAAGTCGGGAACGACGCCCGAGACCTCGCCCAGCAGCAACGTCACGCTCGAAACGCGACGCACGCCATGAGCGCGCGCCACATTCTCAACATCGCGAATGATGTGATAGACGATTCCCAGTTCATGCACTTTTTCTTCCGCCGTTCCCGTTATGACTACTTACTTCTTCCCAAATTTGATCTTAATTGCACGCTTCAATGCGTACTTGCCCAGGCTTGGGAGCTTTTGCTCGTATTTGACCATCGTGGAGCACTCGGGGCGATCGCGATCAAGATGGATGGCGTCAAACGCGCACTTGGTGGTGCACAGGCCGCAGCCGATGCACTTGTTAGGGTCGACGATCGAGGCGCCGCAGCCCAGGCAGCGGGCGGTCTCGGCGCGCACCTGCTCCTCGGTAAAGGTCTCAACATACTCGCTAAACGGCGCAGCCTTCTCGCGTTCGCGGTCCACATGCGCAACCTCGCGGCTCGCGTTGTCGTAGCTCTCGATCACGACATCGTCGCGGTCGAGCGCGGTGTAGCGGCGCTGGTTGCGGCCGATGGTGAGCGTGGAGCCCGGCTGCACGAAGCGATGGATGGACACGGCGGCCTCGTGACCGGCGGCGATGGCATCGATGGCAAAGCTCGGACCGGTATAGACGTCGCCGCCCACAAAGATGTCTGGCTCGGCGGTCTGATAGGTCTGGGGATCGGCAAGGGCACCCTGGCCGCGGCCAAGCTCCACCTTGGAGCCAGCCAGCAGGTCGCCCCACACAATGGACTGGCCAATCGACATGACTACGCGGTCGGCATCGACACGACGCAGGTCGTTCTCGTCGTACTCGGGCGCAAAACGGCCCTCGTCGTCAAAGACACGCGTGCAGCGCTTGAAGGTGATACCGCACACACGACCGGCCTCGTCCAGGTGAATCTCCTTGGGGCCCCAGCCGCAGCTGATGTGAGCGCCGTCCTCAACGGCCTCGCGACGCTCCTCCTCGCTGGCGGGCATCTGGGCCTCGCTCTCCAAGCAGAACATCTCAACGTACTCGGAACCCAGACGGCAGGCGTTGCGCGCGACATCGATAGCCACGTTGCCACCGCCCACCACGATGGTGCGGCCGGGCAGCGCGTCAATCTTGCCACTGTTGACCTCGCGCAAAAAGTCGACGGCCACGGTCACGTCCTCGGCATCCTCACCCGGAATACCGGCAAGGCGGCCACCCTGGCAGCCGATGGCCACATAAAAGGCCTTAAAGCCCTGCGCGCGCAGCTCGTCGAGCGTCACATCGCGACCGACCTCCACGCCATAGCGGAACTCGGCGCCCATCAGGC
>CABUCA010000099.1 GCA_902489965.1 uncultured Collinsella sp.
TTTGCTTCGCCCCGCAGACCAGTGTGGCGCCTTGTCCGCGGCTCCGAAGGAGCAGGACAAGGCGCCACACATGGTCGAGGACGTTCTGAAAACTAAGCCCGGCCCCCGCCGGACAGATCCACCGTTACTCGCAGAGCAGCTTGGCGATCTGGACGGCGTTGGTCGCCGCGCCCTTACGGATTTGGTCACCGCAGCACCAGAAGGTAATGCCACGCGCGGCCTCCGGGTTCGAGATGTCGCGGCGCACGCGACCGACCCAAATCAGGTCCTGATCGGACGTATCCATCGGCATGGGGAAGCGGTCGTGCGCATCCTCGGCGCTCATGTCGTCAACCAGCTTCACGCCCGGAGCGGCAGCCAGCGCAACACGGGCCTCGTCAACCGTAATGTCACGCTCGAACTCGAGCGTAATGCTCTCGGAGTGCGAGCGCAGCACAGGCACGCGCACGCAGGTGCAGTTCACGCGCAGCTCGGGCAGGTGCATGATCTTACGGCCCTCGTTTTGTAGCTTCATCTCCTCAGAGGTAAAGCCCTCCTCCTTGACGCCGCCAATCTGCGGAATCAGGTTGCTCGCCAGCTGGGCGGCAAATGCGCGCGGCTCGGGAATCTCCTCGCCACGGCCCAGGGCAGCAAGCTGCGCTTCGAGCTCGGCCATACCGGGAGCACCGGCACCAGAAGCCGCCTGATACGTCGAGACGATCATGCGCTTCACGCCGGCAAGCTGATGCAGCGGCCACGTGGGAACCAGGCCGATGATGGTCGCGCAGTTGGGGTTGGCGATAAGGCCGTGATGCCACTTGATGTCGTCGGCATTGATCTCGGGCACGACCAGCGGCACCTCGGGATCCATGCGGAAGGCATGGCTGTTGTCGACCACGACGGCGCCGCGCTTTACGGCCTCGGGCAGCAATTCCTTGGCGATATCGTCGCCGGCAGCGCCAAGCACAATGTCACAGCCCTCAAAGGCCTCGGGGCAAGCCTCTTCGATCACGATTTGCTCGCCGCGGAACTCGACGGTCTTGCCCGCGGAGCGTGCGCTTGCCAACAGCTTGAGCTTGCCGACCGGGAACTCCTGCTCGTTGAGGCACTCGAGCATCTGGGTGCCCACGGCTCCCGTCGCGCCCAAAATAGCAACCGTGTACTGTTTCATGCTTCCCCCTTTAAAGGTTGTGGCTTTTGCCCGCACGCCGAGCAGGCCGATTATTGTTGCCAGTTTATACAAGAACAGGGCGGGCATGAAACCCGCCCCGTCGAAACGAAACCGAAACGAAACGCCCCGCCGTAGATTTTTGAGACATGACCCAAAAATCTACCGAGCAGTCGCTACTTTTTGAGCGCGGCCAGGGTGGGATCGACCGGCGTGGGAGCCTCTAAATCGGAGACCTTCACAATGCCGTTCTCGTCGGAGAAGGCACGGTAAATGGTCCGAATCGCCAGGTCGAAGTCCTTCTCCTCGACACCGATAATGATGTTGATCTCGTCGCAGCTCTGCGAAATCATACGCACGCTCACGCCGGCCTGGCCAAGCATGCCAAACAGATGCCCCGAGATACCCGCACGGCCGCGCAGGTTACGGCCGACGGTCGCGATGAGCGCCAAGCCCTCGACAACCTCGATCTCGAGCGGCTCGACCTCCTGCTGAATGTCGCCCACGAGCGAGTACAGCGAGTCGTGCACATCCTGCTCCTGCACCACGGCGCCAAAGCGATCGACACCGGTGGGCATGTGCTCGACGGAAACGTCATAGCGCTCGAAGACCGAAAGCGCGCGGCGCATAAAGCCGACGCGCGGCTTGGTGCGGTCGCGGGCCACGTTGATGGCGACAAAGCCGCGTTTGCCGGTCACGCCGGTAATGATGGGCTCTGCCTCGCCCTCGTCAGCCGTCTCGCTAATGATGGTGCCGGGGTCCTGCGGCGCATTGGTGTTCTTGATGACCAGCGGAATACCCGCCTCACGCACGGGGAACACGGCTTCCTCGTGCAGGACGCTTGCGCCCATGTACGAAAGCTCGCGCAGCTCCTCGTAGGTAACGCGCGCAATGGGCTGAGCCTCGGGCACAATGCGAGGATCGGCAGAATAGAAACCCGAGACGTCGGTCCAGTTCTCGTACAGGTCGGCGCCCAGGCACTTGGCCAGAATCGAGCCGGAAATATCGCCGCCGCCACGATCGAGCAGCTTGATCTGGCCCTCTCGCGTCGCGCCGTAGAAACCGGGCATAACAAAGCCGCCCTGCTGACCGTACTCCTGCACCAGTTCGGAGGTGCGATTCATGCTGAGCGTACCGTCGTGATGGAACGCCACAACCGTCGCGGCGTCCAGGAACGGCAGGCCCAGGTACTCGGCCATCAGGCGAGCGGTGAAGTACTCGCCGCGGCTTACAAGCTCCTCGGTGGAGTAGCCGCCCGAGCGGGCGCGCTCGGCAAAGGCCGCGAACTCCTCGCGGATGGGATAGGTGAGCTTCAGCTCATCAGCGATATCAAAATAGCGCTGGCCAATGTCCTCGAGCAGCTCCTCACACGACACGTGATACTTAACGTGCGCGTTAACCAGGTAGAGCAGGTCGGTCACCTTGGTGTCGCCCTTAAAACGGCGACCGCAGGCGGAAACCACCACAAAACGGCGAGCCGGGTCGGCATCGACGATGGCTTTGATCTTCTTGAAGTGTTCGGCGTCGGCGACCGACGAGCCGCCAAACTTGGCAATTTTTATCATGGCGTGGAGGTTACCTTTCTAAAAGCCTCTGCAAACCTGTTTTGCGCGCTCTGATACCATGGGTTCACCGATTGGGACCAAGGTATCCGAGGAGCACTGTTATATGGGAACTTATCATAGTACACGAGGACGCACTTTATCATGCTCAAGTAAGGTGGCAATCCGCACCGGCATCGCTCCCGACGGGGGTTTGTTTGTCTCGGACGAGCTTGGCACCCAGCAGGTCGATATCAGCTCGCTTGCAGATAAATCGTACTTTGAAATCGCTCAAGATGTGTTGGGAATGTTACTGAATGATTACACGGCCGAAGAAATTTCGGCGTGTGTCGACGAGGCATACCGCGGCACGTTCGCGAGTGAAGAGGTTACGCCGCTCGTCAAACTCGACGCTGCGCCGGGCGCTGACGCCCCTCAGACCTATGTGATGGAGCTCTTTGGCGGTCCCACGAGCGCCTTCAAGGACGTCGCCCTGCAGATGCTCCCCCGCTTGATGGCCCGCACTTCCGCCAAGGACGGCGGCGCCGAGCGCATCATGATCGTCACCGCCACGTCGGGCGACACAGGCAAGGCAGCACTCGCCGGCTTTGCCGACGCCCCGGGCACGGGCATCACCGTCTTTTATCCCGAGGGCAAGGTCAGCCGCGTGCAGAATCTGCAGATGTCCACGCAGGAGGGCGGCAACGTCGCCGTCTGCGGCATCCGCGGCAACTTCGACGACGCCCAGAGTGCCGTCAAGCGCATCTTTGCCGATAAGGAGCTGGCCGAGCGCCTGGAGGCCGCCGGCACCGTGCTTTCGAGCGCCAACTCCATCAACGTCGGCCGCCTGGTGCCGCAGGTCGTCTACTACTTTGCCGCCTATGCGCAGCTGCTGCGCGCCGGCGCCATCGAGGCCGGCGATGCCGTGGAGTTCTGCGTACCGACCGGCAACTTTGGCGATATCCTGGCCGGCTACTACGCCAAGCGCATGGGTCTGCCCGTCGCCAAACTCGTCGTGGCCAGCGACAAGAACAACGTGCTCGCTGACTTCCTGACCACCGGCGTCTACGACCGCAACCGTCCGTTCTTCACGACCATTTCGCCGTCGATGGACATCCTTATTAGCTCTAATCTGGAGCGCATGCTCTACTTCCTGTCCGACGGCGACTGCGAGCTCGTTGCCGGCCTTATGGAGCAGCTTGCCCAGACCGGTCGCTACGAGGTGCCTGCCGAGCTGCTGGCCAAGATCCAGAGCGTATTTGGCTGCGGCTGGGCCAGCGAGGACGAGGTTCGCGCCGCCATCAAGAGCTGCTGGGATGCCAACGGCTACGTGATCGACCCGCACACCGCTTGCGGCTATCACGTCTTTGAGCAGGTCGCCCCCACCGAGGGCGCCAAGGCCCGCGTGCTGCTTTCGACCGCCAGCCCCTACAAGTTCCCGCGCGCCTGCTGCGATGCCCTGGGCCTCGACGTTCCCGAGGACGACTTTGAGGCCATGCGCGTGCTCGAGCAGGCAACCAACACGGTCGCCCCAGCCCAGCTCGCCGAACTCGAGTCCAAGCCCGTCCGCTTCGAAGACGTCTGCGACGTCGATGAGATGGCAAGCTACGTCGAGTCTGCAGCAAAACGAATGAGCACCAACTAGATTCCTTATTAAGCGCCGGCGAAAGCCGGCGCACCTTCTAATTATTTAGCTTTCGGGATGATGACGAGCATGCGAGCGAGTCTGGCCGTTTAGTTCGTCGCGAGTTCCGCACGAGCCGGAAAGCACTTAATGTGCTTTCCGAGCGAGCCAGGACTGCCCGAGCAGCGAACTAAACGGCCAGACCCGCCCAGGAGGACTCACATGATCAAAATCACCGTCCCAGCAACCAGCGCCAACCTAGGCATCGGCTACGACACCCTCGGCATGGCCGTTAGCCTCTACTCGCACTTCACCTTCGAGCGCGCCGACAAGCTCACCATCACGGGCTGCCCCGAGGAGTTCCAAAACGAGAATAACCTGGTCTATGTGAGCTTTGTCGATGCTCTGGCCGCGTGGGGCGAGCCGGCTTTTCCCGTTGCTATCGACATTCAGACCGACGTGCCCGTCGCCCGTGGCCTGGGTTCCAGCTCCACCTGCGTCGTCGCCGGCATTATGGCCGCCGCCGCACTGACAGGCCACACCGTCGACCGCGCTGAGCTTGTCCGCATTGCCACCGAGGTCGAGGGCCATCCCGATAACGTCGCCCCTGCTATCCTGGGCGGCGCCGTCTGCTCCTTTACGCCGACCGATTCGCTCCCCCAGTGCCTGCGCTACGAGGTGAGCGACCGCTTGCGTTTTATTACCGTGATTCCACCTTACGAGGTACACACGAGTGAGGCACGCAAGGTCGTGCCGCAGGAGATTCCGCTCTCCACCGCCGTGTGGCAGATGGGCCGCATCGCCGGCATGACGCGCGGTCTGGAGACCGGCGACCTTGACCTGATTGCCGCCGCCAACGACGACCGCATCCAGGAGCCCTATCGCCGCCGCCTCATCCCCGACTACAACGCCGTGCGCGACACCTGCCTTAACGGCGGCGCCAAGACCATCTGGATCAGTGGCTCCGGCTCGACCCTCATGGCTGTAACCGACGACACCATCGTGGCAAAGTTCCTGCAGGTCAAGCTGCGTGAGCAGTTCCCCAAGTGTGAGACGCATATTCTAACGTGCGACACCGAGGGCGCCCAGATCGAATACCTGTAGTCGCCGTCCCGTATACTCGCCGGGGAGGCCAGGGGCTTTGCCCCCAAATCGTCCTCGGACATGGCAGG
>CABUCA010000100.1 GCA_902489965.1 uncultured Collinsella sp.
CCGGTGCCGTTAGGAGCGCCGGTCAATACGGGGCCCGCTTCATTTGTCAATTCCTTCAAGCGAATGTGTCGGGATTGTTTCAATGCATGAATATGCAAGCCATTTACGTGTTCATGCATCTTTTGGTGCTAAAGTTTCAACCCACTTCATAACAACCACTGCGAAATGCGCATCGGTGCATAAATCGCAGACAAGGAGTCTGATATGTCTTTGAAGGTTGGAATCGTCGGCGCGGCTGGATATGCCGGCGCCGAACTCATTCGCCTCGTGCTTGGCCATCCCGAGTTTGAACTTGTCGCCATTACGTCCAACGCCGATGCCGGCCAGCCGCTGTCCGCGGTGTATCCGAGCTTTGCTGGCGTGAGCGATCTGGTTTTCACCACGCATGACGCCCCCGAGCTTAAATCCTGCGACGCCGTCTTCTTGGCCGTGCCGCACACGGCTGCCATGGCACAGGTGCCCGCACTGCTTGCATCTGGCGTCTCCTGCTTCGATCTTTCGGCCGATTACCGTCTGAGCGACGCGTCTGTCTTTGAGGCATGGTATGCCGCCGAGCACACGAGCCCCGAGTTGCTCAAGACCCGCGCTTTCGGCCTGCCCGAGCTGTTCTGCCAGGACTTAGAGACCGCTGCTTCCAGCCATGCCGCTGGCAGGCCCGTGTTGGTCGCCTGCGCCGGCTGCTATCCCACCGCAACGAGCCTTGCTGCCGCTCCTGCCGTGCGTGCGGGCTGGGTGGCCGAGAACGGTCCCGTGATTGTCGATGCCATCAGCGGTGTGACGGGTGCCGGCAAGTCCTGCAACGCTCGTACGCATTTTTGCAGCGCCGACGAGAATTTGGAGGCCTACGGCGTGGGCAAGCATCGTCACACGCCCGAAATCGAGCAAATCCTTGGTCTAACAGATCGCGTCGTCTTTACCCCGCACCTGGCACCCCTCAAGCGCGGTCTACTCTCTACGGTAACGATGCCGCTTGCGCCGCAGGCTATCGATACCTTGATCCTTGAGGACGTTGTCGACTATTACAAGCAGTTCTACGCTGGACGCACCTTTGTGCGCGTGCTCGATGCCGGCCAGCAGCCCAAGACGGCTTCGGTCGTCGGCACCAACGCCGCCCAGATTGGCCTTGCGTTCAACAAGCGCGCGGGCGTGCTGGTGGCGACGGGCGCCATCGACAATTTGTGCAAGGGCGCTGCGGGCCAAGCAGTCCAGTGCGCCAATATCGTCTTTGGCTTTGACGAGCGACGAGGCTTGCCCACAGTGGCGTGCCCGGTGTAGCACATTCGATTGTTAACGATTTGGTAGTCGGGCATCGAGTGGGGCGCCACTCTTAAGCCGGTCTCATGATCACGACTGGCATGGCGCACCAACCGATGCCCGTTTTTTGTTTGACATAAGGAGTCATAAAGACGATGAATACCGAGCTGTTTGATATCAAGATTCGCGCCGTCGAGGGTGGCGTTACGGCAGCGGCCGGCTTTAAGGCCGCAGGCATCCATGCGGGATTCCGGAAGAATCCCGAGCGCTTAGACTATGCGCTCGTCATGCCCGATAAACCCTGTCCCGGCGCCGGCGTGTTTACGACCAACCGCTTTTGCGCGGCGCCCGTGCAGGTGAGCCGTGCCAACCTGGGCGGTGCGGACAAGGGCTACGGTATCATCGCCGGTGTTTCAATCAACTCCGGCAACGCGAACGCCGCCACGGGCGAGACCGGCCTTGCCTGCGCGCGCGAGACCTGCAACATCGCATCGCAGGTTATCGGCTGCGAACCCCAGCAGATCCTGGTTGCCTCCACGGGTGTGATTGGCCAGATTCTGCCGATCGACACGTTTGAGACAGCCATTCCTGCTGCCTACGAGGCGCTCTCCGCCCACGGTGGCGCCGATGCCGCTCGCGCCATCATGACGACCGACACGCACTCCAAGGAGTACGCCGTGTCCTACGTCAGTGAGGCTGCAGGTCATGCGGGCAATGTCTATACGGTAGGCGGCATGTGCAAGGGCTCGGGCATGATCATGCCCAATATGGCCACCATGATCGCAGTTATCACCACCGATGCCCCCGTCGAGCCTGCGGCACTTCATGCCCTGCTGCTCTCGACCGTCAAGCAGACCTTTAACAAGGTAACGGTCGATTCCGACACCTCGACCAACGACACCTGCATCATGCTTGCCTCCGGCGCCGCTGCCGCAGATGCCGAGCCTATCGTCGAGGGCTCCGATGCCTTCGACGAGTTGGCATTTGCCGTGCACGAGGTGTGCGAGAGCCTGGCGCGCAATATCGCCGCCGATGGTGAGGGCGCATCCAAGCTTGTTACGGTCAACGTTGCCGGCGCCGTGAACGACGAGGAAGCCGATATCGCCGCTCGTGCCGTTGCCAACTCGCCGCTCGTTAAGACCTGCATCGCCGGCCACGACTGCAACTGGGGCCGCGTTGCCATGGCGCTTGGCAAGTGCGGCGTGAAGTTTAATCAGGAAGACGTTTCCATCGACATGATGGGCATGCCCGTCTGTCGCGACGGTCTGACTGTTCGCTTTGACGAGGACGAGGCTCTACGACGTTTCGAGGCGCCCGAGATCGTGATCTCGGCCGACCTGGGCGCAGGCGACGCGGCAACGACCGTGTGGACCTGCGACCTCACGCATGAATACATCTCCATCAACGGCGACTACCGTTCCTAGATTCCAGGCACGCTGCGCATCTTGCCGCGATTGCGGACAGCGGAGCACGGCGCGATAACGATACGAAAGACGAGGCAGATTATGAAATTCGCACGCGATTGTCGTTCGAGCGAATCCAACGAAGCAACCGCGCAGCTGCTGTTCGAAGCGCTGCCGTGGATTAAGAACCTGACCGGCAAGACGGTTGTTATCAAATATGGCGGAGCCGCCATGGTTGATGAGCAGCTGCGCCGCGACGTGATGAGCGACATCGTTTTGCTCAAGATCATCGGTATGCGCCCCGTCATCGTGCACGGCGGCGGCAAGGCTATCAACGAGGCGCTGAGCCATTACGATATTCCCGTCGAGTTTAAGAACGGCCAGCGCGTGACCACGCCGGCGACTATGGATATCGTGCGCGAGGTGCTGGGCGGCAAGGTTAACCAGGAGCTGGTTGCTGCCATCAACCACCACGGCAACCTGGCCGTGGGCGTGTCGGGCAGCGATGCCGGCACGCTCATCGCCGAGCCGCTCGACCCCGAGCTCGGTCGCGTGGGCAAAGTGATGCACGTCAACACCGACTATATCGAGCGCTTACTCGATAGCGAGTACATCCCCGTCATCGCTACCGTCGCGGCGGGGGAGGACGGCGGTTTCTTCAACATCAACGCCGACACCGCCGCCGGTGCCGTTGCCGCGGCGCTCCACGCGCATAAGGCGATCTTTTTGACCGATGTCGATGGCCTGTACAAGGACTTTAGCGACAAGGACTCGCTTATCTCCAACCTAACGCTCGACGAGGTTAACGAAATGCTCTACGGCGGCGAGGTCGATAAGGGCATGATTCCCAAGCTGCGCGCGGCCGTCGATGCGCTTACCGGCGGCGTATTTCGTGCCCACATCATTAACGGTACTACGCCGCATTCGCTGCTCCTGGAGCTGCTGACCGATGCCGGCGTCGGCACCGTGATCCATTCCACCGAGACGGCTTACGAGTTCGATACGCATCCGCATCCGCTTTCGACGTTTGCTGCGCGTCTGACCGAAAACCTTGACGAGGTCGAGAAGCTTCAGACGGTCTAGCTGACCCGCAGCCGCCCCATTCCTGCACCCATAGCCCCGCGCCGTCCGGCGCCCAACGAAAGGCATCCCATGTCACTTGCAGCTCAGCAATCGCTTGAATCCCATTACGTTATGCATACCTTTGGCCGCTCTCCGGTCGAGTTTGTCGAGGGTCACGGCATGAAGCTCACCGGCGACGATGGCCGTGAGTACCTCGACTTTCTTGCCGGCATCGGCGTGTGCAGCCTAGGTCATGGCGACCCGGCTGTGCTCTCGGCGCTCGAGGCACAGACCAAAAAGCTCATGCATGTCTCCAATTACTTCTACATTGAGCAGCGCGGACAGGTCGCGGCGCTGCTGTCCAAGCTTGCTAACGACGACGTAGATGGTGCGCGCGTGCTTGCCGATGCCATTGCCGCCGGCGATGAGACCACGGCAGCTGCTCTTGGTGCCCCGGCTGCGGATGAGCAGGTTTGGGAGACCTTCTTTGCCAACTCTGGCGCCGAGGCCAACGAGGGCTCGATGAAGCTCGCGCGCCTGTACGCCAAGCGTGCCGGTAATGGCGGCAACACCATCGTGTGCATGCGCGGCGGCTTCCACGGCCGTACGCTCGAGACCATTGCCGCCACCATGCAGGATTGGCTGCAGGACAGCTTCCGCCCGCTGCCGGGTGGCTTTGTGGCCTGCACGCCCAACGATGTGGACGAGCTGCGTGCGATCTTTAAGCAGCTGGGCAGTGAAATATGCGCTGTAATGCTCGAACCGATCCAGGGTGAGAGTGGCGTGCACCCTATGACCGAGGAGTTTATGGCGGCAGCGCGCGACCTGGCACACGAAGTGGGCGCCGTGCTTATCGCCGACGAGGTCCAGTGCGGCATCTTCCGCTCCGGCAAGCCATTTGCGTTCCAAACCTATGACGTGGAGCCCGACATCATGAGCCTTGCCAAGGGCATTGCCGATGGCGTGCCCATGGGTGCCGTCGTGGCAAAGAAGGAGATTGCCGACGTGTTTAAGCCGGGCGACCATGGCTCGACCTTTGGCGGTAGCTGCTTGGCCGTCGCGGCGTGCGCCGCGACGCTCTCCGCGCTTGTGCGCGGCGATTATGCCGACCATGCTGCCAAGGTGGGTGCCTATATGGAGGCAAAGCTCGCCAAGCTGCCGCACGTGACCGAGGTACGTGGTCGCGGCTTGATGCTCGGCTGTGATTTGGATGATGCCGCGGGCGATGCGCATGATATTGTTGCCCGCGCGCTGGCCGCCGGTGCCGTGATCAACGCTACGGGTGCGCATACGCTGCGTTTCCTGCCGCCGCTCGTCTGCGAGGAAGCCGACGTGGACAGCCTGATCGAGATCCTGTCGGGTGTCTTGGGCTAACGCGGTGCGATAATTCAATTTGGACCGGGTTCCGGACTGCGGAAGTGCCCTACGCGGCATGATTCAGCGGTCTGGAGCCCGTTTTGCCTTAGATTTGCTAAGGCAGGGAGACCTGCTGGTCAAAAAACATCAAATATGAGTACTGTTACCGATTTGGTAGCAGCAATTTTGGACTAATAAGGCCAGATAGCAAGTCGAAATGGTAGCGCGCAGAGATGTGGTGTAAGAGGCGGGGCATGCCCCGCCTCTTCTCTTT
>CABUCA010000101.1 GCA_902489965.1 uncultured Collinsella sp.
AAAAGGCAAGGCATGACCAGAAGGTCTATGCCTTGCCTTTTTCATGCCAACTTGTACGTCCTGGACGTCGCTCGCTGACTTATGCTCAACCTGCGACGTTTCTGTTGTTGGTGCAAAGGGGTCAGGTTACTTTGCACCAAAAAGGGGAAGTTGCGGTGGAATAGTTCCTGTTTGGCCGTCATGAGGGGTTAAACAGGAACTATTCCACCGCAACTTATCGGTGGCGTGTTTGGTTGGTGCCTGTTGATGGTCTGGGTATCGGGGAGGGCGGGCTCCGTTATAATCGCCTAGAACATTAAATGGAAACGGGACGGGAGCCATATATGCGCCAGGGTTTCGACAACGCGAAGTATATCGAGCTGCAGGCCGCTCATATTAAGGAGCGCATCTCGCAGTTTGGCGGCAAGCTGTATTTGGAGTTTGGCGGCAAGCTGTTTGACGACTATCACGCGAGTCGCGTGCTGCCGGGTTTTGAACCGGACAGCAAGTTCCGCATGCTCAAGAGCATTGCCGATGACGTTGAGGTCATCATCGCGATCAACGCGAACCACATCGAGAAGAATAAGGCCCGTGGCGACCTGGGCATTACCTATGACGAGGACGTTTTGCGCCTGGTCGACCTGTTCCGCGGCAACGGTTTTGCTGTCGCGGCCGTGGTTATCACCCAGTACGCCGGCCAGCCCGCGCTCGGCATTCCCGCCAAGCTGCACTATCCCATCGAGGGCTATCCCCACGACGTCGACCTGATCGTGTCCGACGACGGCTATGGCAAGAACGAGTTTGTCGAGACCACCCGTCCGCTCGTCGTGGTCACCGCGCCGGGTCCTGGTTCAGGTAAGCTCGCCACCTGCCTGTCTCAGCTCTATCACGAGCACAAGCACGGCACCGCCGCCGGCTACGCCAAGTTCGAGACTTTCCCGGTCTGGAACCTTCCCCTCACGCATCCGGTCAACATCGCCTATGAGGCCGCCACGGCCGACCTCGACGATGCGAATATCATCGACTCCTTCCACTTGGAGGCCTATAACAAGACTACGGTCAACTACAACCGCGACGTCGAGGCCTTCCCGGTGGTCCGTGCCCTGATGGAAAAGAT
Organism: uncultured Collinsella sp.; assembly: GCA_902489965.1. Lineage (GTDB taxonomy): Bacteria > Actinomycetota > Coriobacteriia > Coriobacteriales > Coriobacteriaceae > Collinsella. The sequence goes on from CABUCA010000101.1 coordinate 1,097, forward strand.
CCTGGGCAAGAGCCCCTACCAGAGCCCCACGGACATGGGCGTCAATATGGTCGGTTTTGCCATCACCGATGACGATGCCTGCCGCGACGCTTCCAAGATGGAGATCGTCCGCCGCTACTTTACCGCGGTCGAAAATGTGCGCCGTACCGGCGTGGGCGATGAGCAAGTCGACCGTCTCAAGATTATTATGAAGAAAGCCGGCATCGATAAGAACTACTCGCCGGCGCGCTCGGCAGCCCTCACCAGGGAGCAGTTGACGGGTGGTCCCGTGGGTGCCATGGTCATGCCCGATGGCTCCGTGGTGACCGGTAAGACCTCCACGCGCCTGGGCGCTGCAAGTTCACTCATCATGAATGCGCTTAAACATGTTTCGGGCGTCGACCTTGAGCTCGAGGTCATCAGCGACGAGGCGATCGAGCCCATCAGCAAGCTCAAGACGCATTTCCTGGGCAGCAAAAACCCTCGCCTCCACACCGACGAGACGCTTATGGCGCTGTCGATCACCTCGGCCACGAGTGAGACGGCCGCTCGCGTCCTTTCGGGCCTGGAGCAGCTGCGCGGTTGCGATGCCTTCTTTAGCGTGATTATCTCGCCGACGGACGAGACGGTACTGCGCAAACTGGGTATCAACGTGTGCTGCGAGCCCAAGTTTGAGCGCCGCGGTTTCTTCCACCGCTAAGTTTGAAGCACCGCGGTAATTGCATTGCATTTTGGCCGTATCGGGTTGGCGCCCGGTACGGCTTTTTGATCAATAAAGCGCCTATTTCGGCGAAAAATAGCCGTTTACCTGCCTAGAAACAATTTGAGCGGTATACAATAACCGTAACTGTTTCATCCTTAGCGGGATGCCGCATGATGGATATTACCTGCCATCGTGAGGTGTGTCGGTCGCGCACGGCGCGTTAGATGCTCGTGCTCGGTTTGAGGAGGCTGCTATGGCGGGCAAGGGTCGTGCGAGTGTCAACGATATGAAGCGTGTTGAGGTGCTGGTGTTGATGGAAATCGACCAGCAAACCGAAGACAATGGCGGGCCGTATGGTTTCTCGCGCAAAACGCTTGCCGAGCGCGTGGGGGTTTCGCCGTATCGTGCCCGCGCCGCAATCGATCGCTTGGATTCCGAAGGCATGATTGATGTCGTCTCGCGTTATAGCGACGACGGCGGTCAGCTTGCAAATGGCATTTGCCTCACCGAACGTGGCGAGTGGTATCTTGAGGGCGTCCGTACCGGCATGCTCGTTCAAGAAATGCTTGAGGACGAGGTTGCTGATCGATAGCAGCATGTAACCCTTGCCATAGCGACGCCGCCTGGGAAACCGGGCGGCGTTTTGTTTCAAGATTGAGAAATGCAATCGCACGCGAGAAAAATTGCGAACGGTCCGCGGCGCGAGTATTACAATGAAGACCCGTAAGATGTGGATAAACAACTTCTACGGGAAGCGCAGGTAACTCAATATGACCAAGCATGTGTTCGTAACCGGTGGCGTGGTTTCGTCCCTGGGCAAGGGTATCACCGCGGCCTCGCTGGGCCGTCTGCTCAAGTCGCGTGGCTACAAAGTAACGATGCAGAAGGCCGACCCGTATCTGAACGTCGACCCCGGTACCATGAGCCCGTTCCAGCACGGTGAGGTCTTTGTGACCGAGGACGGCTACGAGTCCGATCTGGACCTGGGCCACTACGAGCGCTTTATTGACGAGAACCTGACCCGCGATTCTAACTTTACGACGGGTGCTATTTACAAGAGCCTGATTGCCCGCGAGCGCCGCGGTGACTTTTTGGGCGGCACCGTCCAGGTGATTCCGCACGTTACCAATGCCATCAAGGACAAATTCCGCCGCATCGAGGAGCAGACCGGCTCTGACGTTGTCATTACCGAGCTGGGCGGCACGATCGGCGACATCGAGTCGCAGCCGTTTGTCGAGGCCATTCGCCAGTATCGCAAGGAGGCCGGCCCCGAGAACGTATGCTACATCCACGTGTCGCTCGTTCCCTATATCGCCGCCGCCCACGAGGTCAAGACCAAGCCGACGCAGCACTCCGTCAAGGAGCTCCGCAGCTTTGGTATCCAGCCCGACATTATCGTTCTGCGCTCCGACCACCATATCGACGATGCCATTCGCGGCAAGATCGCAAGCTTCTGCGACGTCGACACCGACTGTGTCTTTACCAACGAGGACTGCGCGAGCATTTACGATGTTCCGCAGCTGCTTGCCGAGCAGGACTTTGACCTGCGCATTTGCGAGCGCCTGGGTCTGGACCCGCGTGAGCGCGACATGAGCGAGTGGAACGAGTTCCTGCGCAAGCAGAATCATGCCAACCATCACGCCGACAAGGTGAAGATCGCCGTCGTGGGCAAGTATACGCAGCTGCCCGATGCCTACCTGTCGGTTATCGAGGCCCTGCACCACGCGGGCGTGTTCTACGATCGCCACGTTGACGTGCAGCTGGTCGATGGCGAGAGCCTCGACGAGCAGAACGTCTCCGAGGTCCTGGGCGATGCCTCGGGCATCCTGGTCCCCGGCGGCTTTGGCAAGCGCGCCCTGGAGGGCAAGATCCTCGCGGCTGAGTTTGCCCGTGAGCACAAGATTCCGTATCTGGGCATTTGCCTGGGTATGCAGGTGGCCGTGTGCGAGTTCGCCCGCAACGTCGTCGGCCTTGCCGGCGCCAGCTCTTCCGAGTTCGATCCGGATGGCCCGTATAGTGTCATCGACCTGATGAGCTCGCAGGAGGACGTGACCGAGAAGGGCGGCACCATGCGTCTGGGTGCCTATCCGTGCAAGCTCGCCGCCGATACCCTCGCGCGCGAGGCATATGGCGAGGAGCTCGTCTACGAGCGTCACCGTCACCGCTTTGAGTTCAACAACGCCTTCCGTGACCAGCTCGAGGGCGCTGGTCTGGTTATCTCGGGTCTTTCGCCCGACGAGCGCCTGGTCGAGATGGTCGAGCTGCCGCGCGACGTGCATCCGTGGTATGTGGCAACCCAGGCTCATCCCGAGTTCAAGAGCCGCCCGACCAACCCGCAGCCGCTGTTCCGCGAGTTCGTGCGCGCCTCGATCGGCCAGCATGAGGGCGTCGATCGCTTGCAGGTGACGCCCAAGAACCTCGCTACGGACTAAGGGTGCCGGCGAATAAGGAACATACCGAAGCTACTCCCTCGTCGCTCGCCGTGGCGGCGGGGGAGTATCTCGATTACCTCGCGGTCGAGCGGGGCTTGGCGCGCAACACGATTGCGGCCTATCGTCGTGACCTGACGACGTACTGCGCCTATCTGGAGCGGGCTGACATTGCGTCTTTTGAAGAGGTGACCCGTCAGGTCGTGGAGGGCTTTGTTGCCGATCGCCGCGACGGAGGCTATTCCGACGCCTCGGTGGAGCGCGCGCTTGCTGCCGTGAAGGGCCTGCATGCCTTTTTGGTGCGCGATGGGGCCGTGGCCCAAAACCCGACGGCGGCGTTGCGCCTGCCCAAAAAGGCAGATCGCCTGCCGGAATACCTTTCGGTGGAGGACGTCTCGGCACTGCTCGATCAAGACTTTCCCGAGGGCGAGATGGGACTGCGCGATCACGCCATCTTGGAAGTGCTTTACGGTTGCGGCTTGCGCGTGAGTGAGCTGGTTGGGCTCGATGTGGGCGATATCCATATCGATGACGGGTTTGTCCTGGTGCGCGGTAAGGGCTCCAAGGAGCGTCTGGCCCCGTTGGTGGGAAGCGCGGCGCGTGCCCTGACACACTATCTAGGTGACGGGCGCACTCTCCTGGCCGCCCATGCTCACGGGACGGAGACCTCGGCGGTCTTTTTAAATAAGAACGGACGTCGCCTGTCGCGTCAGGCCGTGCATGCGATATGCGAGCGGTATGGGCGCCAAGTGGGGCTGGTGGGGCTCCATCCCCATACCTTGCGCCACTCCTTTGCCACCCATATGCTCGCGGGCGGTGCCGACCTGCGTGTGCTGCAGGAGATTTTGGGCCATGCCGATATTTCGACCACGCAGGTCTACACGCATGTCGACCGCACGCAACTGACCGAGGTCTATCTGGCGGCGCATCCGTTGGCACATCGCTGACCTGCATATTTATAAATATTAAAGGGGACGGGCCCCAGATTGCCGAGACGCACTTTTGCGCGCAGGGGCAATCTGGGGCCCGTCCCATTTTTCGCCAGACATCGACGCGGTGGTGGGCCGTGTGTGCCGTGGGATATGTTGTA
>CABUCA010000102.1 GCA_902489965.1 uncultured Collinsella sp.
CGATTTGGAGAGTAACCCTGTGCCCGGCCGACGGGATCCCTAAGCACGCCATGCTTCTTATGTGCAGCAAAGCTAATACTGCTAAAATACAAAGCGCTCATGTAGTTTAAACGCACGACGATAAGGAGCACCAGTGGGTAACCACTTCCGTACCTCCGGTGCGGGCGATGATGCCCCCAAGACGCAGGCAGGCGTCCAGGGCAGTCGTTTCGCCACTCCGGATTCAGAGGGCCAGCCTGTTGCTCAGGCCCCCGCTCAGCCGGCAGATCAGGCACAGCCGGCATCCGATCCCTTTGTCTACAATCCAACCAGCGATGTCGCGCTTTCCGGCACGGCGGGTTTTGAGCCCGTTCAGGCCGTGACCGCTCGCGTGGAGCAGCCTCAGGCTGGCGCCGCCACGCCGCAGCCTACCATGGCCGGCATTCCCGACCCCATGGCCCCTGCGACGCCGGCTCCTCAGCCTGCGCAGTCCGGTCTCTTTGCCGCTATTCCCGACCCCACGCAGCCTGCTGCCCCGGTGGTCGAGAGCGATCAGGCCGCCGAGGTCGCAAGCCTCGATAACGCGCTCAACAACCCCGATTTTACGTCGGTGTTTGCGCCCATCGATCCGCAGGCCAGCCGCAAGAAGATGGCCAAGCAGGCCGGTGTCGAGCCCGTCATCCTTATGGAGCATGTCACCAAGATCTATCCGGCACAGCCCAACAAGCCTGCACTCGACGACATCAACATCGAGATCTATCCGGGTGAGTTCGTCTTCCTGGTTGGTCACTCCGGCTCGGGTAAGACCACGCTGCTGTCGACGCTCAACCGCGACGTCAAGCCGACGAGCGGCCGCATCCTGGTTGCCGGTCAGGACCTCATGAAGATCAAGAACCGCAAGGTTCCGTTCCTGCGCCGCCAGATTGGCGCCGTGTTCCAGGACTTTAAGCTTCTGCCGCAAAAGACCGCCTACGAAAACGTGGCGTTTGCCCTGCAGTGCATCGGCAAGCCCAAGGGCGTCATTCGCAGCCAGGTGCCCGAGGTGCTGCGTCTGGTCGGTCTGGCCGATCAGATGGACTCGCTGCCCGACCAGCTTTCCGGTGGCGAGCAGCAGCGCGTTGCCGTCGCCCGTGCTATGGTCAACCGTCCGCCGCTGCTGATCTGCGACGAGCCCACGGGTAACCTCGACCCGGCGATCTCGCTGGGCATCATGAAGCTGCTCGAGCGTATTAACCGCACCGGCACCACCGTGATCGTCGCCACGCACGACCGCGAGATGGTCGATAGCATGCACCGTCGCGTGATCGCCCTCGAGGGCGGCCACGTTATCCGCGACCAGGAGAGGGGAGGTTACGGCAACTATGGCACCAACTAACGTGGGCTACTCCTTCAAAGAGGCAATCAGCCACTTCTTCCGTAACTGGACTACCTCGCTCGGCGCCGTCATCACGATCTTCCTTTCGCTGTTTATCATCGGCCTGTTCATCATGGGCTCCGCGATGCTGAACTCCGTGATCGGCACCGTCGAGGATCAGGTTGTCATCAACGCGTTCATTAGCGATGACGCCGATCAGGCCGATGTTCAGGCTTTTGAGGCCGAGCTTAAGACGTGGAATAACGTCAAGTCCGTGACCTATAAGGACAAGGACGACGCGCTGGCCGAGTATACGAGCAAGATGTCGGGCAACGCCGACGCCACCATGAGCGCGCTCGATGGCCAGAACCCGCTGCCGGCTTCCTTCGCTATTGAGATGGACGATCCGTCCAAGGTCGAGAGCACGGCAAAGAAGCTCAAGAAGGATGCCGATTTCCAGAAGATCGCGGATGACGGCGACGTCAACGCGAGCGTGCTGTACGGCCAGGAGGAAGTGAGCCGCCTGTTCCAGGTGACCAACTACATCCGCATCGCCGCCGTGGTGCTCGTTGGCCTGCTGACTTTTATCGCGTTCATCTTTATCAACAACACGATTCGCCTGTCCATTACGGCGCGTCGTCGTGAGATTGCGATTATGCGTCTGGTCGGCGCCAACAACGGCTTCATTCGTGGCCCGTTTATCACCGAGGGCGTACTGCAGGCCATTTTGGGCTCGCTGCTTTCCATCGGCGTTCTGGAGCTGCTGCGCAATCTGATGATTCCGCGTTTGCAGGAGAGCATCGGCTGGATGTCGTTTGCCCTGCCGATGCAGTACTACCTGGTGACCTATGCTGCGCTGATTCTGGTCGGCGTGATTATCGGCCTCTTTGGTTCTGCCATCGCCATGCGTCGCTACCTGCGCGTGTAGGCATGCCTGGAATTCATCCCTTCCAACGGGTCGTCTCTTATGGGGCGGCCCGTTTTTTGATCCCTAGGGGACGGCAGGAAAGCGAATCATTTGGGTAGACTCTTTGGAGTTCGCAATCGATAGTTAGGAGGCGCCATGGGGCGCAATAACAAGCATAAGCGTGGAGCTCGCAATAAGCGCGGGCCGGTGCGCAGCGAACGCCGTCCGAGCCTGACCGGGCGCGTGCAGCTCCATGAGCACAGTGCCTATGTCATAACCGAGAATGGCGACTACAAGGTCATGGGTCGCGGCAAGCGTGAGATCATGGACGGCGATACCGTTGCCGTGAGCATTAAGAATAGCCCGCATGGCGAGCGTCGCGCCGTGATCGAGGGCGTAGTTGAGCGCGCGGCCATAAGCGTGGTGGGTACGTACCAGACCGCCGGTCCGCTCGGTGTGATCGAGCCGCTCGATTCGCGCTTGAAGGCCGACTTCTTCATTTTGCCCAAGGATACCTCGGCGGATCGTCTGGGTGTCCACCCGGGTGACGCTGTTGTCGCGCGCATTTTGACCTACCCGACGCGCCTGGAATCGGGTACCGTGACGATCGAGCGCCGCATTGGCGGAGATGACGCGCCCGATTTGGGCGTTCAATATGTGATGGCGCGTTACGGCTATACCGATAGCTATCCCGAGGCCGCGCTGGACGAGGCCGAGGGGCTTTCGCTCGATGTGTCCGCGGCGCTTAAGGACCCGCTCCGCCGCGATCTGCGCGACCGCTTTGTCATCACGATCGACCCGGTCGACGCGCGCGACTTTGACGATGCCATTTCGTTGGAGCGCACGCCCGAGGGTGGCTACAAGCTGGGTGTGCATATCGCCGACGTTTCACACTATGTGGCTTGGGACGGGCATATCGATCTTGAGGCTCGCCATCGTACGACATCGGTGTATCTGGCCGATCGCGTGCTTCCCATGCTGCCCGAACGCCTGTCCAATGACCTGTGCTCGCTTCGCCCTGACGAGGACCGTCTTGCGTTTACCGTCGATATCGAGCTCGATGCGCAGGGTCGCGTGCGGCATTACGATCCGTATCCCAGCGTGATTCGCTCGCGTGTGCGTATGGACTATGACGGCGCCGAGGCGCTGCTGGTGCGTGCCGGCGCGGTTGAGTATTCGGTGCTGGAGGGTGCAGCCGAGGATGTTGCGGCTGCCGAGACCTCGCGCGAGGAAGCGCTTGAGCGCGGTCTTGCGTGCGAGGAGGCCGCCCGCGGCTACAACATCGACCTCGGCGATTTCCTTGTCGCCGCTAACGAACTCGCCGAACTTCGCCGTCGTATTCGTCGCGCCCGCGGCTCAGTCGATTTTGACACAGCCGAGATTCGCGCTCTATTGGATGAGGACGGAGTGCCCGTGCAGATTGTGGCGCGTGAGCGTTCGTGTGCCACGTCGCTTATCGAGGAAGCCATGCTGCTCGCCAACGAGTGCGTTGCAGAGTGGCTGGCAGACCGTGATATCGAGGCCTGCTATCGTGTGCATGAGGATCCGAGCCCCGATAGCCTGCACGGTGCTGCCGTTGCGCTGGCGCAGCTAGGCATCATCGACGATCGCCGTGCTGCCGGTATTGCCCTGGGGAGCCCCGATGAGCTGCAGGCTGCAGTTGATGCTGCCGCCGGTACGGCCAACGCACCGCTCGTCAACACGCTGCTTCTGCGCAGCATGCAGCGCGCGCTGTACAAGCCGCGCAACGAGGGCCACTTTGCGCTCGCCGCGCCGTGCTACTGTCACTTTACGAGTCCCATCCGTCGCTACCCCGATCTGGTGGTGCACCGCGTGCTCAAACTGCAGTTGGCCTATGAGCAGCTCGGCGGCAAGGACGCCTTGGTCCGTACGCCGCGGCTGATCGGCAAGGGGCGCGAGTCGCTGCCGCGCATTCTGCCGCAGATCTGCCGCGCATGTAGCGATGCCGAGCGCGCGGCAGATGCCGCCAGCCATGCGACGCAAAAGATCAAGATTGCCCAGTACTATGAGGACCGTCTGGGTGAGCGCTATGCCGGAACCGTCTCGTGGGTTAGCAGCATGGGCCTCTTTGTGCGCTTGGACCTGACGCAGGTCGAAGGCTTGGTTTCGATCAAGAGCCTGGGCAACGAGTGGTTCGAGTTCGACGAGGACGCGCTTACGCTGACGGGCGCCGACACGGGCACCCGTTACGAGCTGGGGCAGCGCGTGATTATCGAGGTCTCGCGCGTCAATACCACGCGTGGACACTTGGACTTTAAGCTTATCCATTAGCTAAATCCCGACTCGTGGCGAGAGAGCGGAGGGCGGCCTTTCGGGACCGCCCTTCGCATTTGAATCGTGGCTACCTTGCCGTCTGCTCGGCCGCCCGCTTACCTGCTATTTGAGAGGTAAAACCTACCAAAATAAACCTGTCCCTTTTTTGCAGGTTTACAAGAAAGCGGGGATGAGATGGCGACGGTGTACGGGTATGCGCGGGTGAGTTCGCGCGATCAGAATCTGAATCGGCAGCTGGATGCGCTGGGCGCCTATGGCGTGGGCTCGGCGAATATTTATGCCGACCATGCGAGTGGCAAGGACTTCGATCGACCGCGTTATCGCGAGCTGCTAAACGTCCTGGGGGACGGGGACGTGCTGGTGGTGCTTTCTATCGACCGACTTGGCCGTAATTACTCCGAGATTCTTGAGGAATGGCGACGCATTACCAAGGAGCTCGGGGTTGCCATTGTGGTGTTGGACATGCCATTGCTTGACACGCGCGCTAGGGCCAGCGGCGCGCCGGATGTGACCAACACCCTGATTGCCGATATTGTGCTGCAACTGCTGAGCTACGTGGCGCAGGTGGAGCGCGAGAATATCCATCGGCGCCAGGCGGAGGGGATTGCGGCGGCGCGGGCGCGAGGGGTTGCAGCGAACAGAACGATCGCGGTC
>CABUCA010000103.1 GCA_902489965.1 uncultured Collinsella sp.
CCCCGCCCGGAGGCGGCCCCAGCGCGAGACCGTCCCGGATGCCTACCTACTCATTGTCGCCTGCGGTCATCTGCGTTGCGGAGAGCGCGCCGTCGGCAGCAGTCGCGGCTGCGGCGTCGGGCCAGACCCAGTCGGTAAAGGCCGGGTGATCAAAGCCCTCGTCGCACGCGAACTCAAAGGCCTCGGTGCGGAAAGCTTCCCACTCGTTGATCTGCTCGGCAAACTTGTCAGCATCGACCATGCGCAGCACGTCGGCAGCCAGGGCCCAGCGGTCCATGTTGTTCAGGCGCAGCATGTCGAACGGCGTGGTCGTGGAGCCCTTCTCCTCATAGCCGTGGACGCGGAAGGCGTCGTGGCCGGGGCGGTTCCAGATCAGGCGGCGAATCGTGCCGGCATAGGCGTGGAAGGCAAAGAGGACGGGCTTCTCACCGCAGCCGAACAGCTCGGCCCAGCGCTCGTCGCTGATGGCCTGGTCGTTCTCGCAGACGTTCTGGATCTTGAGCAGGTCGACCACGTTGACGAACCACACCTTGATGCCCAGCTCGCGCAGCATGTCTGTCGCGGCCAAGGCCTCGAGCGTCGGCACGTCGCCGCAGGTGGCGACCACGACATCGGCCTCGGCGAGCGAGTCGGCGGTCGATGCCCACTCCCAGGTCGCGACGCCCTCGGCGAGCTCCGCCTTGGCCTCATCGACCGTCTGGAAAGTCGGGGCGGGCTGCTTGCCGCAGAAGATGGCGTTGACGCAGTCGGTGGACTGGTAAACGCGCTCGGCAACGGCAAGGGCCATGTTGGCGTCTGCCGGATAGTAGGCGTTCACGATATGCGTATCGTTGGCCTTGTTGAGCAGCAGGTCGATAAAGCCCGGGTCCTGGTGCGAGAAGCCGTTGTGGTCCTGGCGCCAGACGTGGCTCGACAGCAGAATGTTGAGGCCGCTGATGGGGGCACGCCACGGAATCTCGCGCTTGGTGGCCTCGAGCCACTTGCAGTGCTGATTGACCATGGAATCGACCACATGGACAAAGCTCTCGTAGGAGCTCCACACGCCGGAGCGGCCGGTGAGCACGTAAGCCTCGAGGAAGCCCTCGCACTGGTGCTCGGACAGCTGCTCAACGACCTTGCCGGAGCCGGCCAGCAGCTCGTCGTTGGCCTCATCCTCGTAGAAGCCGGCATCCCACTGCTTTTTGGTCACCTTGTAGGCAGCCTGCAGGCGGTTGGACGCGGTCTCGTCGGGACCGAAGATGCGGAAGTCGTCCATGTTCTTAGCCAAGACATCGGCGGTGTACTCACCAAAGACGCGGGCGGCCTCGGTGGAGCCCCAGCCGTGGCCCTTCTCGGCAACGGGAATCTCGTGGGCGTGGATATCGGGCAGCTCAAGCTCGCGACGGACCTTACCGCCGTTTGCGTTGGGGTTGGCGCCGATACGCAGCTCGCCGGTCGGCATAAAGGCCGTCACCTCGGGGCGCACCTGGCCCTCGGGCGTAAAGAGCTCCTCGGGCTTATAGGAGCGCAACCACTCACGCAGCACGCGGAAGTGCTCGTGGGTGTCCTTGGCACTCGCCAGCGGTACCTGATGTGCGCGCCAGGAGCCCTCGGTCTTTTTGCCATCGATCTGCTTGGGGCAGGTCCAGCCCTTGGGCGTGCGGAACACGATCATCGGGTAGGCGGGACGGACCACGGTCTCACCAGCGGCGGCCTGTGCCTGCGCGGTGGCCTTGATGTCGCAGATCTCGTCAAAGACCTGCTCAAACAGGGCAGCGAAACGCTCATGGATGCTCGCATGGCTCTCATCGTCAAAGCCGGCGACAAAGAAGTGCGGCTTATAGCCCATGCCCTCAAAGAACTTAGTGAGCTCCTCGTCGGACACGCGGGCAAGGATGGTGGGGTTGGCGATCTTATAGCCATTGAGGTGCAGGATCGGCAGGACGATGCCGTCGGTTGCCGGGTTCACGAGTTTGTTGGACTGCCAAGAGGTCGCAAGCGGGCCGGTCTCGGACTCGCCGTCGCCCACCACGGCCACAGCGAGCAGGCTCGGATTGTCCATGACGGCGCCATAGGCGTGGCTGAGCGTATAACCGAGCTCGCCGCCCTCGTGGATGGAGCCGGGCGTCTCGGGAGCAAAGTGGCTCGGGATACCGCCGGGATAGGAGAACTGGCGGAAGAACTTCTGCAGGCCGGCCTCATCGTTGGTGATATCGGGGCGAATCTCGCGGTAGGTGCCGTCGAGCAGCGACTGCGCGGTGCCGGCAGGGCCACCATGTCCGGGACCCATCAAAAAGATGGCATTCTGGTTGTGGTCGGCGATCAGGCGGTTAACGTGACCAAAGAGGAAGTTAATGCCCGGCGTGGTGCCCCAGTGACCAACCAGACGGTGCTTAACGTCCGGACGGCCAAAGTCACGCGTCTCGCCGGTCTTCTCGTCCACAAAATCGGGGCGCATCAACGGGTTGGAGCGAAGATAGATCTGGCCGACGGACAGATAGTTGGAGGCGCGCCAGTACAGATCGACACCCTCGAGCGCGGATGCCGGCACCTCGTGTCCCAATTTTTGCCACGGCGTTCCCAGTGTTTTAGCCATTGTTTATGTCCCTTCGCTGTGCGGTCGCACTCCGATATCGCAACCATTCGCTGGGACTAGTATATTTGCTAAAACGTTTTATCAAGGTGAAAAAACGTTTTATCATCCTTATCAATCCCATCGATTAGCAAAACGCGACATTCACCTGCGGCATTGCCCGTCACAGGTGCTCCACATTCGGTCTCTGCAAATTGATAAACGTGTTTAGTTGTGTTTAGTAAGCTCGAGCACGCTGCCCTTAACGATAAGCGCCGGCTCCAAAACGACCTCTTCGGCACGCCTACCGCCCCTACCGGCAAGACGCTTGGACATGCAGCCAAAAGCATGCTCCGCAAGGACACCAGGATCCTGCTCAATCGCGGTCAGCGCCGGCTCAAAGAGAACGTCGGCCGCCGAGTTGTCATAGCTCACTACCGAGATATCGCCCGGGATGCTCTTCCCCATCTCGTGCAAGCGCTTGAGCAAACCGAGGGCAATGTTATCCGAGCTTGCGAACACGGCGGTGGCATCGGTCGCGAGCACCGCCTCCGAGGCCTCGTATGCACTCGGGATGTAATACTCGCTCTCAAACTCCAAGCGCGCGTCGATGGGAAGGCCTACCTCGCGCAATGCGCGCTCATAGCCGGCAAGTCGCTTACGCCCCGTATTGGAACGGCGCGCGTTAACCAAGCAGGCAATACGGCGGTGGCCTTGCTCGATCAGATAGCGGGTGGCCATGTAGCCGCCCATCTCGTGGTCGAACATCACCTTGTCGCACTCGAGTCCCTCAATGGCACGGTCGACCATTACGGCCGGGATGGGCAGGTGGCTGACTTCTTCGCGCAGGGCGCGGTCGTCGGAGAACTCGTCGCCCACGACCAGGAAGACGCCATCAACGCCGCGCGTCACCAGCTGGCGCAGCAGCTCCAGATCGTCATCGGCGCTTCCGCCCGAGCTGGTAATGAAGAGCGCATAGCCGTCCTCGCGGCAGCGCTTTTCCAGGCTACCGGCGAGCGAAGCAAAAAAGCGGCTCTCGATGTTAGGGACGATAAGGCCCAGGGTGCGCGACTCGCGCATGACCAGGCTGCGCGCGATCTGGTTAGGAACATAGTGGTTGCGCGCCGCGACCTCTTTGATGAGCTTGCGGTTTTCTTCCGAGATGCGACAGGGCCGATTATTGAGCACAAGCGAGACCGACGAGGGGGAAAGCCCCACCTCCTGGGCGATCTGCTTGAGGGTGACTTTGTTGGCCATCTCGCTCCTTCCAGGTTTACGCGCAATCTCTTGAAAGTATAGCGACCGACCCTCTACCTCGGTGATAAACACTTTACCAATCCGGTAGACGGCTGTTTTATCGCCGCCAGCGCACCAAATCCGTCCGGGTGGGGTATATTGCAATCGATTGATGACAACGACCACCAAAAGGCGGATATTCGTATGCACGAGAACGACTTTTTTAACGAGGACCTGCTGTGCGCGCTTGCTGGCGTTGCCGGCGAGGACAACGTACTGATGAGCGAGCCCATGCGCGAGCACACCACGTTTAAGATCGGCGGCCCGGCCGACGTCTTTGTCACGCCCGATACCGAGCAGGGCCTCGTCGCCACGCTCGATACCTGCTATCGCTGCGATCTGCCCCTCACCATCGTGGGCAACGGCTCCGACTTACTCGTCGGCGACAAGGGCATCCGCGGCGTCGTCGTAGCGCTGGGCGAAGGTCTCTCCAACATCACCGTCGACGGCACGCACGTCACGGCGGCAGCCGGCGCGCTGCTTTCCGATGTCGCCGCGGCGGCAGCCGAGGCCGGCCTCACCGGCATGGAGCCCATCTCGGGCATCCCCGGATCGGTCGGCGGCGCCTGCTACATGAACGCCGGTGCCTACGGTGTCTGCATGGCCGATGTGCTGGAGTCCGTGCGCGTCTACAAACCCGCTCGCCAGTTCGACGACGGCACCCGCGGCAGCGGCAATATCATTGAGTTCGATGTCGATGAGCTCAACCTGGGCTATCGCAAGAGCCGCATTGCCGACGACGGCTTCATCGTGCTTTCGGCCACCTTCAATCTCGCTCCGGGCAACGCCGCGATGATCAAGGCCGACACGGACGACTACCGCCAGCGCCGCGAGGACAAGCAGCCGCTCGACATGCCGAGTGCCGGCTCCACTTTCAAGCGCCCCGAGGGCTACTTTGCCGGCAAGCTCATCATGGACGCCGGCCTGCGAGGACACGCCGTTGGCGGCGCGCAGGTGAGCGAGAAGCACTGCGGCTTCATCGTCAACGCCGACCACGCCACCGCCGCCGACGTCGACGAACTCATCCGCCACATCCAGACAACCGTCAAAGACCAATTCAACGTAGACCTAGAACCCGAAGTCCACCGAGTCGGCGAATTTTTATAAAAAGAAGGCCCCGAAAGGGGCCTTCACCATATTTATTCAGATAACCCAGTCCGGTGTGTCGCGCTCAGGACCCGAGAGGGCCGGGACAGTCCGAGAGGCATAAGGTTGCCTGCTCGGGCAGTCCTGCTCGCGCG
>CABUCA010000104.1 GCA_902489965.1 uncultured Collinsella sp.
TTTTCAAATTGTCGCTTGACCCATCGAGGGGTCACGTGCATAACCCGCCTGCCGGCGCGCTCGCCCGCGGGCTAAAAACGCTCCGCGTTTTCTTGACGCCCGCGCCTCGACCGAGGTTCGAATCCATGCGGTGCCGGCGTAAAAGAAAAGCCCCCGTTGCCGGAGACTTTCGATTTTAATTGGTGCGGCGTATAGGATTCGAACCTATGACGTTCTGATTCGTAGTCAGACCCTCTATCCAGCTGAGGTAACGCCGCAGCGCAAGACATATAAAACCACTTTAGCTTATTGGAGTCAAGCACAATCTCAAACTTTTTTGTGGAACGCAGTTTTGTCATGCTGCTCCGCATATACCGCCGTTCCCCGTACGATCGATTGGCTTTTCGATCACGTCAAACTTGGCATCAAGTTCTCTCAGGAGCGATCTCACCCGCTGGGCGCAATCATAATCGGCAAACGAGATGCTCAGCATGCGCGCGACCTGGTTGGAAGTCCCAACTCCATAGAAGTGCTCCAGCGCCACAAGCCCCTCGTGCGTCACAAAGGTCTCGACCACATGCGGCGACTCCTCAAAACACCATTGGGTCAACGGACCCTCACTCGTCTGCCGAAGCACCAGGCCACCCATGCCAGACGGCTCACACGTTACAAGCAGGTACTCCCCGCCCTCGTCGCTCTCAAACAAAACCACCCGATCATCAAACAGCTCCATCGCGTCCCCTTTCTCTCGCTCTTATTTAGCAAAAGCATAGCAGGTAGATGGCTGTATACAGAACAGTTGTTCGTGTGTTTTCTATTGAGCTGTCCGCACGGCATGGTATGGACCTACGCACGAAATAGGGCGCCCCCGAAGGAGCGCCCTTGCATATCCCCTATGCAGCCAACTTACGCGACCGGCTCGATCTTCTCGAGACCACCCATGTAAGGACGCAGGACCTCGGGGATCGTGATGGTGCCGTCGGAGTTCTGGTAGTTCTCCAGAATGGCGGCCATGGTGCGGCCAGCCGGCAGGCCGGAACCGTTGAGCGTGTGCAGGTAGCGCGAACCCTTGAAGTTCTCGGGGTCGCGATACTTGATGTTGGCGCGGCGAGCCTGGAAGTCACCGCAGTTGGAGCAGGAGCTGATCTCCTTGTAGGCGTTGTAGCTCGGCAGCCAGACCTCGACGTCGTAGGTCTGACGGGCAGAGAAGCCCAAGTCACCGGTGCACAGGCTAATCACGCGATACGGAAGGCCCAGCTGCTGCAGCAGGTACTCGGCCTCGGCGGTCATACTCTCGAGCTCCTCGTCAGACTCCTCCGGCTTAGCGAACTTGACCATCTCGACCTTGTCGAACTCGTGCTGACGGATGATGCCGCGGGTGTCGCGACCGGCGGAACCGGCCTCCTCGCGGAAGCAGGGGGTGAAGGCGGTGTAGCGGCGCGGCAGAGTGTCGGCATCGAGGACCTCGCCGGCGTGCAGGTTGGTAAGCACGACCTCGGCGGTGGGGATCAGGAAGTTGTCGCCCGAGACGTGATAGGCGTCGTCCTCGAACTTGGGCAGCTGACCCGTGCCGAACATGGTCTGACGCTTGACGACGATGGGCGGCCACCACTCCTTAAAACCACGGCTGGTGTGCGTATCGAGGAAGAAGTTGATGAGGGCGCGCTCCAGACGGGCGCCGGCGCCACCGAGAACGGTGAAGCGGCTGCCGGAGAGCTTGTTGCCGCGCTCGAAGTCGAGGATGTCGAGGTCGGTGCCCAGATCCCAGTGCGGCTTAAAGTCGAAGTCGAACTCGCGCGGGGTGCCCCAACGACGGCGCTCGATGTTCTCGTCCTCGTCCTTGCCATACGGCGTAGCCTCGCAAGGGATGTTGGGCAGGTGAGCCATGAAGTCGTACTGCTCCTGCTCAAGAGCGGTGCGGCGCTCGGCCAGACCGTCAATCTTCTCGTTGACGGCGCGCACGGCCTCCTTGGCGGCCTCGGCCTCGTCCTTCTTGCCCTCCTTCATCAGGGCGCCGATCTTCTTGGACTCGGCATTACGCGTTGCCTGGAGCTCCTCGACCTCGGTGATGACGGCACGGCGCTCGTCGTCGAGCTCAAAGAACTTCTCGCGGTCCCAAGACGTCTGGCGGTTAGCCATGGCGGTATCGATGGCATCGGGGTTCTCGCGAACAAACTTGATATCAAGCATTAGATCCTCCGGCAAAATACATTCCATTTAGGTTGCAACCTTGTACATGTATGGGCAAGTATATACTTATGAGCGTTTACGACCCAACTCAACTACGCAAGAAGGCACCCAATGGACGCAGTTTTTTCCTTTTTGTTTGGCACCCGCACCGGTTTTGCCATCCTTTTCGCCGGCGGCATCCTACTGTTTGCGATTCTTGCCTTTGTGATGGAGAAGCGCACCCATAAGATGTATGTCGACCGCGGCCCCAAGTCCGAGGACGATCAAGACAGCTTCTGGGACTAACCTGCCAAAAAGGGACAGGTTTATTTTGGTCGGTTTTATCTGGTCAAACGCAAGCGCCCCGCAACTGGAATTGAGCCAGTTGCGGGGCGCTTTTCGCTAAAAGGACAAAACCGCAGAAAATACCTGCCAAAAATAAACCTGTCTTTTTTGGTCGGTTTTACTGGAGAGTTGCGTCGATTGCCTTGACCAGGGCGCTGCGCATGCCGGCGTCCTCGAGCGCAACGACGCCCTTGATGGTGGCACCACCAGGCGAGCATACGGCATCCTTCATCGCCGCAGGATGCTGGCCAGTTGCAAGCTGCAACTTTGCCGTACCCAGCACCATCTGGCTCACAATGCGATAGGCATCGGCACGCGGGATACCGTGCTTGACCGCCGCATCGCCCAGGGCCTCGATTGCCATGGCGACAAATGCCGGAGCGCAACCACCAACCGTGCCGCCCACAAACAGCAGGCTCGTATCGAGCTCGACCACCGCACCGAGCTTGCCAAGCAAATCAAGCACCACTGCGCTCTGCTCATCACTAAGCGTGGAAGCCTTCTCGCAAGCGATGACGCCCTCGCCCACCGAAACCGGTGTGTTGGGCACCGTCGAGATATGCGCGACGCCCGGCAGGACCTGCTCCCACTTGGCGCTGTCCCAGGTCCAGGCAACCGACAGAACGACCTTTTTGGCAAGAGCATCCTTGAGCGGGGCGAATATCTTCTCGATCATGTACGGTTTGACCGCAGCGACCACGATATCGGATGCGGCGACAACCTCGGCGGCATCGTGGCAGGCGACCATGCCGCGCGCCTCGCAGCGCTCAACCAGTGCGTCGTAGCGACCCGCGCAGGCGCACATGTCGCTCGCAGCTACACCGGCAGCGATCCAGCCATCGGCCATAGCGCTCGCCATATTGCCAAAACCGACAAATCCAATCTTCATTTCTCATAGTCCTTTCAGACACATTCCTCAAAACGAAAGGTATTGTCCCACGCCATTGTTTCGTATTGCCGACCTATTTGTGATACGGCTCGCCACGGCTGATCTTGCAGGCACGGTAAATCTGCTCTAGCAGCACCACACGCGCCAGGTTATGCGGCAAGGTAATGCGTCCAAAGCTGAGCATCTCGTCGGCGCGGGCGCGTACCTCATCACTCACGCCGTCCGAACCGCCGATTACAAAGGCAATGTCGCTGCTGCCTCGCAGCATAAGATCGTCGAGCCGCGCCGAGAGCTCCTCACTCGAACGCTCCTTGCCCTCGATAGCCAGCAGGATCACATGCGCTCGAGACGGCAATGCAGCAAGAATTGCCGCCCCCTCCTTGTCGCGCGCGGCATCCACGCCGCCCGCCTTAGCCGGGTCGATATCGGCCACCTCGCGGATATCAACCTTGGCATAGGCACCTAGGCGCTTGGTGTACTCAGCGCAGGCATCCTTCCAAAAGCGCTCTTTGAGCTTGCCAACACAAACGACGGTGTATTTCACGCGTGTCTACTCCTTCGAATCGTTCTGAACCTTACCGGCAGCCAGCATCTGCTCGAACATCGAGGCCGACTGCGAAAAGTCGCTCGGCAGCACGACCGTCGAGGTTTTACCCGTACGAGCGAACTCCGTCATCATCTCGGACCACTGCGTAAACATGAACAGTTGGTTGGCCTCGTCATTGCCGACACCCGTCTCCTGGATGATCTCGAGCGAATCTTTGATACCCAGCGCGATGGCCTTGCGCTGGTTGGCGATGCCCTCACCCGCCTTTTCCATAGCCTCAGCCTCGGCGGTCGCCTCGGTGACGCGCTTGATGCGGTCTGCCTCAGCGAGCTCCTGTGCCGCAGCGCGCTTGCGCTGGGCGGCGTTGATGTCGTTCATGGAGTTCTCGACCTCGGTCGGCAGTGCGATTTTGGTGATGAGCGTCGACACGAGGGTGAAGCCGTAGGCGGCCATCTGCTCGGAAACGGTAGCGTTGACATCCTTGGCGATGTCATCCTTCTTGGCAAAGACCTCATCGAGTGTGTAGACGGGAATCGAAGAGCGCAGGGCGTCGGTGATGAAGTCACGCATCTGGTCGACGGGCTCCTGCAGCATGTAGTAGCTCTTGTAGATACCCGAATCTGCCGGGCCGGCGCCCATGTCATAGCTCACGTGGTACTGAGCAGAGACCTCAAGGCCGATGGTCACGTTGTCCTGGGTCTTAACGTCGATGCCAAAACCGTTTTTCATGGTGCGTAGACTCACCGTGGCGGCTTTGCGGTCGATCACGGGCACCTTCATGTGGAAGCCCGCGTTGACGATGCGGTTAAACTTGCCCAGACGCTCGATGATCACGGCATGCTGCTGTTCAACGACATAGCAGGCGCTGGGAAGCAGCAGCAACAGGATGATGATGGGAAGTAGAAAGCTCGTAAGGGCAGCGATGATACCGGACAACAGCATGGTCTCTCCTCTGATAGGCACACGTTGGCACTAGGATACCCGCACGAAGCAGCAACGTGACACCAACAGGAGGCCCATAACAAAAAAGCTCCCATTGCTGGGAGCTCTTTCAATCAATGGTGCGGGCGAAAGGACGTCCGCGTATCCGCTGCGCGGATCCGCACCGGCTTCGCCCGCCTGCCGGCGGCAATGGCTTTCTCATAT
>CABUCA010000105.1 GCA_902489965.1 uncultured Collinsella sp.
GTCATGCCGAAATGGCGCGAAGCACGCGGTTGACAAAACTATAGAGACACGTCCCAGAAAAATCATTATGCATAGAAAGTCATAATTATCATTTCGTAAACATTTCGATGAAATTAACGCCATGAGGCATGCTTGCGGTTACAATACCGCGAGGCCTAACTACACACCTTTAAACCGGTCCTGTGAGACCGGGAAGGAGAACTATGGCGAACAACCATACCGCGGGCGCTGCCGCCCGCACCTTCGCGCCCAGCGAGCTTTGCCAGCGTATGCTGGCCAAAACCAGCAAGGGCACCTGCGGTCCCTGCATCCTGTATCTTGAGGATGGGACCATTTTTTATGGACGTGCATGCGGCGCCGAGGGCACCGCGACCGGCGAAGTCTGCTTCAACACCTCGCTCGAGGGCTACTTTGAGGTCATGACCGACCCGAGTTATGCCGGCCAAATCGTAACCATGACCTATCCGCAGATCGGCAACTACGGTATCGACGAGACCGACGTCCAGTCGGCCTTCCCCGGCGACGCCGTGCGCCCTGCGAGCGCTCCGGCTATGCGCGGCATGATCGTTCGCGACATGTGCGCTACGCCTTCTAACTGGCGCTCGGCCGTCAGCGTGCCGGAGTACCTGCGCGCTCACGGTATCGTCGCTATCGAGGGCGTCGACACCCGCGCTCTTGTGCGCCACCTGCGCGACAACGGCTCCAAGATGGGCATTATCTCGACCGAGATCTTCGACGTCGACGAGCTTGCCGAGCGTCTGGCCGCAGCGCCCACGCTGGTAGGCGAGAACCTGGTCAAGACCGTGAGCTGCCCTGAGCCCCACGCCTTTGCTGCCGCCGACCTGCCTGCCACGCATGACTTTGCGCTTGCGGTTGCCGCTCCTGCCCGTCACAAAGTGGTCGCCTACGACTGCGGTGTGAAGCGCGGCATTCTGGAGGGTCTGGTCCGCGCCGGCTGCGACCTTACCGTCGTGCCGTGGGATACGCCTGCGAGCGAGGTGCTCGATATGAATCCCGATGGCGTCTTTTTGTCCAACGGACCCGGCGACCCCGACGCCGTGGTGGAGACCTACGAGCAGGTGCAGCAGCTGATCGGCAAGGTACCGGTCTTTGGCATTTGCCTTGGTCACCAGATGATCAGCCTGGCCTGCGGTGCCCAGATGGAAAAGCTTAAGTTCGGTCACCGCGGTGGCAACCAGCCGGTCATGAACCTGGTAAGCCGTCGCGTGGAGATCACCGCGCAAAACCATGGCTTTGGCCTGCTGTTCCCCAGCTTGGGCAAGCTTGTCCCCGAGCTTTCCGGCGGCGAGACCGAGCATGCGGCTGATGGAGATCTGCGCGTCTGGGTGCGCCGTGGAATCGCGCCGGTCGTGATGAACGAGCGCTTTGGCCGTATTCGCCTGACACATGTGAACCTCAACGACGGCACCGCCGAGGGCATCCAGCTGCTCGACGCCCCGTGCTTCTCGGTCCAGTACCACCCCGAGGCCTCGCCTGGCCCCACCGATGCCCACTATCTCTTTACCGCCTTTACGCGACTCATGGACGGCGAGGAGAACTACCTGGACATCGACACCGCGAAGGACCGCCTGGCTGGCTGGAACTTTGCTGAGTCCGAGACCGCCGCGACCGAGACCGAGGAGAACTAACATGCCTAAACGTACTGACATCAAGCGCATCCTCGTCATTGGTTCGGGCCCCATCGTTATTGGCCAGGCATGTGAGTTCGACTACTCCGGCGCCCAGGCCTGCAAGGTGCTCAAGGAGGATGGCTTTGAGGTCATCCTGGTCAACTCCAACCCGGCGACCATCATGACCGACCCGGGTCTTGCCGACCGCACCTATGTCGAGCCCATCACCGCCGAGTTTATCGAGCGCGTGATCAAGAAAGAGCGTCCGGACGCGCTGCTGCCCACGCTGGGCGGCCAGACCGGTCTGAACGCCGCCGTCGAGCTGGCGAAAGACGGCACGCTCGACAAGTACGGCGTCGAGATGATCGGCTGCGACCTGGCCGCCATCGAGCGCGGCGAGGACCGCAAGCTCTTTAACGAGGCCATGGCCGAGATTGGCCTGGAGGTCGCGCGCTCGGGCTATGCCTACAGCGTGGCCGACGCCGAGGCTATCGCCGAGCGCGTGGGCTATCCCTGCGTACTGCGCCCGAGCTTTACCCTCGGCGGCGCCGGCGGCGGCATCGCTCACACTCACGAGGAGCTCGTCTCCATCGTGAGCCAGGGCCTCGAGCTCTCGCCCGCCCACGAGGTGCTGGTCGAGGAGTCCATCGAGGGCTGGAAAGAGTACGAGATGGAGGTCATGCGTGACCATGCTGGCAACGGCATCATTGTGTGCTCCATCGAGAATCTCGACCCCATGGGCGTGCATACCGGCGACTCCATCACCGTGGCGCCGGCGCAGACGCTCTCCGACCTTGAGTATCAGCGCATGCGTGTCGCCTCGCTCGCCATCTTGGAGAAGATCGGCGTTGAGACCGGTGGCTCCAACGTGCAGTTTGCCGTGAATCCCAACACCGGCCGCCTGATCGTCATCGAGATGAACCCGCGCGTGAGCCGTTCGTCCGCCCTCGCTTCCAAGGCCACGGGTTTCCCCATTGCCAAGGCCGCCGCGCGCCTGGCTGTGGGCTACACGCTCGACGAGATCGTCAACGACATCACCAAGGCTACGCCCGCCTGCTTTGAGCCCACGATCGACTACTGTGTGGTCAAGGTGCCGCGCTTTGCCTTCGAGAAGTTCAAGGGTACCGACCCCACGCTCACCACGCGCATGAAGGCCGTGGGCGAGATTATGGCGATCGGCCGCACCTTTGAGGAGGCCTTTGGCAAGGCTATGCGCTCGCTGGAGGATGGCCACCAGGGCATTTGCGCCGGTGGCAAAGAGGGTGCCGATAAGCTGAGCGACGACGAGCTTGCTCAGGCCGTGGCAACCCCGACCGAGCATCGCATCTTCTTTGTGGTCGAGGCCCTACGCCGTGGCTGGGACATCGCTCGCATCCATGCCATCTGCGGTATCGATTCGTGGTACCTCAACCGTATCAACGATATGGTGCAGGTCCAGGAGAGCATCCGCGACCTGCGTGTGGAGGATATCGACGCCGACGCGATGCGCCTGCTCAAGCAGTACGGCACGAGCGATGCCGAGATTGCCGCGCTGACCGGCTCGGACGAGCGCTTTGTGCGCGCCTATCGCAAGGGTCTGGGCGTGGTTCCCAGCATGAAGACGGTCGATACCTGCGCTGCGGAGTTCTCGAGCGCCACGGAGTACCACTACAAGACGTACGAGAACATCTACCGCACGAGCCCGGATGCCAAGAAGTGCGTGGCTCCCGACGAGACCACGCCGGCGGACAAGCCCAAGGCGATGATCCTGGGCGCCGGCCCCAACCGCATTGGCCAGGGTATCGAGTTCGATTACTGCTGCGTGCACGCGAGCTATGCGCTGGCGGCCCGCGGCTTCGAGACCATCATGGTCAACTGCAACCCTGAGACCGTTTCGACCGACTACGACACGTCCGACCGCCTGTACTTTGAGCCGCTCACCTACGAGGACGTCATGGACGTTATCGACGTTGAGCGCCCCGATGGCGTCGTGGTGACGCTTGGCGGCCAGACCCCGCTTAAGCTGGCGCGCATGCTCGAGGAGAGCGGCGTGAACATCATGGGCACCAAGCCCGATGCCATCGACTTTGCCGAGGACCGCGAGCGCTTCGCCGCTCTGCTCGACAAGCTGGGCATCATGTACCCGCCGGCGGGCCAAGCCACCTCGTTTGAGGAGGCCGAGGCCGTGGCCGCGCATATTGGCTACCCGCTGCTGGTGCGTCCGAGCTACGTGCTGGGCGGCCGCGGCATGATGATCGCCTACGATGCCGAGCATCTGCGCGATTACATGGCCGAGGCTGCGCGCATTAGTCCCGACTACCCGGTGTACCTGGACCGCTTCCTGGAGGGTGCGATCGAGTCCGACGTCGACGCCCTGTGCGACGGCGAGGAGGTCTACATCGGCGGCATTCTGGAGCATATCGAGGAGGCCGGTATTCACTCCGGCGACTCTGCGACCTGCATCCCGCCGTTCAGCTTTAGCGAGAGCCTGCAGGCAAAGCTTCGCGAGACTACGCGCCGCATCGCGATGGCGCTGGGCGTGCGCGGCCTGGTCAACGTGCAGTATGCCATCAAGGGCGAGACCGTCTACGTGATCGAGGCCAACCCGCGCGCAAGCCGTACCGTGCCGTTTATCTCCAAGGCCACCGGCGTGCCGTTGGCCAAGTGCGCGGCGCGTATCATGGCAGGCGATTCCATCGCGAGCCTGGGCCTGCCGAGCGACGAGCGTCAGCTCGATTGGTTCTGCATGAAGGAAGCCGTTATGCCCTGGGGCCGTTTCCCGGGAGCCGACGTTATCCTGGGGCCCGAGATGAAGTCGACAGGTGAGGTCATGGGTATCGCCAAGAGCTATCCCGAGGCATACGCCAAGACGCAGCTGGCGATCGACTACAAGCTGCCCGATCCGAGCTGCGGCAAGGTGTTCATCAGCGTGTGCGACCGCGACAAGCGCCATATCCTTTCGGTCGCCCGCATTCTGCGCTACCTGGGCTTTGACATCTGCTCTACCGAGGGTACGGCGCGCGTGCTGCGCGGAGGCAACGTGACGTGCGAAGTCGTGGAGAAGATCAGCGGCCCGCACGACGGCGAGTGCCCCAACATCGGCGACCTCATCGCCGATGGCAAGATCGCGGTGATCATCAACACGCCGTACGGTCCGGGCTCGCGTGGCGATGGCTACCTGCTGCGTACCGAGGCCGTGCGCCGAGGCGTGACCTGCGTGACGGCGATGTCTGCGGCCAACACGTATGTGAGCGCCATCGAGGCCGTGCGCGAGGACCAGCAGGGTCACGGCAGCGCCAACGACATGGGCATGGACGTCATCGCCCTGCAGGACCTGCCGCAGTACACGGTGTAGTGTGACCTGTCCGGCCGGGGCGGGAGGGGCCGAGATTTCCCCCTTTCGCTCCGGCTGCAAGCAGAGTCGCTCAGGAGGAAACTCG
>CABUCA010000106.1 GCA_902489965.1 uncultured Collinsella sp.
ACAGGAGGCCACTTAATGTGGCCTCCGTCGTGAGCAGGACTGTAGAGCAGGAAACCTAAGCCGGTGTCCCCACTCTCCCGGGGCCGAACGCCCTAGTTGTTGAGCATGCGGTCGAAGCTTCCCGAGTCGCCATCCCGATAGTCTGCGGTCATCAGAATCTCCTGCGGAATGCGCCCGCCTTCACGTAGCACGTTGCGGAACTGCACGCGCGTAACCATGGGCAGATCCTTGATCGTCGCCGCCAGGTTCTGCGGCACGCCCTGGTTGGCAGCCGCGGGCTCGCACTCGCCGCCGGCCTTCACGCGACGCTTATGCTCGGCGAGCATGGCGCGGTACATGCCGGCATGCAGGCGAATCTCAACCACATTGGCATTGCGAGCCTGCTCGACGATGCGCGCGCCCTCGCGATCGATATCACCCACGTAGTAAACGTAGTTAAAGCGATAGCCAATCTCGGCCAGATAATCGTCCAGGGCATGCGAGACGCTCGCCTTGCATCCGCCGCCAAAAATCACGCCGCCCACCTTGATGCCAAAGAGCTTGGCGTGCTTGCGGCCACGCAGCAGCTTGACGATCTCGTCGTAGGTGTCCAGGTTCTCGACCATAATGAACGGCTTGTCGGCTCCCAGCGTAAAGAAGCCCGTAAAGTGCACGGGGCGATTGGGGGCGACCTTGATCGCCTGCATGCTGATGCCCTTTTCGGTCATACGCCTGATCAAGCGCTCACCGTGCTTGCCGTCAAAAGCCTTCTCGTCGTTAAAGATCTGGTAGGCACGCTGGCGGCGCGAGGCAACCGGCGTATCGGCACCTCGGTTCTGCTCGATCCAAGCCTGGATGATTGCGATTTCCTCGGCAATCTTGCGGTTGGACATCTCGTTGTGCTGAGTGCGCTGCGGAGCCTTTTTGCCGTCCTTACCCTCAACCTTTACGATCTGTGTCTGCTGCTCCTTGATCTTAGAGAGCGCCGTGGGCGTAGGGACAACTTTGAGCAGCTGCCTGCCTAAAACGCGGGCAAGGGCAAACGCCGAGACCTCGCCGTGAACGGCCGACTCGGGCTGCTGGGCAGCAGTATCTGCTGCGGCAGACTCCGGTTTCCTCTGAGACTTGCGCTTAGAATCGCCTTGGGGATTGCGCTCGCGCTTCGGCATGGACGTATGCTTCTGCGGACGATCGGACTTGCTCTCCTTCGCCGGCTGGCGCTTAGGCTGCCCCGAAGAAACCTCGGTCTTCGCATCTTCGTCCTGCGGCGTGGTCTTCTCGGCCGCAGTCTCGGCATGGGAACTGCGGCCCCCACGATGGCGACGGCGGCGAGGCTTGCTCGACGCGCCCTGCTCCGTCTGCTCATCAGTAGGCTGCTGACCCTTGGCCTCGGCATCAACCTCAAGCTGCGGCTCAACAGGCTTTTGCTCGCGAGCCACCGGCTCAACGGCCTTCTCGTCCTGGGTGGTCGAAACCGACTCGCCCTTCTCCTGACGCCTTACGGGATACGCGCGTCCCGCAAAACCGCGGCCGGGACGACACGAACCCGGAGCCTTCTTGGCAGACTCCTCAACATCGTTTGCAACCTCAGAAGACTCTTCAACCTCACGCGCGGCATCCTGCTGTGCAGCCTTAAAGTGAGCACCGCGATGGCGCTTGGGCTCTTGGGCCTCCACGGGCTTTTGATCCTTCGTGGGCTTCTGCGACTCGGCAGCAACCTCGGTCTCAACAGCCTCGGCATCCATCTCGCCCTTTCGAGCAACGGCGCGACGGAAGCGCTCCTGCTGGGCGCGGCGCTGTGCATCGCGCTTGCCACCCCCGCCAAAACCGCCGCGTCCTGCCTTGGCCGTAAAGGCACGCACAACGTTCTCATCGAGCAACTCATCGGTATCGACATGCCCACGCGGAGCAACTTCTTCCACAGCAGGCACGTCAGCGAAATCGTCGACGACAAAATCTTCGACGGACTCGGCAGGCTGCTCCTGGGCATCGCGGATCTCGGCATTGATGGTATAGAACGCCGGGCGCCCGTTAATGCCGCTACCCTCGATCTTGGTCACGATATTTGCCGCGATAAGCTCATCGCGCATCGCCTTGGTGTCACATTCCTTATCGACGGAGCGGAAAATCTGCGCCAGCGCACTCGACTTAATCTTGAGCGCCTTGCGGCAGAGCAGGTCGTAGGCAACCAGCTTGGCACGCTCGGCAGAAAGCGACGTCTGGCTGCTCAGACGTTCAGCCAGGGCATCGACATTTTGTTGGTTATCGGAATATACCGTCTTGGCCACGGGGCCCCTTTCATATGCACACATATACGTCTATATGGTACAACGCGCGCCCTTATCCACGCAAAACATCTGCGAGAACACTCGAGCGTCACCCGCTTTTGCATGAAAAAAAGACCGAGCCCGCGAAGTCGCGGACCCGGTCTTTCCGAGTCATATAGATGTGACGTTCAACTCGTCAGGTCGACTAAGCCTTGGCGGCCTCGGCGTCGGCGGGAGCCTCGGCAGCAGCGGCGCGGCCATACTCGGCCTTGCCCATCTCGGACCACTCGGGCTCCTCGTCGGGCATGGAGCCAGCCTCCTTGCCGAAGAACTCCTTGAGGCAGTTAACGGCAACGATGAGGCCCAGGACCATCAGCAGGACGGCAAAGACGAGCTGCAGGCCCTTGGTGGCGGCGACGGAGACGGCGGCCGTGGTGGCGGTAGCCGGGATGGTACCGAAGAAGCCGTAAGCCTGGACGGCGGTCATGCAGCCCATGGCGCTCTGGACCAGCGAGGTGAAGGTGCAGCAGAGCAGGAAGGCGACGGGCACGTAGAGCATCCAACCCTTGCGGCCGGTGCACTTGCAGAACACGGCGAGGGTGATCATGGTCATGCCGCCGAGCAGCTGGTTGGAAGCACCAAAGAGCGGCCAGATGTTGGCATAGCCACCAAAAGCGAGGGCGAGACCGGGAAGCAGGGTGACGACCGTGGCGAACCAGGGGTTGCCGAGGACCTTCATGTAGCCAGCCTTGGACTCGATGGCCAGGGCGTCGTTGGTCTGGGCAAAGAACTCGGAGAACGAAGTGCGGGCGATGCGGGCGACGGCGTCGAGCGAGGTCAGGGCCAGAGCGGAGACGTTCATGGTCATAAAGACGGTAGCGAGCGTGCCGTCAACACCGAAGGCCTGCATACCGCGGGAGATGCCAGCGGCGAAGATCTGGAACGGGGTGGAAGCGACACCGGCGTTGAGGGCGCCGGTACCGGCGGTGTTCATGTCGGAGAACATGATGCCGGCGACGATGATGGCAAGGATACCGACGAAGGACTCGACGATCATGGCGCCATAACCGACCTTGACGGCATCCTGCTCCTTCTCGACCTGCTTAGAAGAGGTGCCGGAAGAAACGAGGCTGTGGAAACCGGAGAGAGCACCACAAGCGACGGAGACAAACAGGACCGGGAACATCATGCCGGAGGCAGTGGAGAAGCCGGTGAAGACCGGAGCGGTGATAGTGGCCTGGCCGTTAACGCCCAGGACGACGATGCCGAGGACAGCGCAGGCGATCATGACGATCATCATGATGGAAGTGAGGTAGTCACGCGGGGTCTTGAGCATCTGGATGGGCATAGCGCCAGCGAAGACCAGGTAGACCATGACGACGGCGAACCACTGGAACTTATCCAGGTAGACCGGGAACTGCATACCGACGGCGAACATGAGAACCATGAGGACCACGCCGGTGACGAACTCGGTAGCACCGGTGAGGTTGAACTTCTTCTGGGCCCAACCAAAGGCGATAGCGACGAAGGTGAACAGGATGGAGATGGTGCCAGCGCAGCCAGCGGCATAGGACTTGGTGAAGTCGATGGCACCGGTAGCGGCGCCAGAAGCGTCAACGGCCGGGGTGAACATGAACGTCTTGCAGACCATGTCGGTGAAGGCGGCGATGACGATGATGCAGAACAGCCAGCAGAACAGCAGGAACAGGCGACGGCCGGTCTTGCCGATGTACTTCTCGATGAGCTGAGCGAGCGACTTGCCGTTGTTCTTCATCGAAGCGTACAGAGCACCAAAGTCGTGAACGGCGCCAAAGAAGATGCCGCCGACGAGGACCCAGAGCACGACGGGCAGCCAGCCAAAGGCCATGGCGACGATCGTACCCGTGACAGGGCCAGCACCGCAGATCGAGCTGAACTGATGCGAGAACGCGGTAAAGGCGGAGACGGGCGAGAAGCTCTTGCCGTCCTTCATGCGCTTGGCCGACGTGAGGGCCTCTTTGTCAACGCCCCACTTGTTGGCCAGCCAGCGGCCGTAGCCCAGATAGCCACAGGCGAGCACCGCCGCGGCCACAACCATGAGCAAAACTCCGTTCATTACATTTCCTCCTCTAAAAAGAACTTCCTAGACATAAAAAATGAGGGCCGTCGGTTGCGCTCGACGGCCCTCATCTTCATCAGCCGCCCGTTATCGTACGGGCTAGCTGTATGTGCTAACCCGCATCAGATAATTACTACGCTGATAATGTTTAGCTGATGCGTGAACATGTCTAAGAAATCCTCTTCAATCATGATGTGAACGATCCGTGCGTGTTCACATCCCCCAGTGGTTGAAAAGGAGTATGAAACTTTAGTTACCTAAAGTCAACGCAAATTTGTAATGAATTTTCAACTTTTTTGGATTTCTCGGTATAAAACGCCACTGATCTCGAACTTTACCCTACGACAGTTTTTGCATGAGAGATGCCCCTGAGAGCCGCGGGAGCCGGGCGGCGCATATGAACTTTCCTGCTCTACAGTCCTGCGCAAGACGGAAAGCACATTAAGTGCTTTCCTTTG
>CABUCA010000107.1 GCA_902489965.1 uncultured Collinsella sp.
CCTCTGCGGGGCAGGGGCTGACGGCCGTCCGGGGCGGTCGGCCAGCGACCACCGGTACGGCTCAATCGTATAACCATGCAACGGAAAAGAGCCGCCCTTTCGGACGACTCAAACTGTAATGGGGATTAAATAATCATTCGGTACAAATTGATCATTTAATCCCGTCCCAGAAAAATCATCAGCTAGTTGCGCCTAAGGTGGACGACGGTCTCGCAGTGGAAGGTTTGTGGGAACAGATCGACTGGCGTGATCTTTACGGGGGAGAAGGTGCCTTCTTCGACAAAGCGTTTGAGATCGCGCGCCAGGGTGGCCGGGTCGCAGCTCACATAGGCGACATCGCGAGCGCTTGTGCTGGCGATGAGGTCGATGGCCTCAGGCGCTAGGCCTGCACGCGGCGGGTCGACTACTAGGACATCGGCGTCCTGGTCGGGGAACTCGCGCACCGCGTCTCCGCCAATGACGTCGACGTTATCAAGCTTGTTGATTTCCAGGTTACGGCGTAGATCGCGCACGGCGGGGCCGTAGGCCTCGACGGCAGCGACAAAGTCGCAGCGGCGGGCGAGCGGCAGGGTAAAGGTGCCGGCACCGCAGTACAGGTCCACGGCAAGCTCGTCTTCCTGCGGATCGAGCGCCTCCATAACGAGCTCGATCAAAATCTCGGCGCCCTTGGTGTTGACTTGGAAAAACGATGGGGCGGACAGGCGCATCTGGCCGTCAGCGATGTTCTCGGTCCACGAGCCCTCACCGGCGAGCATCTCCACCTTAGAGACACGGCGGGCCTTCTTTTCGCCCTTGCTCATCACGCGCACGATGCTCGTGGGATGAGCGGCGTCCGCCAGCACGCGGGAGACCTGCGAGCGCGGAAAAGAGCCTGTCGGCGTCCAGAGTGCGACCTCGAGTGCCTTGGTGCGGCGCGATGCGCGAATGCCCACGCGTTCGAGCCCCAAGTCATGGCTGCCGCTTAGATAGTTAAGTGCGCCGACGACCGATTTGAGTGCCTTCGGGAAGCGCTTATCGAACAGCGGACACATATCGACGGTCACGATTTTGCTGGGGTCGACACCGTGCATGCCAAGGCGCACGCGACCGTTGACGACGGTCGGTTCGAGCTCGATTTTATTGCGGTAGCCCCAGTCGTCCTTGGTGTGGCAGATGGGCTGTACCAACTCATCGACCTGCTCAGGAGCGAACTTGCCGATGCGCTCGAGCGTGGAGCGCAGGTTTTGCTCCTTGGCGGCGAGCTGTGCCGTGCGTGAGAGATTGCCCCACGAGCAGCCGCCGCAGATGCCCACGAAGGGGCAGGGAGGCTGAATGCGATCGGGGCTTGGCTCCAGAATCTCGGTGGTGCGGGCGCGCATGAACGACTTGCCGTCCTGTACGACCTCGGCCTCGACGATGTCGCCTGCCACGGCACCCTGCACAAAGACGGCCTTGCCGTTGTCGGCGTGCGCCAGCCCGTCGGCGCCGTAGGTCATCGATTCTATAGTGAGCTTCATATTCCTGCCTGTCATTCGCGTTGTTGTTCGCACCATGGTAGCAGGGAAAAGCGCCCCGCATCCGAGGCTTTCCTCAAATGCGGGGCGCTTCTACAAACTGCTTCTACAAACGACTATTTCGTCTTGCCGGTAATGAGCGTCTTAAGACCCAGGCCGATCAGGCCCAGACCCATGCGCACGCGGCCGGGGCGATGGCGCTCGATGGCCTTGGTCTTGCCAGCGGGCTTATCGCGACGGGCACTCGTCTCGGGTGCGGGCTTGGTGACCTGAGGCTCGGGCCGAGGTACAGGTGCAGGCTCGGGCTCAATGACGGTCGCCTGGACCTTCTGAACCTCGGGTGCGGCCGGCTGCGGCTCAGGAGCAGGGGCGGGCTTTGCCTCGGCGGCGGGCCCCGGAGTCGCGGTAGCGGGCGCGGGCGCTTTCTCCACGGCGGGCTCTGCGGCAGCCTCGGGCTCATTCACCGGGGGAGCGGCAACCGCTTTCGGTTTGGCAGCTGCCCCATGTTCAACCTCGGCCTGAATAGCCTCCTCGGCTACGCGTTCCTTCTCCTGTGCGCGCTGTTGCGCGGCGGCCTCGGCGTTGCGATAGGCACGCTCCAGCAGAGCTTCCTGCGAGTTGAAGGGTTTTTCACCCTCTGCACGCTCCACGGGGACCCAGGTGCCGTCGCTCGTGAGGCTGCGGGCCTTCACGTTGTCCCGCAGCTGCATGCCCATGTACTCGTGCACTAGGGCGCGGCAGGTGGGGTCGAGCACGGGGAAGGCGATCTCCACGCGGTGCTCGGTGTTGCGCGTCATCATATCGGCTGAGCTCAGGTAAATCATGTCCGAGTCCACGCCGAAAGCATAGACGCGCGCGTGCTCCAAAAAGCGTCCGACGATGGAGCGGACATGCACGTTCTCGGTCTTGCCCGGAACACCGGGCTTGAGGCACGAGATGCCGCGGATGATCATGTCTACGCGCACGCCGGCACACGATGCCTCGGCGATCTTGTCGATAACCTCGCGGTCGGTCAGTGAGTTGAGCTTAAAGAACACGCGGGCGGGCTCGCCGGCAAGGGCGCGCTGGATCTCGCGGTCAAGCCCGCGCATGATGAGCGGTTTCAGTCCGACGGGCGCCACACCCAGGAAGCGGTAGTCGCCGCGCAGGTTGCCCAGCGACAGATTGCGGAAGAACAGGTTGGCGTCTTCACCGATGCCGGGATGGGCTGTCATGAGCATAAAGTCGCTGTAGAGTTTGGCCGTCTTCTCGTTAAAGTTGCCGGTGCCCAAAAGCGTGAGGCGGGTGAGCGCCATGCCCTCGCGATAGGTGAGCTGGCAGATCTTGGAGTGGCACTTAAAGCCTTCGGAGCCGTAGATGACGGTGCAGCCTGCCTCTTCCAGACGCTCGGCCCACTCGATGTTGTTCTGCTCGTCAAAGCGGGCGCGGAGCTCCATGAGCACCGTGACCTCTTTGCCGTTCTCGGCGGCATCGATCAGCGACTCGCATAGGCGGCTCTGCTTGGCCACGCGGTAGAGCGTGATGCGCAACGAGATGCACTCGGGATCGTAGGCTGCCTCGTGTACCAGATCCAGGAACGGATTCATGGCCTCGTAAGGGTAGAAGAGCAGCTTGTCGTGCTGCAGCACCTGCTCGCGGATGGAGCGGGTCATGTCGATGGTGGGGTTGGGCTGTGGCTTAAACGGCGTAAAGAGGAGCTCGTTGCGCAGGTGCTCGGGAATCTTGCCCTCAATGCCAAAGACGTAGCCCAGGTTGAGCGGGATATCGCAGGTAAAGACAGAGCGGCGCGAAAGCTCGAGCGCCTTGCGGATAGTCTTGAGCGTCGCCTTCTCGAGCGACCCCGAGACCGCGAGCACTACCGGCTGCAGGCGCAGGCGCTTCTTGAGAATGCGCTTCATGTGCTGGCGGTAGTCCTCTTCCTCTTCGACGCCCTCGCCGTCCGGATCGATGTCGGCGTTGCGGGTGACGCGGATCAGCGCACGATCCAGCGGCTTATAGGAGCCAAAGCAGCTGTCCAGGCAGGCGAGGATGACGTCCTCGAGCAAGATGTAGGAGTAGGTGCCGGTGGGCGAGGGGATCTCGACCACGCGGTTCATCGAGGCGGGAATCTCGATAAGGCCCAGTAGGCTCTCCTCGTCGGTGGCGCTGTCCAGACCACAGGCCAGATAGAGCGCGCCGTTGCGCAGGTTGGGGAAGGGGTGGCGAGGATCGATGACCAGCGGCGAGATGACCGGCGACACGTAGGCCTGGAAGTAGCGGGTTACAAAGGTGCGCTCCTCGGGCGTAAGCGAATCGATGTGGGCGCGGTGAACGCCCAAGGTGTCGAGCTTGCCTTCGATGCTCTTAAAGATGGACTCCCAACGGGTAAGGAGCCCGGGCATTTCGGCCATGACAGCATCGACCTGTTCGGAGGCGGTCATATTGCTCTTGTTGTCGACAGGTTGTTTTTTGAGCTCCGCCAGATCGGACAGGCCGCCCACGCGCACCATAAGGAACTCGTCGAGGTTGGACTCGAAGATCGAGACGAACTTTAGTCGCTCGAATAACGGAACGGTTTCGTCGAAGGCTTCGTCGAGCACGCGGTTGTCAAAGCGTAGCCAGCTGAGCTCTCGGTTTTGCGTGTATGAGAAGTCGCGCGGCGGTTTGCGCAGCTTTGCGGCGGCTTGCTTCTTTTCGATTTTGCTCGGCATATGCATCTGTCCGTTCAGTCCCCACAGGGGACGGTAGCCTAACACTATTCACTATTGTCTCAATTTAGTCGACCTGTGGCACGGACGTATCGCGTGAACGGTATCTTTACCTACTTCTTACGCTGCCAAGGCATGCAACTAACTGCCCAACTCGTTTAGAAACAATCTATATCCATACTCAATTGGTGAGGATGTATGAATAAGAATGATTGCGAGCTGAATATAATCGAATCCAAATTGAATCATGAACAAACGACATATATATGCAGAAAACCGTTTTAGCTATGCAATTCCTAAACATGAAAATATTTGTGCAATCTAGCTTAATTCCTTAGAAAAAAGAACATTTACCTTTGAAAACCTGCTTTAGAGAACCGAAGTGCATCATGGGGGAATCATATGAGATATACCGTTCATCGCACTTTGCTGACCGTTCGGGGGCGAGGTGGAATTGCAGGTGGTTTTTGGATATAACTAGAGCTGTCAGCAAGCAGCGTCCCATACGGAGGGGCGCTGATACATTCGGCCAGTAAGGCCCGAAAGAAAGGTAGGAGGCCATGACGAAAGGTCTGCACGTGCCTTCCGAGA
>CABUCA010000108.1 GCA_902489965.1 uncultured Collinsella sp.
AGAAGCCCCCGTCACGCCCCCGGATCCCCTGCGTTTACGGCCTTGGGGTCGGCGGGCGGAGAAGGACGTGGTTGTGGGGGATACGTGTCCCGGTCGCTGTTTCGCGGCTTTGCCGCGAAAGGCGCGTTACTTTGGGATGGGTGGGGAATGTGGTTGTTGCGGCAACTGGTCCCCGCCATAAATTACCCTTGGCATACTTGCGCGAAAGCCTGCTGGTGCTACACTTGCAATTGCTGTTTCAGGGCGGGGTGGAATTCCCCACTGGCGGTAAATCGGGCGGTGCCACAGGGGCGCCGTGGCGCGGGCGAGGTGCCTGCGGCCGAGCCGATGAGTCCGCGACCCGTGTGTGCGTTGGTTCGCATGCCGGCTGAACTGGTGAGATCCCAGTACCAACGGTTAGAGTCCGGATGAAAGAGGCAGGTGATCTTAATGTCTGAACAGTCGCAGCATATCCATTTTGAGAACACGAATAGGTGGAGCACCAAACAGCTCGTTACCATGGCGCTGATGTGTGCCTTGGGCGCCCTTTTTATGTATGTGCAGCTGCCCATTCTTCCTTCGGCGCCGTTTTTGACGTACGACCCGTCGCTGGTGCCGGCGATGGTGTGCGGGTTTGCGTACGGCCCCGGTGCCGGCACTGCCGTCGCCGCCATGGCGATCGTCATCCATGCGCTCACCACGGGCGATTGGGTCGGCGCGCTTATGAACTTGGTCGCTACGCTGGGCTTTATTCTACCTGCGGCGATTGCCTACCAAAAGATGCACACCTACAAGGGTGCCGTGATTGGTCTGGCGCTCGGCGTCATTGCCGCTACGGCGTTGTCTATGGTCGCGAACCTGACCATCGGCGTTTGGTTCTGGTATGGCTCGGTCGATGTGATCGCCCCGCTCATGATTCCTGCCGTGCTGCCGTTCAACCTTATCAAGACCGTGCTTAACTCGGTGTTGACGCTGGCGGTGTATAAAGCAGTTTCCAACCTCATCACGCCTAAAAAGGACCAGGTCAAAGGCCGCGCATGATTGAGTGTCGGGGCGTTTCCTTTAGCTATGACGGTGCCGCTCAGGCACTTGACGGCATCGATCTGAGCATTAAGGACGGGGAGTTTTTCTGCATCCTCGGTGGCAATGGGTCGGGCAAGTCGACGTTTGCCAAGCATCTGAATGCGCTGTTGCAGCCCGATGCGGGCACGGTACGCATCAACGGCATGGATGCGTCCGACCCCGAGCTGGTCTACGACATTCGTTCGACCGCGGGCATGGTATTCCAGAATCCCGATGATCAGCTGGTGGCAACGCTTGTCGAAGATGACGTTGCGTTTGGTCCCGAAAACCTTGGCGTGCCATCGGCGCAAATTGCGCAGCGCGTACGCGAGGCGCTGAAGGGTGTGGGCCTGGTGGGCTTTGAGCGCCACGAGACCCATGCGCTTTCGGGCGGCCAAAAGCAGCGCGTGGCGCTTGCCGGCGTGCTCGCCATGGAGCCGCGCGTGCTCATATTGGACGAGGCGTCCTCGATGCTCGATCCGCGCGGACGCAAGGGCCTTATGAAGGCTTGCCGCGCGTTGCACGATCGCGGCATGACCATCGTGATGATTACGCACTTTATGGAAGAGGCTGCCGAGGCCGATCGTGTCGCGGTGTTTCGGGCGGGGCGCGTTGCCATGCTCGGTACGCCCGAGGAAATCTTGACGCGGGCGGATGAGCTTGCGCAGCTCAACCTGGATATGCCGGCGTCGTGTCGTCTGGGCAGGTCGCTTCGTGCGAAGGGCGTGCCCGTTTGCGCGCAGGTGCGCGAGGCGGATATGGTCGCCGAGATTGCGCAGGCTTATGCCGAGCGAAGTGGGGCAGACATCGCGGGGCAGTCTTCCGTATCCCAGTTGGAAATCGCTGACGGCACTGTTCCGGTAGACAACGAGGGCAACGCGTCGGAGCCCGTCATCGAGCTATCCCGTGTTTCGTACAGTTATTCGCTCAGTCCGCGCGAGCGCCGCCGCTGGCATAAGCGCTCGGCCACTGCGGGCAAATCGAACAAACAGGCTCTCTGGGGAAACGACCCCAGCAGCCCGTGGGCGCTGCGCGATGTATCGCTGACGGTGCGTCGCGGCGAGTTCCTGGGTTTGGCAGGTCATACCGGTTCGGGTAAGTCGACGCTGGTCCAGCATCTCAACGGTTTGATTCGTCCCCAGGAGGGAAGCGTTTGCGCGCTGGGGCTCGACCTATCAAACAAGAAAGACGCCACTGCGGTTAAGGCCAAGGTCGGCGTGGTGTTTCAGTATCCTGAGCGTCAGCTGTTTGCCGAAACCGTGGCGCAGGACGTGGCGTTTGGTCCGCACAACCTTGGCTTGCCGCAAGATGAAGTCGACCGTCGTGTCGAGTCATCGCTCTCGCGCGTGGGCCTCGATCTTTCCACGGTCGGCGACAAGAGTCCCTTTGAGCTTTCGGGCGGTCAGCAACGGCGTGTGGCATTCGCCGGCGTGCTCGCCATGGAGCCCGAAGTCCTGGTGCTCGATGAACCCATGGCGGGGCTCGATCCGGCTGCCCGCAGGGATCTCCTAGGGCTCATCGATCGGCTCCATCGCGAGGGCCTGACCGTTGTCATGGTTTCGCACAGCATGGATGACCTGGCCAATTGCTGCGACCGTATTGTCGTGATGAACGAAGGCGCGGTGTTTGCCGAGGGAACCCCCGCGCAGGTGTTTGCGCATGCCGATGAGCTCAAGTCGATCGGCTTGGGCGTTCCCGCCGCCCAGCGTATGGCGCTGGCGCTTACGGAGGTGGGCGTGCCGCTGCGTCGCGGCGGGCTCTATACGGTTGAGTCGCTGGCAGGCGAGTTGGTGGACCTGCTAATCGGTCGCTCGGGCGGTCCTTCTAACGTCGCGGACATTGCTAAATCCAAGACGGTCGCGCGAGAGGAGGGCTGCTAATGGAGGCGTTTTCGTTTGGCAGCTACTATCCCGGCGATAGTGCGATTCACCGCCTGGACCCGCGAACTAAGTTGCTCCTGGGCTTTGTGTTTCTGATCACGACGCTCACAGTCAGCAGCTTCCGCGGACTGGCCCCGGTCGCAATTTTCGTTGTGCTGACCTATGCCGTGTCTCGGGTGCCGGTTCGTCGCGTTCTGTCGTCGATGGCGCCGCTGCTGGCAATCGTCGTCGTGGTCGCGGTGCTCAACTTGTTTACCGATCAGAGTGGGCGCATCCTGTGGCAGCTCGGCTTTCTGCAGATAAGCGAGGGCTCACTGCGTTCTGCCGCCTTTATGGCGTGCCGCCTGACGTTGATGATGGCCGGCATGAGCGCCATTACACTCACCACGCCGACGCTCGACCTCACCGCGGGCTTTGAGCGCCTGCTCGCGCCGTTTGCGCGTGTGGGACTTCCTGCGCACGAGCTCGGCATGATTATGGGTATCGCGCTGCGCTTTATGCCGCAGTTTGCCACCGAGATGAAGCAGACGGCGGACGCGCAGGCAAGCCGCGGCGCGCGCGTGACGGGCGGTCCGCTCGGCGGCGTGCGTATGCTCGGCAGTGTGGCGATTCCGCTGTTCACGGGCGTGTTCCGCCATGCCGAGACGCTGTCTGCCGCCATGGATGCGCGTTGTTATCACGGCGAGCAGGGGCGCACACGCCTGCATGCGCTTGCATTTGGCCGCGGCGATGCGTTGGCGGCGGTGGTGACGGCGTTGCTGCTCATCTGCGTCATCGTCATCAACCTTCAACTTGTTTAGGCGCGATTCGAGCGCAAGAAAGGGGTCCCTATGACCGACAACGACCGCACGGCTCAGCTTGAGCGCGCCTGTTCGTATCTCAGGCGCATTCCGGCGTGGTATCTGGCCACGACCGATGTAGCCGACGGGCATCAGCCTCGCGTGAGGCCGTTTTCGTTTGCCATGGTCGATGACGGTAAACTGTGGTTTTGTACGTCGCGCGACAAAGATGTGTGGGCGGAGCTGAGCGCGAATCCCAAGTTTGAGCTCTCGGGCTGGAAGCCGGGGGAATGTTGGATCGTATTGACCGGCGAAGCCGCACTTGAGGACGACGCAGTTGCGAGCGACAAGGTGCGTCAAGCGGGTTTTAAGCACATGGTGGGCATTGGCGAGGAACACGAGAGTGCCAACGACGGCCGCCTTGCTTTCTTTTCGGTCCGCAACATTGCCGCGCGCTTCTGTGATATCGACGGCAGCGAGGAGCGCCTGGAGCTCTAGCGCGTCTCAAATTAACTACCCGTTCTGAATTAGCTAGTGCCAGGAGGACACATGGACGGATTGAATACGGTTTTGGAGTATCTGACGTCAGTGCCGGCATGGTATTTGGCGACGAGCGTTGACGGACAGCCGCATGTGCGTCCGTTTTCGTTTGCGCAGATCCAGGACGGCAAGCTGTGGTTTGTAACGGCGCGCACCAAAGATGTGTGGCAGGAGCTGCTGCAAAACCAGCGCTTTGAGGCCACGAGTTGGTGGCCGGGCCATGGCTGGCTCATCTTGCGCGGGCGTGCCGGCTTGGATGACCGGGCTTTAGACGAAATGCGCGAAGCCGGGTGGAAGCATCTAGAGCACCTGGGCGAGCACTATGAGGGGCCTAACGACCCCACGCTCGTCTTCTTTAGCGTCGAGGATCCCGAGGCTTTTATCTGCAATCACGACGAATGGGTGCCGGTCGAGCTCTAGCCGGCTGGCTCATCCTAACAACTTGGTTTTCGCATGGGCGGGCCCCGGAAGTGGGTTGAAACTTTAGCACCAAAAGATG
>CABUCA010000109.1 GCA_902489965.1 uncultured Collinsella sp.
TTCCGTTGCTCCGCAGGAGCAGGAAAGACGGGCCTCATGCGCGAGGACGTTTTCAAAACCAAGCCCGGTCCCGGCCGGACAGCCCACGAACGCTACAGGTTCTTGACACCCATCGCGCGCATGGCATTCAGGATGGCGATAATCGCCACGCCCACGTCGCCGAACACAGCAAGCCACATGTTGGCGATGCCCAGTGCCGCAAGCACCAGAATCAGCAACTTAATGCCCAGCGCAAAGATGATGTTCTGCCAAACAATCGACATGGTCTTGCGCGCCACGCGGATCGCGCGGGAGATGTTGGACGGCTTGTCATCCATGAGCACGACGTCCGCCGCCTCAATTGCGGCGTCCGAGCCCATAGCGCCCATGGCGATGCCAACGTCTGCGCGGGTAAGCACGGGTGCGTCGTTGATACCGTCGCCTACAAAGGCGAGCTTGCCCTTGCCCGATTCTGCTGCAAGCAGCGCCTCGACACGCTCGACCTTATCACCCGGTAACAGCTGCGCGTGGAACTCGTCGAGACCGAGTTGCTTGGCTACAGACGCCGCAACCTCCTCACGGTCGCCCGTGAGCATGACGGTGCGCTTGACGCCGGCGGCGTGCAGGTCGCGAATCGTTTGCTCGGCATCGGTCTTTATGGTGTCGGCAATTACGATGTGGCCGGCGTACGTATCATCGACCAGCACGTGGAGGATGGTGCCGACAACCTCACAATCGGGTGCTTCGACTCCGGTCGCGGCAAGCATCTTAGCGTTGCCAACGACGACGTGCTTGCCGTCGATGGTTGCCGTCACGCCATGGCCCGCGTCGTTGGTGGAGTCGCTTACGCGCTTGGGGTCGACCTCGCCCTGGTAGGCGACACGTACGGACTGCGCGATGGGGTGATCGGAGAACGACTCAGCAAGGGCTGCGACTTCGAGCAACGACTGCTCGGTATAGCCGGCCTCGGGGTGTACCGCGACCACCGAGAACGTGCCGTTGGTGAGGGTGCCCGTCTTGTCAAAGACGACGGTGTCCACGTCGGCGAGCGTCTCGAGGTAGTTAGAACCCTTGATGAGAACGCCCAGCTTGGATGCGCCGCCGATGCCGCCAAAGAAACTGAGCGGCACGCTGATCACCAACGCGCACGGGCAGCTGACGACCAAGAAGGTCAGGCCGCGCAGAATCCAGTCGGACCAGGCACCGGTGACCAGGCCACCGCCGAGCGCGAGCACCGCGGCAGCGCCGGTGACGGCGGGCGTGTAGATGCGGGCAAAGCGCGTGATGAAGTTCTCGGTGTGTGCCTTCTTTTCGCTGGCGTTTTCTACGAGCTCCAGGACGCGCGCGACAGTGGACTCGCCAAATGGCTTGGTGGTGCGCACGTGGATGAGCCCCGTCATGTTGATGCAGCCGCTGATGATATCGTCGCCGGACTTGGCGGGGCGGGGGACTGACTCGCCCGTGAGCGCGGCGGTGTCGAGTTGCGTCTCGCCCTCGACGATGACGCCGTCGATGGGCACGCGCTCACCGGGCTTGACCACGATCACGGTGCCGACGGCGATGTCATCGGGTAAGACCTGCTCGAGTGTGCCGTCGGGCTGCTCGACGTTAGCGTAGTCGGGCGCGATGTCCATCATGGCACTGATCGACTTGCGGCTTTTGGCCACGGCATATGCCTGGAACAGCTCGCCGACCTGGTAGAACAGCATGACGGCGGCGCCTTCGGCCATGTGCGGGCCGGTATCGGGGAAGAGCACCATGGCAAATGCGCCGATGGTCGCGACTGCCATAAGGAAACTCTCGTCGAAGGCCTTGCCGCGGCGGATGTTATTGAATGCCTTTTGCAGCACGTCGTAGCCGGCAATCAAAAACGGTACGAGGAACAGCACAAAGCTGGCGTAGATGTCGCCCGGGGTACCGAATGCGGCGGTGAGGGTGCCGAACTCATCGAGGGCGTACACCACGGCAAAAATGCCCAGCGCTACCAGGATGCGGTTGCGCTTATGCTCGAGTGACTCTTTCTTCTTGCGCTTCTTCTTTTTCTTCTTGGGGTCGGCGGTGGCCATGACTCGTATCCTCCCATTTGAATGTATGAACACTCGCTCATATAATTTCGCGAGCAAAGGCCGCGGCAATCGCGGCCTTGCAGGTTGGCGTAAACCTGGGCTAGAGAATGATCTCGCAGTCCGGCTCGGCGTCGGCCGTAAACTCTACAACGCGGTTGAGCACCTCGTCGAACTCAGCATCATCGGCCTCGAGCGTCAGCTTCTGGGTCATAAAGTTGACGGACACGGATTTGACGCCCTCGAGCTTGGCCAGCTCGTCCTGAAGCTCACGCGCGCAGTTGGCGCAGTCGATCTCGTCGAGTTTAAACTGCTTTTTCATGGTGGGTTCCTTTCTCTGTATTTGCGGCTTGGGTGCAGGCCGCGCTGGTACCGTGGTTGGTCGCTATTCGCAGATGTGGCTCATGCCTTGGTTGAGCATGGTGTAGACGTGGTCGTCGGCGAGCGAGTAGAGGATATTGCGCCCGTCGCGCCGGAATTTAACCAGGTGCGACTGCTTGAGTGTGCGCAGCTGGTGCGATACTGCCGACTGCGAGGTTTCGGTCGCTTCGGCGATGTCTGCCACGCAGAGCTCGCGGCCCATGAGGGCGTAAAGGATCTTGATACGCGTGGTGTCGCTGAAGACCTTGAACAGGTCGGCGAGGTCGTAGAGAAGTTCCTCGTCGGGAAGGTCCTCGGGCGAGCAGGTGGTGGGGATCGCGGGTTCGGTGGCCTCGATGTCGGGTTTCGTTTCATCAACGCGGGTGCTCATTGCAATATCCTTTCATATGAACATGCGCTCATATAACTTGCTTTCGATTATATGAGTGTATGTTCATATGTCAATACAATTTGCGTTAATTTCGATGACTGCTTGCCGCTTCTGCGATTTTCTGTGGGTTGGGAGACATCGACGCAATGCTCGCCAACATATTTCGAGATGTTCGGCTAGCATGCTAAGAAAGCCACCTTGAGAAGCATTAGAACTGTTCATATTTGTACTTTATCGTGTCAAATACCGTGAGAATCAGTTCTTCCTCTACGGGAGTTTCTGCAGAATCAGTTTTATCTAAAGTTATATTGAGCATTGCTGCAGCCAATCTGGCACATCGGTGGCCGAATAAGTCGAAAAATGTAGGTGGACATCCGCAGAGATCGCCTTTAGAAGAGCGAATTCTCAATTAGATCAATAATCGTGTCGTCTTCCGTGCGGTTTTCATCGATTTTTGCGAACATGTCGCATTCCCAAGCCCCATTGATTTCCTCAGCAAGGGCCCCGACGTGTTGCATGTCGTCGGGTTCGGGCACATCGTTGATGCTCGGGTCATCAGCTTGCGGATATTGGCTTGCAATTTCGCGCTTGGCGGCCTCTTCTTCTTTGAGTGTCTCCAGGACGCGGCGACCGTATTCGAAGTAGCGCCGCAAGACAAATTGACGAAGAGTTTCTTGCAGGATGGCGAAGTTATCCGGGAGTCGACCGGGCCATATCTTCTCGCGAATGCGAATCGCTTCCATGACCCGTTTAAAAGCGGACTGCTTGAAAAACGAATGACGATTAACCGTGATAACGGCATATCCCATGTTTCGCAGCGTGTTTCGGCGCTCCTCGTCAATTGATTGCTGCTCGGGTTCGTCGTGGTAAAAGCCGTTGTATTCGATATCGGTCATCGAATTTTCGAGCAGCGCGTCGAGGTAGAAAACCGTCCGTCGCGTTAGGGCGGCGTATCTTTTGGGGACTGGGATCGGATAATCCGTTTTGATAGCGCGTATGGCTAAGCCACCCATTGACTTGGGCATTGTCAGCATCATGACAAACGCCGTTTCGAGTGGGGAGCGACAGCCTTCGTGTACATAAGAAAGTGCCTTAAGTGCTTTATTAGATCCACGATACCCCGGTGCCTCTGAAAAGAAGGCTCTGAGCTCTTCAACGCTGGTTAGGGCTGGGCGCTCGCGATATTGAGTTTCGTCGGACGTTCCAAGCGCGTAGGAGCCGCAGATTTCAAAGTAATACTCAACGAGCTCCGAAAGGTTGAGGTCGGCTGTTGCTTCTAACGCGCACAGCTTGATATCGACGATGTAGACGTTCGGCTCGAGTTCTAGGTAGCTTTCTGCATCAAACGTATAGCGCGTGCAGTGGCAGATGCAGCCCTTGCGGTGCCTTTTGGCATTATTGGAAAACGTCAGCACATGGATACGTTCAGAATCGACATTCTTTCTGTTGAGCCATGCTCGTGCCGCTTCCAGGTCGGACGTGGTCGGCGCAGACACCCTGATCTTTTCCATAGGTATGGGACCGGTCGCGTAGCTTGCGAGCGAGTTGGCTGTTTGGTATACAGCGCGTGCCGTGGTATGTGACAGAATGATTCCCATACGCGCATGATGGCATAGCGGACGCCGCATACGCCCGAAACTTCGGGCAACGGTATTGGGGCGCGGCTTATCTTCTGCGAACGGTGGGTTTTTGAGCTGTCGTATTGAGGGAGCAGCTTTGGCTGGGGAGGTTTCTGCCGGCTGCCCCTTTTTGATGAACTTTAGTTGCGGATTCGTAGCTTCTAAGCGTTTTTGCCGACCGCTCAGATGCCTCACCGGTAGCGCGCAGAGATGTGGTGTAAGAGGCCTTCCTG
>CABUCA010000110.1 GCA_902489965.1 uncultured Collinsella sp.
GCGGCCCTTGTTGATGCTTTTGCACGACCCCGGACGACTACAGGGCTATCGATTACCCCGTGTTCTGCAAACCTGCCGAGACGCCGGTCACAGTCGAAAGAATCAGGCTCATGTACTCGGCCTTCTTCTCCTCGGCCATCTCGTCCTGATTCATGCGCACCTCGCGAAGGGCGCGGACCTGGGCGATGGACAGGGCGTCGACATAGGGGTTACGCACGCGGACGGCGCAGCCGAGCACGCGGCGGCGCTGCAGCGGCCACTCGTCACCGACGATGGCAAGGACCCACTTACGCGTGAGCTGCATCTCGGTAAAGACCTTCTCGGACAGATCCTGGCGATCGCCCAGGTGCAGATACATCTTGGCGATGCGCTGATCGGTCTTGGCGATCGACATCTCAATATTGTCGATAAAGGTGCGGAAGAACGGCCACTCCTGGTAGGCAGCCTTGAGCTGGTCAAGATCGCCAAGCTGCTCGCAGGCGGTGCCCAGGCCGTACCAAGCGGCCAGGTTAATGCGCGCCTGGCTCCAGCTGAAGATCCACGGAATGGTACGCAGGTCGTCGAGTGACTTCGCACCCAGACCGCGCTTGGCCGGACGCGAGCCGATCGGCAGCAGACCGACCTCGGTCAGCGGCGTCACGGTCGAGAACCACGGTGTAAAGTCCTCGGTGTTCAGCAGGTCCAGATAGCGCTCGTGGCTTGCGGTGTTGAGCTTCTCGGCCATATCCCAGAACTTCTGCGTGGTCTCGGTGTTGGTCTTCTCGACACTCGGGGCCGACTGCAAAAGCGTTGCGGCAGCAACGGACTCAACATGGCGCTGAGCCAGCGTGCGGTTGCCGTAACGGGCAAAGATGACCTCGCCCTGCTCGGTGAGCTTAAAGAAGCAGTTGACCGAACCCTTGGGCTGCGCCAGCACGGCCTTGTTGGCCGGGCCGCCACCACGGCCCACGGCACCGCCGCGACCGTGCATGAGCACCAGGTCGATATCGTTCTTCTCGGCCCACTTGGCGATGCGCTCCTGCGCGGAGTGCAGCGCGAGCATGGCCGTGGTAGGACCGGCGTCCTTGGA
Source organism: uncultured Collinsella sp. (assembly GCA_902489965.1). Lineage (GTDB taxonomy): Bacteria > Actinomycetota > Coriobacteriia > Coriobacteriales > Coriobacteriaceae > Collinsella. Next base: position 1,070 of record CABUCA010000110.1, read on the forward strand.
GGAGTCGGAATAGCCCAGCATGACCTCCATGCGGCGGTTGGTCTGGGCAAGGCGCTTTTGCACCACGGGCAGCGTAAGCATCTGGTCGAGCACGTCAACGCAGCCCTCGAGGTCCTCGAGTTGCTCGAACAGCGGGATCACGTCGAGCTCGGGAACGTCTTCCTCATGTGCGAAGGACAGGTGGGCCAGCTCAAAGACGTCGGCCACATGCTGGGCACTCTTGGTAAACGAGATGATGTAGCGGTGCGCCATCTTCTTGCCGTAGCGCTTTTGGATGGAACCGATGGCACGGAAGGTGTCGATGACCTCGCGCGTCATGGGCTGCAGGTCACCATGGATACCGTTCTCGTGGATATCCTTGAGGGCGCGGGCGTGCACCACGGAGTGCTGACGGAACTCCATCTCGACCATATGGAAGCCGAAGGACTCGACCTGCCAGATGATGGTCTGCACCGGACCGTAGGCGGCACGGACGGCACCGCAGGCGGCCAGCGAGCGCTGGACGACGCGCAGGTCCTCCAGGAACTCATCGGCGCTGTGGTACATGGTGTCGGTGATACGGCGCACGGTGGCGTTCAGACGGTCGGCCATGACGAGCATGACGGCGCGATGCGGCTCGTGCTCGGAGATCAACTCGGCGCGGGCCGTGTACTGGGTGCTCATCTCGACCTGATGGTTCCACAGGTTGATGAGCTCGGCCGACGGCTTGCTGTAGGTAGCCTCGAGCGTGAGGTTGCGGCCGATGCGGCGGCACTTGTCCTCGAGCTTGAGCACCATGTGGGTGAAGTACTTGGCGGCGACCTCACGGCTCACCTTAGCGGTGACGTTGGGGTTACCGTCGCGGTCGGAACCGATCCAGCTGCCGGGATGGAAGAACGCCGGGCACAGCGGCGGCACGGTGCCGGCCTTGTCGCCCAGCACCCAGTCGTCAAAACGACGATAGATGACGGGGATAACGTCGAACAGCGTGTTATCAAAGATGTCGATGATGGTATCGGCTTCCTCGACCGGCGTGGGCTTCTTGAGCGCGATGGGGCTCGTACGCACCAGGGCGTCGATCTCCTGCAGCATATGGCGCTCGTTCTCCACCAGGTCGGAGCCGCCCAAACGCGGACGCTCCTCCAGCAGGTTGGAGATACGGCGAATCTTGCCCTCGACGGCCTTACGACGGGCCTCGGTGGGATGTGCGGTAAAGACAGGGTGGAACTCGAGCTTGCCGAGCAGCTCATTGGCACCCTCGACGCCCATCTCGTTTACCAACTGGTGATAGGCGACGGTGAGTTCGTTGGCGGGATCGACCTCGGTATCGGTCGATGCGCCGGCCTCGCGCTCGCGCAGCTGCGCCACACGGTAGTTCTCCTCCGACAGGTTTGCCAAGTGGAAGAAGCTCGTAAAGGCGCGAACGATGACCTGCTGCTTATCAAGCGGCAGGCTGTCAATCAGATCGACGACTTCGCGAAACGCCACGGCGGTGGGCTCGTCGGCAGTGGGCACGCCCTGTTCGTCAACGGACTCGTCGGCAGCGCGGCTACCGGGGTTGCCAGCATTGGCCACAATCTCGGCTGTCAAAATCTTGTCGAACAGGTCCGCGATCTCGGGATCATACTCGCTAAGCACACGACGTTCCAGGCGCAGGAACAACGCCAGATTATCGCGCAGCTCCTCGGGGATCTCGATCTCGGCGAGACGCTCCCTGGACTCGGCATTCGAGCCGATTCGGTTAACGAGGCGGTTGACCACGGCAGCGACGCGCGCCGCGGCTTCGGGTACAGACTGGTTGCTTAGGTTCTCAGCCACGTTTCCTCCCATTCCTCCTTCTATGCACGTAACATGCGGTATTCATTATAGGCGCTTGAGAAATACTTTCGACACTGATTGCGCTTTACCACACAAAAGTATTTTCTGCATTGCAAGGGTTTTTGCCCTAAATGGTCGTATTTCTCGGTGGACGGCATACACAAACGGGGGCATTCCGCATAAATGCGAAACACCCCCGTAACAATCGCTCGTCGCGAGCGGGACATGTTAGCGGGTCCGCAGCTCAAAAATCATGCGCTACAGACGCTCGCGAACCGCCTCGACGACGTTGGCCAGATCGACGAGAACCTCGTCATGGCTCTGCATGTCGCGCACCTTGACCTTGCCGGCGGCAAGCTCGTCGCCGCCCAGGACCAGGATGAGCTTGGCGCCTACCTTATCGGCCTGCTTAAACTGGGCCTTGAGCGAACGGCCCTGATAGTCGGCCTCGGTCACGATGCCTGCGGCGCGAAGCTTCTGCGTAATGGCAAAGACGTTCTGGCGCAGTTCCTTGCCGGCATTGGCGACATAGACGCACGGGGCCTCATCGGCACCCAGATCGCTGCCAAAGGCCTGCAGGGCCAGCAGGGCGCGCTCAAAACCGACGGCAAAGCCGACGCCCGCCGTGGGCTTGCCACCCTCGAGCTCGACCAGGCCATCGTAGCGACCGCCGCCGCCGATGGAGCCGACGCCGGCGCCAGGGGCCTCGACCTCAAAGACGGTGCGGGTGTAGTAGTCCAGACCACGCACCAGGGTGGGATCCTCTACATACTCGATACCGGCAGCATCCAGATAGCGCTTGACTTGCTCGTAGTGCTCGCGGCACTCGTCGCACAGGTTGTCGCCCATCAGCGGAGCCTCGGACATGATCTCGCGGCAATGGTCGTTCTTGCAGTCGAAGGCGCGCAGCGGGTTGAGCTCGGCGCGCTCGCGGCACTCGTCGCACATCTCGTCGGCGTGGTCGAGAATGAACTGCTTAACCTGCTCGCGATAGGCCGGACGGCACTGCGCATCGCCCATCGAGTTAATGAGCAGACGGAGCTTGGAAAGATCGAAGCCCAGGCGCTTGTAGAACTCCATGAGCATGATGATGCACTCGGCGTCTGCCGCCGGATCGGGAGCGCCGAGCCACTCGATGCCCACCTGGTGAAACTGGCGCAGGCGACCCTTCTGGGGACGCTCGCCACGGAACATGGCCTCGGCATAGTACGCCTTAAACGGCGTGGAGCCCTGGGGCACTAGGTTGTTCTCCACGACGGCGCGCACCACACCGGCCGTGCCCTCGGGACGAAGGGCCAGGCGCTGCTTGGGCTTAAGCTTGGTATCGGTGCCCTCGGTAAAGACGCGCTCCAGGTTGGCGCCGCTAAACACGCGGAACATCTCCTTGCGAACGACGTCGGTCGACTGGCCGATGCCGTGGACAAACACGTCCACCTGCTCGATGGCGGGCGTCTCGATGGGTTTAAAACCAAACGGCTCGAACACGCCGGCCGCAATCTGCTGCATCTTTTGCCAGGCGCGCATCTCGGCGCCGATAAGGTCGCGGGTTCCCTCCGCCTTCTGTGCCTGCATGGGCAAACACCTTTCTTTTGTATCGCGTCATAGGTAACGGTCATTATACGGCACAAACACAAACCGCGGCGGCGCGTCTGACCGAACGAGGGTATGGGGA
>CABUCA010000111.1 GCA_902489965.1 uncultured Collinsella sp.
GCACGAGCCGGAGAGCACTTAATGTGCTCTCCGTGCGAGCAGGACTGTCCGAGCAGGCAACCTAATGCCTTTCGGGCAGCCACGGACCAACTTACTTCAAACCGCAGCTACGACAGCGCAATACCGCCAAGCCAGCCCCAGCGCACGCCAGAGCCAGTGCCGTAGAACCCAATGAACGAGTCAAGCGACTTAGACGTAATGGCACCCTCGTTGCTCATAACGATGCCGCCGCCAACGTAGATACCCACATGACCGTAGATAAGGCCCGGAGCACCCGTGCCGCTGTGCGAGGAATCGGCCACGATCATGCCCACCTGCAGCGCCGAGCGATCGGAGCTATAGCACCAGGCGTTAAACATGTCGCACGCGTTGCCGCCAAAGTAGCCAACGCCGGCGTTACGGAAGACATTGGTGACCCACGCCGCGCACCAGTTCTGACCCGGCGAAGGCGTGGAGTAGCACGCGTTGACGACAGCCTGCTGCTTGCCCGAGCCGGCATTCTGCTGCGGAGTTCCGGGCGCATACGATCCACCGCCCGAGCTCGAACCGCCCGAGTAGGAATTGTTCTTGTTCGCGGCGGCCGCGGCAGCGGCGGCCTTCCTGGCAGCCTCCTCGGCCTGGGCGGCAGCGAGGATCTCGGAATCGCGCTGAGCCATGAGCTCCTTGACGTCGTCGGAAAGACCGTTCAGCACGGTCTGGACTTCTTGCTGCTTGGCCTGCATATCCTGCATCTGAGCCGTCTGCTGGTCCTTGAGTTTCTCCAGGTCGGCCTTTTGTGCTTCGAGCTCGGTCTTCTGTGCGTCGAGCTCAGACTGAATCGTCTGGATATCCTCGATGGCATCGCGGTCACTCTTGTTGATCTTCTCAACGTAATGCGCGTTGGCGACGAGTTCCTCAAACGAGCCAGAGGCCAGCAGCAGCGACAGGATGTTCGTGCCGCCGGACTTGTAGCTGGCGGCCACGCGATCGGAAAGGTCGTTGCGCTTCTTCTTGAGCTCGGCCTTCTTTTCATCGATCTGGGCCTGCGTGTCGTCAATCTTGCCCTGGACATTCTCGATGTCGTTGAGGGTCTGGGCATTCTTGTTGGCCAGCGCCGCATACTCATTTGCGATGCTGTCGAGCTGGGCCTGAACCTCGTCGAGCTGGGCCTGGGCGGCATTCAGTTTATCGGTTGTTTCTTTGGAAGCCTCCGCCGCATGGGCGCGAGCGGGCAGGCCAAAAAGAACTGCCGCAGAAGCGGCGCCGAACAGGGCCTTGAGGGCAGTGCGGCGCGAGAGCTCCTGGGAAAGGATGGAATCGCTGTTTGGTGACATATGTACTCCGTTACATGTTTATTTATATGTCGCTCAACTCATACATATTAGCGTACATATGGCGCGTCCCAACGATTTCCACGAACGGCAGGAAACTACAAGGTCAGCGGCTCGTAAGCAAATGTCAAAGATCAGGTTATGCGTACGCAAGCTCTTCTATGAGTACGTTGGCACAATCCTCTGCTTTTCCCACAGCGCACGATTTGGGCGTCCCTGCCTGCGCTATACTCCCCTGAAGAAGTGTTCCTGATTCGATAGGAGACTACATGTCCAAAGCACTCGACCCCAAAGACACCTGCGTCCTCGTTACCGGTGGCGCCGGCTTTATCGGCTCGCACACCGTCGTTCAGCTGCTCGAAGGTGGCTACCAGGTCGTCATCGTCGATGATCTCTCCAACTCCAGCGCCGTCGCCGTCGACCGCGTCAAGACCATCGTGGGCGACGAGGCCGCCAAGAACCTCACCTTCTACGAGGCCAACGTGCTCGACCGCGATGCGATGAACAAGATCTTCGATACCCATCAGATCGACCGCGTCATCCACTTTGCCGGCTTTAAGGCCGTCGGCGAGTCGGTGAGCAAGCCCGTCGAGTACTATCACAACAACATCGAGAACACCCTGGTGCTCATCGACGTCATGCGCAACCATGGCTGCAAGTCCATCATCTTCTCGAGCTCCTCGACCGTCTACGGCGACCCGGACAACCCGCCCGTCACCGAGGAGGATCCTAAGAAGCCCGCGACCAACCCCTATGGTTGGACCAAGTGGATGATCGAGCAGATCCTTATGGACGTCCACACCGCCGACCCCGAGTGGGACGTCGTGCTGCTCCGTTACTTCAACCCCATCGGCGCTCATCCGTCGGGCCTGATCGGCGAGGACCCCAAGGGCATCCCCAACAACTTGGTGCCCTATGTCACCCAGGTCGCCGTGGGCAAGCTCGAGGCCGTTCAGGTCTTTGGCAACGACTACCCCACCCCCGACGGCACCGGCGTGCGCGACTACATCCACGTGTGCGATCTGGCCTCTGGTCACGTTGCCGCCCTTAACTGGATGAACGGCAAGACCGGCGTCGAGATCTTTAACTTGGGCACCGGCACCGGCACCTCGGTACTCGAGGTCGTCGCCGCCTTCTCCAAGGCTTGTGGCAAGGAGCTGCCCTACGTGATCCGCGAGCGCCGCGCCGGCGACATCGCTGCCAACTGGTGCGATGCCTCCAAGGCCGAGCGCATGATGGGCTGGAAGGCCCAGTACGACATCGCGGACATGTGCCGCGATAGCTGGAACTGGCAGAGCCACAACCCCAACGGCTTCGCCGACGCCGAGTAGCAAAAACCTACATACCGCTCTTGCCCCGATCTCACGTTGTGAGGTCGGGGCTTTTTCATGGCATGTAACCATTCGCCGAAAAGCGACCAACTTTTTTATCTTGCTTGTACATGTTTAAACAACATGTTTTACAATAGGCGTATCGAATCAGAACATCGGAGGCGGACTGCACACCCATCGGCAGGCCGACCCCACAACAAGAAGGTTGGTGAGCGCATTCATGGAGCGTGCAAGCGGCGTCCTCATGCCCGTCTCATCTCTGCCCGGACCATACGGAATCGGCGGCTTTGGCTGGAATGCCTACGACTTCGTCGATTTTCTCGCCTCGTGCAAACAACATTACTGGCAGATTCTGCCCCTTACGACGACCAGCTATGGCGATTCGCCCTATCAGTCGTTCTCGGCCCGCGCAGGCAACCCCAACTTTATCGACTTTGCCGAGCTTATCGAGACAGGGTATCTGGAGCAGCGCGATATCGATGGCGTGTACCTGGGATCCGACCCCAGCAATGTTGACTACGGTGCTATCTTTGGCGGCCGCCGTCAGATTCTCGACCGCGCCGCCGAGCGCTTTGCTGCCGACAAGCCGGCCGATTTCGATGACTTTATCCAGGCCAACGAGGACTGGCTCATCCCCTACTGCGAGTTCATGACCGTCAAAGAGGAGTGCGGACTCAAGGCCTTTTGGGAGTGGCCCGCAGAACTGCGCACCCGCGGCGAAGCATCTGCCAAGGTCTGCGCCGCCCATCCCGCGCGCATGCTCTACCACCAGATGACGCAGTATTTCTTCGACCGCCAATGGAGCCGCCTCAAGGCCTATGCCAACGAGCGCGACATTCTCATCATCGGCGACCTGCCCATCTATGTCTCGCGTGACTCCGTCGAGATGTGGGCGACGCCTGAGCTCTTTAAGATCGACGCCGCCGGCAATCCCGTGAGCGTCGCCGGCACGCCGCCCGACCAGTTCTCGGCCACCGGCCAGTACTGGGGCAACCCCATCTACGACTGGGACGCCATGGAGTCCGACGGCTTCTCCTGGTGGGAGGGCCGCATTCGCGCCGCCCTCGACATGTACGACGTCATCCGCCTGGATCACTTCCGCGGCTTCGAGGCCTATTGGGAGGTGCCGTTCTCCTCGCCCGATTCGTCCTACGGTTCGTGGACGCAGGGTCCCGGCCTCAAGTTCTTCAAGACGCTCGAGAAAAAGCTCGGCACGCTGCCCATCATCGCCGAGGACCTGGGCTTCCTCACCCCCGGCGTCATCGACATGCGCGACAACTCGGGCTTCCCCGGCATGAAGATCCTGCAGTTTGCCTTTGAGGGCACCAACTCGTACTACCTGCCGCATAACTACATCGCCAACACCGTCGCCTATGTGGGCACCCACGACAACGAGACGGCGCGCGGTTGGTTTGAGGGAACGGCCACCCCGCGTCAGCGCGAGCAGGCAGCCCTGTACACCCATCAGCAGGCCGGCGAACCCATGGCAGATGCACTCAATCGCACCATCGCCGCCAGCGTGAGCGACACGTGCATCTACACCATGCAGGACCTGCTCAACTTGGGCAACGAGGCGCGCATCAACACCCCTGCCACGCTGGGCGGCAACTGGACCTGGCGCATGCTCGACGGCGCCATCACCCGCGAGCTCGAGCACAAACTCACCGACTGGACCGAGACCTACTTCCGCATCCCGTCGGAAGCCGAAATCGAGCTTCCTCAATAGGAGCCACCGCGCCCGACCCCCCCACCGTGCGGACGCGCTTGCTTTTCCCCAGCT
>CABUCA010000112.1 GCA_902489965.1 uncultured Collinsella sp.
TTGCCAGCTTTGTACGATCTTATACATAAATCTAAGTCTCTATATATAAGATTTTATGAGTGATTAAGAGATAAGGGCAGGCCCGCTCACCCGCTGCGGCCTCGTCCCCTCACTATCTCAATCTGTAACATCTATCGACCGTTTCCGGCTCCAGATGTTACGGATCGAGACGAATTGTTCAGCGGCGCCCGTTTGTCTCAATCTGTAACATCTAGTCGGCAAATAGGGCTCTATCTGTTACAAATCGAGACGAACAGAAGACACCTGAATCGAAAATCTAAATCTGTAACACCAAGCCCACTTTTAGCGGCCAAGATGTTACAAATCGAGATTTAGTGAGAAGAGTATCGCTCAAAACTCGTGGACTCAATTATTGACCTCTCGCCCAGAATGAGTGGGGCAAATATTCCTATTAGAGGTCAAATCGAAACCCAATAGGGCCTTTTCACCCCGTCATTTCGATCGATCGCTTTCTTTTGAATATTGTCGTAAGCTGGTATCACTTATCTTAATGAATGCATACTGTTTGCGAGGTACCCGCCGTGAAACGCTCCACCTATATCGGCCTGCTCGTCTTAGCGTTTGCGATTACCGCAGTCGGCGTAGGAATTATCTATCTCGCATTTCTCCCCGCCTCTGCGACGCAGGCGGCGGTTGAGACCGTAAGCTATCCCATCGAGGTCCTCACCGATATCGTCAAACCCGATTCGATCACCGTCGATTTTGACGGTACGCCCGCAGCGCTTGGGGTCAGCAACTATCCCCGTATCGAACTTGGGGCCAGGCGCTACACCAAAGATGAGCAGCTTATCGGCAAGGCAACCAGTTTACTCAAAGGCAAGACGTTTAAGCGGTGGTACGGTGCCGCAACATATCGAGCCAAGAACGGCCAAATGGTTGGCGGGTATTATTCGACCCTTGAGCTCGATGCGGCAAACGGGAGCAAATTGTGCAACGTCTCATACGACCCCGGCTGCGTGGACAATGAAGGACCGGGGGTCTATATCTCGGATGGCGACGTAATCTACGTCATGGAGGGCGACCAGACGGCAGTCGTCGATTTTATGGATCGGTGTACCGAGGATGCCTACGAACAAACCTGCGAGCCCGATCCGCAGACAGCGCGCAACAGCGGCTCGGCACGCACTTGGCTATTTGACGATGAAATAACCTGGACCCCATCGAAATAAGGTCCCGCCGGGCAGGCACCTTTGTGGTGGTTTCGGCTCCGATGTTCCACTGTCTCGATCTGTAACATCTAGCGGCCCTTTTCGATCCTAGATGTTACAGATTGAGATGAAATGATCGGCGGCGATCGTTTGTCTCAATCTGTAACAACCGCTCGTCAAATAGGGCCCAGATGTTACAGGTCGAGACAAACGGGACCACCACAAAGGTGCCTGTCCCCTTTGTGGTGGTTCTCGACAAAAAGAAGCCGCCCCGATAACAGAGGCGGCATCAAGCAAGTCTATTTATTAGCGTCCCTCAAGACCCAACGAGAACGCAGAAACGTAGCCCGGGGCTTACCCTTTCCCGAACGCGACCCTCGCGAAGCGCGTGAGCGGGCGGGAAAGGGTAAGCCCCGGGCGGACAATTAAGTGCGTTACTCGGCAGCGGTCTTGAACTTGTTGTAGTTGATCAGGCAGCCGGCCTTGACGATGGCGCGCTCCTCTGCCGTCATATCGGCAATATAGAGCTCAACCTGCTCGACCGTGCCGTCGGCGCGCACCACGTAGGCAGCGATGTTCTGCAGGTCGCCATCGAGCGCGGTGCGGACACCCGGCACGAAGACGTAATCGCCCACCTCAAAGTTGGGCTCGGCCTCCATCTGGAAGGGCACCATGCCCCAGTTCATCACGTTAGAGCGATAGCGCTTGGTGGCGTACTCGTGGACGATGTTGGCCAGGCCGCCGATCACGCGCTGGCAGCTCGCAGCCTGCTCGCGGGCGGAACCGTCACCGGGCTTCTTGGCATAGAGCATGGAGCCGTACTCGGTCGCCTTGGCGTCGGCAGCGACACCCGCGCCGGCCAGTGCCTCAAACACGCCGGCAAGCTCGGCATCGAGCGCCGCCAGGTCGCCCGCGGCCTCACCGGCCACGCGACGCTTTTCCACCGCGTCGACCTCCTTGGAGCGGCCCACGTAGGCCGGATCGCGACGGCTCAGCGTAAACTCGGCCAAGCCCAGCGGGTTGGAGCGGAAGGAACTCGTCTCGCCCGAAGGAATGAGCTCGTCGGTCGTGGTGACCGGGTCCATGATCTTGGAGCACACCTTGAGCAGGATATCGTCGCCGAGCGGCTCCATCGCGGGCCACGGCTTGATATTGGGACCCTCGACCAGCTCGTCGGCAGGCTCCGCCTTGCCAAAGCCCCAGTACACGCGCTTCTTGTACGGCGCATCGTCAAAGGTGTACTCGCAGGCCTCGTCCCAAGTTTCCTCGGGCAGGTCGGTCGCTGGCGTCAGGATGCCGCCGTTGGCAGCCGTCGCCGCAATGGAGCGGGCGTCCATCAGGGCCACGGCGCTCAGCTGGCCATTACCCGGCTTGGAACCCTCGCGGTTGGGGAAGTTGCGCGTGGTGTGGCGGATGGACAGGCCGTTGTTGGCAGGCGTGTCGCCGGCACCGAAACACGGGCCGCAGAACGCCGTGCGCACGATCGCGCCAGCCTCCATGAGATCGTAGATATAGCCGCGGCGCGTAAGCTCGAGCGCCACGGGCTGACTTGTGGGGTAGACCGACAGCGAGAACTCGCCGCAGCCGGTGTTGGCGCCCTTGAGCACGCGGGCAGCCTGGACCACGGAGTCGTAGTTGCCGCCCGAGCAGCCGGCGATAACGCCCTGTTGCACGTGCAGCTTGCCGTCGACAATCTTGTCGAGCAGGCTAAAGTGCGTCTTGCCCTCGCCGATCTTGGCGGCCTCGAGCTCCACCTCGTGAAGGATGTCCTCGAGGTTCTCGTTGAGCTCGTCGATCTCAAAGCCGTTGGAGGGATGGAATGGCAGCGCGATCATGGGCTTGATGCTCGACAGGTCGACCTCGACGCAGCCGTCGTAGTAGGCGACATCGGCGGGCTTGAGCTCGCGGTAGTCGTCCCCGCGGCCGTGCATGGTCAAAAACGCGTGCGTGTCCTCATCGGTGGCCCAGATGCTCGACAGGCAGGTGGTCTCGGTGGTCATAACGTCGACGCCGTTGCGGTAGTCGGTCGTCATGCTCGCGATGCCGGGGCCCACGAACTCCATGACCTTGTTCTTGACGTAGCCCTTGGCAAAGACGGCGCGGATGATGGCGAGCGCCACGTCGTGCGGGCCGACGCCGGGACGCGGGGCGCCCGTGAGGTAGATGGCGACAACGCCGGGATAGGCAACATCGTAGGTGTCACGCAGCAGCTGCTTGGCCAACTCGCCGCCGCCCTCGCCCACGGCCATGGTGCCCAGGGCGCCGTAGCGGGTGTGCGAGTCGGAGCCCAAGATCATCTTGCCGCAACCGGCGAAGTTCTCACGCATAAAGGAGTGGATGACGGCGATGTGCGGCGGGACGAAAATGCCGCCGTACTTCTTGGCAGCCGAGAGACCAAAGACGTGGTCGTCCTCGTTGATGGTGCCGCCCACGGCGCACAGCGAGTTGTGGCAGTTGGTGAGCACGTAGGGCAGCGGGAACTGCTCCATGCCCGAGGCGCGCGCCGTCTGGATGATGCCGACAAAGGTGATGTCGTGGCTCGCCATGGCGTCGAAGCGAATCTTGAGCGCCTCGGGGTCGCCGGACGTGTTGTGTGCCTGAAGGATCGAATACGCGATGGTGCCGCGCTTGGCATCCTCGGGCGTCTGTGTAATACCGCGCTCGGCAGCCTCGGCCTCAGGCACAACCTCGCTGCCGTTACGCAGGTAGATGCCGTCCTCGTACAGCTTGACCATACTGTCTCCCACTCTGCCCAAAAGATTTGGGCGCATAGCATACATTCGTTCAATATCGTGCCATAGAACGGTTGCGAGTGGGTTACGAATCTACACGTTCACTTTATCTCAGTAAAGTAAGGTACGAACCCGGCGAGGGCCGGCAGATTTGGTGCAAGAGTGTCCCTTTCGACTAGTCATTTAAGAACGTCCCCAATGACTACCCTACCGTATCCGGAGCAAGGCAACGCCGCAGGTAGAGGACGGACAGCGAGCGGCGTCCAGAGCGAACAAGTTGGCATGAAAAAGGCAAGGCATAGACCTTCTGGTCATGCCTTGCCTTTT
>CABUCA010000113.1 GCA_902489965.1 uncultured Collinsella sp.
GGTCACCAAGCACAACCTCAAGTACCGCCGCTACTACCACCAGTTCGACTACTAATTTCATTTGGGGGAAACCGCAATGAGGCAATACATCTTCGCCAGCCACGCGCATTTTGCGACCGGCATCAAGGAGAGCACCGAGCTGCTCTCGGGCGCGCGCGATAACGTCCACGACCTGTCGATGTTTGTCGACGGCCGCACCGACGTCGCCGAGGAGGCCGCCAAGCTCCTGGCGACCTTCGACCCCGCCGACGACGTAATCGTGTGCACCGACCTGTTTGGCGGCAGCGTCAACAACGAGTTCACCAAGATCGTCCAGACGCGCCCCAACACCTACCTGGTTGCCAACATGAATCTGCCGCTGCTGATCCAGCTGCTCTTTTCGGACCAGGAGGCTCCCGCCGATCAGGTTATCCGCGAGATCCTCGCGGCTGACGACACGCGCGTCAAGTTTGTCAACGACCTGCTGACCGATGCGGATGACGAGGAAGAGTTCTAGTCACCGCCTGCTATTAATGGGGCCGGGTTTCCGGCATGAGACCTTTGGGGGTCAATCATGATTCAACTGCTTCGCGTCGACCATCGTCTGCTTCATGGCCAGGTGGCCGTCTCTTGGGTCCAGGGCTTGGGCTCTGACTGCATCTTCTGCGTTGGCGACAAGGTTGCCAACGATCCCGTCTGGAAGACTACGCTCAAGATGGGAAAGCCGGCCAACGTCAAGCTCGTCATCAAGGACATGGAGCACGCCATCGAGGCCATCAACTCCGGTGTTACCGATAAGTACAAGATGATCATCTGCGTCGCCAGCATCGCCGAGGCCAAGCAGCTTGTCGACGGCTGCCCGCAGATCACCTCCATCAACCTGGGCAACACCAAGTCCAAGGACGAGCAGCGTCCCGATGCCCGTAAGATCTCCCGCCAGATCTTTGTGACTGCTGCCGAGGAAGAGGACATTCGTGAGCTCGTCGGCCGCGGTGTCGAGGTCGAGATTCGCGCTCTGGCCGACGACCCCAAGGTCGATGCCCTAAGCGCCCTCTAATTGGGAACCACGGGCGGCGCGCACGGCGCCGCCCCTATTCGTGGGCGTACCGGATAAACGCTTTACCCGTTACCCCCATCTACCGTTCACCGGGAGTACACGCCCGTTGAGCGATTGGTATTAAATAGTTTTCTCATGACTATATAATTGGTATCAAATCATTTGCACCGGTTTAGGTGTTAACAGCACACCGGTACAAGCTGGATCTGTCTAGGCGATTGTCGGCATGGAAAAGGGCGCGCTGACAAGTCGGGAATCGCCGCGCGGATCCAAGAGGGATCAAAGGGAGGAACAATGCTTGTTCAAGCGATCCTCATCGGACTTATCGCTGCCTTCGGTAAGCTCGATTATCAGCTCGGTACGCTCTATGCGTTCCGCCCGATCGTTCTGTGCCCGCTCGTCGGCATAGTCCTCGGGGACCTGCAGTCCGGCCTCGCCATCGGTGCGAGCCTCGAGCTGCTCTTCATGGGTTCTATCTCCATCGGCGCTTACGTGCCGCCCGATGAGTGTATTGGCGGTGTGCTCGCCTGCGCCTTCGCTATTCAGCTGGGCCAGAGCACCGAGGCCGCTATCGCGCTCGCGATGCCCATCGCCACTCTGTGCCTGGCCATTAAGAACGTCGTCAACGCCGGTATGCCCCTTCTGGTCGACCGTGCCGACGTCTTTGCCAGCAAGGGTAACCTCAAGGGTATCTACGCTATGCACTGGATTATCGGTCTCGTGATTGTCGTCCTGGCCTTTATCCTGTGCTCGGTCTCCTTCTATCTGGGTGCCGACGCTGTTCAGGGCCTGCTCGACTTCATCCCGACGTTCGTCCTCGATGGCTTTGGCGTCGCAGCCAACATCCTGCCTGCCATGGGCTTCGCCATGCTCGGCCGTCTGGTGCTTACCAAGCAGCTCGTGCCGTTCTACTTCCTGGGCTTCCTGCTGTGCTCCTATGCCAACGTGCCCGTCCTCGGCGTCGCCCTGATCGCAATCATCATCGGCATCGACAAGTACGACCTGCTGGGCCTTGGTGGCGCCCAGTCCCAGCTTTCTGTGGAAGGGGATGAGGACGATGACTTCTAATTCCGAGAACCAGATTACTCGCTCCGACCTCATTAAGAGCGCCGTGAACACCGGCGCCCTGGGCATGGAATTCTCCTGGACCTACTACAAGCAGATGAACATTGCCTTCTGCCTGATGGTCGCCAACATGCTCAAGAAGATCTATGCCGGCCGTCCCGATGATTACGCCGAGGCCTTGCACCGTCACAGCGCATTCTTCAACATCACCCCGCAGCTCGCTCCCTTCGTGGGTGGCATCGCGATGGCCATGGAAGAAAAGGTCGCTCGTGGCGAGGTTGAGCCCGAGAGCGTCAACGACATCAAGGCCGCCCTCATGGGTCCGCTTTCCGGCTTGGGTGACTCCTTCTTCCTGTCCACCCTGCGCGTCGTCGCCGCTGCCGTGGGCATCAGCCTGTGCCAGGCCGGCAACGTCTTTGGCCCCATCGCCTTCCTGCTCGTCTACAACATCCCGGCGTTCCTGATTCGTATCTTTGGCGCTATCAAGGGTTATGAGCTAGGCATTGGCTTCCTCGACGAGGCTCAGAAGACCGGCCTGATGCAAAAGATCATGGCCTGCGTCGGCATTGTCGGCGTTATGGTCGTCGGCGCCATGAGCAAGGACATGTTCTGGGCTTCGTTGCCCATCGCCATCGGTCAGGGCGACTCCGCCCAGACTCTCCAGGACATCCTGGACGGCATCATGCCCGGTATGCTCGGTATGGCCGCCTTCTGGCTCTACTACTGGCTGCTCTCCAAGAAGATCAACCCGATGGTCCTGATCCTCTGCACCATGGTCGTGGGCATCATCGGCGCTTACTTTGGCGTGCTTGCCTAATATGTTCGAATCGCGCTTCCATCGCGTCTAACGGTTGCGTCGATCTTTGGGGGCTTGTCGCATCTGCGGCGGCCCCCTGTTTTTTAAAACTCCGTACGAAAGGGGAGGGCTATGGTCGTACCCGAGCTTTCGCTCATGAACATCAACCATCGTTACTACAGCATCGAGACGTTTTTTAAGGCTGCAGGTGAGGCCGGCTATCGCAATATCGAGCTGTGGACCGGCTCGATGCACCTGTATGTGGATTGCCATGAGCACGATTCGGTGGATAAGATTCGCGATCTTGCCGCCCAATACGGTATCAAGATCGTGTGCGTGTGCCCCGAGCAGAACAACCCCAAGCCGTGGAACGTCGCGGTGCGCGGTGAGGCGGGCCAAAAACGCATCCTCTCGTACTTTAAGAATGTGATCGACGTTGCCGTTGAGTTGGGCGTGCCGCAGATTCTGGTGACGAGTGGTTGGGCCTATCTGGACGAGCCGGCTGAGGACGCCTGGGCCCGCAGCGTCGCCATGCTGCGCTCGGTGTGCGACTACGCCGATACGCGCGGTATTCGCGTCGCGCTCGAGGCCCTGCAGCCGTCGGAGTCCGTGTTGGTCAACACCGCACAGGATGTCGCGCGCATCCTCGAGGCGGTCGATCGTCCCAACCTGAAGGCCTGTATCGACTTTGGCGCCATGGAAGTTGCCGGCGACACGATCGACGGCTACTTTGAGGTTTTGGGCGACAAGATCGTTCACACCCACTTTGTAGATGTGGGCGGCGGCACGACGCATCTTGCCTGGGGCGACGGCGAGCGTGATATGCGTGCCGACCTCGAGGCACTCATGCGCCACGGCTATACGGGCTATGTCTCGGCCGAGACGTGTGATGGCCGCTACTATCAGGATCCGTCCAAGGCGACGACTCAGGTTATCGAGATGTATCGCCGTGTGACAGCGGAGATGGAAGCCGAATAACTAAACTGCGCGGTTGCGCCGGAAACGCTTGGGCGGGTCTGGCGCAACGCTTTTATAGCTGGCGAGTTGTGGGGAACCCGTTGGCAGTAGCGCTCGAAATAGACAACTATTGGCGTTGTAATACCACTCGGGCGAGGAAACCGACCGTTCGCCGCAAATCTCCGTGAGTTTGGATTGGTATTAAATAACAAGCAATCGTATGGCTATAATTGGTATCAGCAAGAAGCGCGATGTATAGAATTGCGCACATGTGATGGGAGGACACACATGAAGGAGACCGAGAAGATCGAGATCATGCACTTCGACCAGGAGGGCTACCTCG
>CABUCA010000114.1 GCA_902489965.1 uncultured Collinsella sp.
TCGTCCGGGCCCGCGCCGGACTTAGTTTTCAGAACGTCCTCGACCATGGAAACCCCCTTATCCTGCTCCTTCGGAGCCGCGGATAAGGGGGTTTTCTGGTCTGCGGAATGTTCTGAAAACTAAGTCCAGCACGGGCCCTGTGTTACCACTGCAGAGGGGTGCGATTCCTTGATCGCTCACTTAATCTAATAAGAAATTGAGTGAGGTCGGAGCTTTAGCTCCGACCTCCCCATATAAGGGCTCGGCAAAGCCGAGCCACTAAATTTGCATCAGCCCCCAGAACATGTTTGAGAACGGTGCCTGGAGAATGTGTTTGTAGGTCCCGAATCGGTGTTGCCTCCCGGCGCATTCCGCAGGGGGAGCGATATTTTGCAGCACGAAGTGCGCAGCAAAATATCGCTCATGCCCGAGGACGCGCCGGGAGGCAACACCGATTCGGGACCGGACATATAGATCTACCTGCTCATTTACAAATTCGTAAACTTTTTTGAAAAAAGTGCTTGCACAGTTCTCGAATCATAGGTTATTATCTTCCTCGTTGAACGCGCGGGTCCAACAAAACGAACCGTGAATCAACAACATAGCATGTCGGAGTGGCGGAATTGGCAGACGCGCTAGCTTGAGGTGCTAGTGACCGCTTTTTGGTCATGCGGGTTCAAGTCCCGCCTCCGACACCATCGCATTTGAGAAGCCTCTTCGGAGGCTTTTTTGTTACCGATAGACGGTGGGGTCCACGATGGAAACGCTTGAACGCAACGAGTGGGCAGACGTTGCCCAGCTAGTCGAGATCACGAGCGATGCTGTCATCATTTGCGAGCTCGACGGAACCATTCTGCATGTGAATAATCGCTTACTTGGTTTGATGTGCGAGGAACGCGCCGACGTCATCGGTGGAGATGTTAAAGACGTCCTGTACTCGTCCGCTTTTGAACGTGCGACGGAACATCGTCTGCCATTTGAAACCGATTGCTCCGAGAACGAACTGATGCTCAAGCTGAGTGACGGCTCTTTTATCCCCGTCTTGGTTCGTGCGGGCTCCGTAACGCCTCCACGCATCTTTGGACGCCGCGCACCACGTGTCCTGGTGGCGCTTCACAGTATCGAGGAACAGTATTCTCATGACCGTCAACTCAAGCGTGCGTTATCGGAGCTTAGAGTGGCGAACAAGCGTCTCTCTGGCACGCTCTCGGTCATTATGAGCACTGTGGGCTCCGATGAGTTACCCAGCCTGCTTGATACCGTTTTGAACCAGCTTGTAGGAACGCTCGATGCTTCGGGTGCCGCTATCTATTTTTCTGAGAGCGGCGGTTTTAAGCTACGCGGTGTTTCCAAGGAGCTGTACGACAGCTACCTGCCCGAGTTTTTGCCGTATGGCGCTGGCATTCCGACGTATGTTCTTCGCGAGTCGCGTGCCTGTCGCTTGTCGATTCAACAGGACCTTGAGGGCGATAGGGCCGCCTCCGGTATGTTCATGGACCTGGACAATCGTTCTAAGCACCTGTTGCGCGTGCAGGATATGCCTCCGTACCGCAGCGAGATCTGTCTTCCCGTTTTTTACGGTACGCAGATTCTTGGCGTGCTGGAAGTTGGTTGGAAACGCCCTCAGGCACCGCTCGCCTATGACGTTAATGTGCTCGAGGTCATTTGCGATTATCTATCTATCCAGCTGGTCGGCATGGCATCGAGCCTTCGCTCCCGTCGTACGGCCGAGCTTGGTCGCTCGCTCAATGTCTTGCGTGATGAGTTGTTTACCTTTCTAGACGATTCCGCCGCGGCTACCCAGGCGGTATCGTCCGAGATCTGCAATATGCTTAACTGCCATTTTTGCCCTGTTGAGTATGACGCCAGTCTGGATTCCTACGTCATAGATTTTGAAGGCGGCAGTCGCGTTGCCTTGCCGGACGACCCTGAGAAGCTTTTCTTTTCCACGACGGCGCCAGCGGCACGTCTGGGGGCTGGCCCTGATGGCTTTGAGGCATCTGTTTTGGGCGGTACGAGTGCCGAGGACCTTAAACACGTCCGTATAACTCGCGTTGACGAATCGATGCCTATGGGAGGCTGGCTTAGGGCGCATGGTCTGCCTTGTCAAGGTCTCTACGTCGACTCCGGTATCGAGGCGGGGCGCCCGCGCTCTGAGGGTGATGGCAAGCACAGCAACGACGCGATTGTTCCTGCTTCTGTTGCGAAGAGCCCGACGACGCGCGCGCTGCTGCTTCGTGATGGTAGCCAAGAGCCGATTGATGATCTTGAATATGACTACTTGGTGCACTTGGCGCATGACTTTGAACTGATCTACGAAGGCGAATCTCAAAAGCGCGAGGAGCGCCATATCGCTCAGACCCTCCAGATCGGCATGAGAAATTCCCTGGGGGATGTTCCGGGTATCGCAACCGATTCGGTGTACCTGTCGGCCACGAACTCGGCGTTGGTCGGCGGCGATTTCTATACGCTCATCCGACTTCCCGACGACTGCGCCGTCATGATTTTGGGTGATGTGTCTGGCAAAGGCATTGAGGCCGCATCGATGTCCGCGCTCGTCAAGACGGCCCTGACGGCATATGCCTGGGAGGGCGCTGGCCCGGCCCGCATGGCACGCTCCCTTAACAGCATGCTCATGGGCTTTTCGAGGGTCGAGACGTTTGTGACGGCGTTTATCGCCAAGATTGATCTTAAAGCGGGTCGCGCAACCTATTGCTCTGCGGGGCATCCTCCCACTATGGTCATTAGGCCGTCGTCGACGCCGCTTGGCGGCGGCGAGACCTGCGGGGGAGAAGTGGAGCTCCTTGGATGCCAATCGGGCGTAATCGGTGCCTTTGAGAGCATGGTGTACGAGACGGGCGTGTTTACGTTCGCTCCTGGTGACATGCTTTTTATGTATACCGACGGAACAATCGAAGCACGTGATCGCTCGGGTGCTTTCTTTGGCGAGCAGCGCCTTCGCGACCTTCTGCTCTCTGTCTCGAGTGAGGGCGTATCAGGAATCTGCGGTAAGGTCTTGGGCGAGCTTGATCGCTTTACCGAGTCGGCGCTGGACGATGACATCGCGCTGGTCTCCCTTGAGTTTTTACGGGGTCGATCGTAGGTCACGACGCCTGACGGGCAAAATCCTTACGGTTGAAGAAACGTGTGCATCGAGCGAGCTCTTTTGGGGAACCATGGTCGTATGAATGAGTGGAATGACATAGCGGTTTTGACGCCACCGGGCGATATCGACATCGCCTCGGTGTCCGCACTGCGCCGACGGTTGGATAATTTGATCGACCGGGGCGTGCGTCGTGTTGTCATCAATTGCCAGACCGTGGGCTTTATCGACTCGACGGGTTTGGCGTTTTTGCTTACACGTGCTAGAGAGCTTATGAGGCATGAGGGGCTGCTTTCGCTCGTTAACGCCTCCGATGAGGTCGTTCGCTTTTTGGAAATTGCCCGACTTGTCGACATCCTTCATGTCGCGGGCCCGGCGCGGGAGTCGATTCCCGCCATTCCGGTGGGGGAGTTGCCGCGATGGAGCAAGAGCGTCGAAGTGCAGCGAGGCATCGAGAATCTCCCGTATTATCGGCACCGTGTGGCCGAGCTCCTCGAATCGCTTCCCCTGAGGCGTGATGAGCGCTATGACGTCGCATTGGCGTTGGGGGAGGCATTGGGTAACGCATATGACCATGCGGGCGGTGTTGGCTGCATCCTGACGGTTCAGGCCTATGGGGACCGTGTTGTGCTCGAGGTGCTTGATCGGGGCGCTGGCTATTCTATCGATGGGGCGAGCGAACCGGTGGCATCCGAGGAACGCGGACGCGGTATCAAGCTTATGCGCATGCTCGTCGATAATGTGGAAGTTGCCCGTCGTACAGATGGTGCCGGCACACGTGTTCGGATGGTGAAGCTGTTTAGCTCGGCATTGGAATCGTGCGCATAGGGTCTTGGCTTGGCATTATTTACCTGCATGAACTTGCTTCGCGCAACTTTTTTGAAAAAAGTACTTGCGTCTTTAGGACAACTCGCGTAAATTAATAACCCGCAAGCGGACATGGCTCAGTTGGTAGAGCACAACCTTGCCAAGGTTGGGGTCGCGGGTTCGAGCCCCGTTGTCCGCTCCATTTGGGCGTTTAGCTCAGGGGGAGAGCGCTTCCCTGACACGGAAGAGGTCAGAAGTTC
>CABUCA010000115.1 GCA_902489965.1 uncultured Collinsella sp.
GAGATGGAGTCGCTGACCATCCCGCCATAAGGACTTCTTCGCTCGTGCCGTGGTAGATGGGCATGCTCACGTCGATGGAGGGGATCTCGACCCAGCTCATCATGGGGTCGCGGTCAAAGATGAGCTGCTGGGCGTAGGGCTCGATCTGGTCGGCGGGAAGCTCGGTGGCCTCGCCCGCCAGCTGCTCGTTAAAGGAGCGTGCCTGGAGCAGGATGCGCTCGCGCTCCTCGGCAGACAGCGCGTCCACGGTGCTGGACACCGTGCTGATCTGGTTAAACACGCCCGAGGCCTCGAGCCGGTCCAAGATCCACGGCCAGGTCATAAGGCCCACGCCAATAAGGATGATGACGATGGTGATGAGCCGGTCGGCCCAGCGCGGCAGTCGCCTGCGACGGCGCTTAGGTTTTGGTTGAGGTTTGGGCTGAGGGCTTGAGCCACCGTTGGCCGCGGCGTTATTGCTCTTCATATGTTTGGCGCCCTGCACCATCGCCGGTCACTCCTTTACAGCTCAGGTTGTCTGAACAAATAATAGCCGATTAGCGAGCTCATGCGCTGCGCAACGCAGCCTGGCAGCATTGCGCAGTGCAAGTATGGGCCCGCATTTGAGTTTTCAAAATATCCCGAATCGGCTGGGCGATTCGGGATACAATGGCAATAGAAAACGACGCATCCCGCGTAAGTGTTCGAAAGCGCGGGCGGCCTAGTTTTCTGGTTTTGTTAAATGCCCGGGCCTCTAACCCCGGGCATTCTTATTTGCGCTTGTTGCAGCGCAAATGCCTTCTACCGTCCGCACCGCGCGTGCGCCTACGGACCTTAAACCGAACCTCATACGAGTCAAGAAACGCGATGACGAACGAGCCTACCGCCGCGAGGGCGGCAAGCGCGTTAAGGAATTTCAGCATTTGGGGACCTCCGATCGAGTCGTCGGCCGCCCGCGCACGGAATGCGTCGCAAGGGTATTTTACTGCGAGCACTCGCACTTACAGCTGGTAAACGCAATATTTGCAAACATTTGTTCGCTAATCATACGCTCGATCATACGAGCGACGGCGCCCCGGCTGCGCTGTTCAAAAAGAACGGGGCAAACTCCAGCGCGGAGTCTGCCCCGAAAAGAGAATGGCAAAGCAAGAACGTCGATGGACGAGAAAAGTGTCCGCAAGTCTCATGGCCATCACTTCCCACCTGCCAAAGGGATGGGTGAGCGAGCGTTACTCCTGCTCGGACTCCTCAGTCTGCTTACGGCTGCGGATGAGGTGCGCCACGCCGATGCACAGCACCGCGCCACCAGCAATCCAGGTGAACGTCACGCCGTTGAGACCGGTCAGCGGGAGGCCGGTGCCCTTCTGGTCGACGATGGTGAAGCTGAGCTTACCGGTAGATACGGCGGCAGAATCGGCCTTTATAACACCGTCAGCAGCAGTAACGTTGGCAGAACCCTTGTCCGGTTTCACTTCGGAGCCATCCTGCTTAAGCGTGCCGCGGGCAATAGTAAACGTGACACCATTGGAGGCAGAGTTATTGTAACCAGGCGCCGGAGTTACCTCTTTAAGGATGTAGGTGCCCTCATCGAGACCGACAACGTTGATCTTACCTTCGTTGTTGGTGGTCAGTATTGCGGCATCTTTATCTGTCGTCGTGGTACCGTCGGCCTTGATAAATTTGTCGGAGTCTTTCTCCTGCAGCGTGAACTGAACGTCCTTGAGCCCCTTAGTATCGTCATCGGAGCCCACCTTGGTGACATCGATGCCGTAGGTGTAGTCGTAGGCAGGGTGTTCAACCGTGGTTCCCGTACCCTCGGTACCCTCGGAATGCGGGTTGTTGGAATAGGTCAGTTTGACCTTGTTCTCTTGTGCTTTACCGAGCATGCCCGCCGAAATCTTCGTAGGATCAAGCTTGGCCTTGTAATTCACATAGACCTTCGAATCGCCGTTAACGGTAATGGCATTGTTGCTGGAATCCTTGGCTTCTTTCAGATTATCGAAAGAGACGGACAGGGTATTCTTGCCGTCATCCGTATTGTAGGACACTGTATAGGAATCGGGACTAACGATGCTCTCGCCAATTTTAACCTCGACAACGGGCTTGTTGTCATTGCCAAGCTCTGGAACCATCGTGAGAGGAAGCTCGTCCGTGAAGGCGTAGAAGTACTTATTGTACGTGTTGATGTTGCTCGCGACAGTACCGGCAAGCTGATACTCAACCAGCTGACCAGCAGCGGAGTCAGCTGCCTTGTTTGCAGCTTGGAAAACAGTTTTGTTGTCGTCCGTAACCCACTTGTCGTCCTTGTCGTCCTTGATGGCCTTGGTGACATTGGGGACGTCCTTCTTGGGCTCCGCATTTACATTGGCGCCGCCGACGATGGTAAAGATCGGCGAGGTGAACGCGTCTTCATTACCGTTGGTCTTATTAGCGTCCTTAGTCGAACCGACCTGAGCGGTCACAAAGAGCCAGTAACCAGCGGGCAGATTGTTGAATTTACCATCGGTCGAAGTCTTCCAGCCAGTGCTCTCGTTAGTTGTGGCAACTTCCTCCAAGGCTTTGGCGATTTTGTCGAGTGTGCTACCGGCATCGACCTTTACTCCCTCGCCAACGTTATCGCCAGCTTTTTTCGTAATGTAATCTGCCCAATCCTGCGCAGTAGCAGTATCGACAGGCTTATCGATCGCATCAGCAAATACGCCCTTTACAGCCCTTTCGGCATCAGATGACGCCCACGTGATATCAGAAAGCGTCTTGGGACCATTCCAAGCGTTGTCCTTATTATCCTGCGTGACCGTTGCCTTGAAAATCTGGATACCCTTGAAAGTCGTATCCGTGTAGGTATCCTCCCTAATAGTAACGTCGCCTTTCTCCGTAGCCACAGGCGTACCCTCAGCAAACGCCATGGTCACCGGGGCCATGACGCCGCCGAAGCTCAACGCTGCTGTGAGGCCGGCGGTTACTGCCAGGCGTGCGATGTTCTTGCTCATGCTCATCTTCTTTTCCTCCGTTTTCCGGTTGGTTCTCATTCGATCGGTCATCATCTGTCCGTGTCTTAGCATCTGCTTCGCTACGTCTCGCCCCGCTCTCGGTGGGGCTGCCAGCTACTCTTTATGGCTGCCACCTCCCCGCTTGATCGAGAGCGCGACTACGATCAGTGCAGCTCCGGCGACCGCTGCGGCGGCCACGGCGTACATTGCCATATCGCCAGTCGAGGGCATAAAGCCTCCGGTGAAGATGCTAGGGGGCGTGCCGGCGGGCGTGTTGATGAGCGATGCCTCCAGGCTGCCCGTCGACCCGTCCGCGCTGTCGGCGCGCAGGGGCGACTCGGCTGTGACGGTGAGCTTGGGCTTGGCGGCAGCCACCTGCTTAACGTCCAGGCCCTCGGCCTTGACCGTCACGGATCGCGTGCCCTCAAAGGCGGTGTAGCCCTTGGGCGCCTTGAGCTCGCGGACCTCCAGCTTGCCCGAGTCCACGCCCGAGACGGTCACGCGACCGTCCTCGCCCGTGGCGACGGTGGCCTTGCCCTCCGCATCCCACGTGCCGTCGGCCGCTAGCGTGCGGCCGCGATCGTCGGCGATGCTCAGGACCGCCCCAGCAAGCGGCTTATCACCGTCGCTACCACGCTTGATGAGCGCGAGATCCCAGGTGTAGGCGCACGCGTCGTCGCTCGGCGTGCGGGTGAGGCCGGCGTCGCCCGACTGGTCGGCGAGGGGCGAGCGCGGGTAGCGCAGGTAGGCCTCGTTGGGGTTGCCCTTCGCGATGCCGTGGTTGCACGCGCTGTTGAGCGGCGCGTTGTACACGGCGACCACGCGGGCGCCAGCGGCGAAGGCGTCGGCCCCGCCGAGCGCGGCGATGAGGTCGCCGGTGCGCACGGTGAAGGTCTTACCGTCGGCCGCTACCTTGGTGGCGCACTGGGCCGTGATGTCGGTCCAGCCCTTCGCGGGCTCGGTGCCGGCGCGGCCGTCCTTACCGGCCGAGACGGCGTCAAAGCCGCCGTCCGCGCCCGCCGCCACGTACACGCGCATGCTCGCGGCGACCTTGGAGAGGTCGAGCCCCGCGCTCATGGTGTCGACGAACTGCACCGTATAGGTGTCGTAAGC
>CABUCA010000116.1 GCA_902489965.1 uncultured Collinsella sp.
CAAGCCACACATCTCCGCCAACACAAAAAGAAGCTGGAGATCCGTCAGATGTCGAGACATGATAAATGCCGTCAGTAGAGGAGACGTAATCAAAAACCCATGCTCCGTTTCCAGCACGGATTCCCTGGGAAGCTCACCAAGAAACAGCCGCTGCCTAATGCTGGCCGGACAAGTCCGTTTGTTTCTCGTCCGAACCAATGTATACAACGGAAAACCGAGCGCGACCGCAGCCGTCGGGTTGCGGGCGAGATCATATCGCTGCCGGTCTTCTTCCGGTCGTGGAAGCGGCGGACACAAAGCGCGGACTTGAGGAGGCAAACGCCAGTACCTAAAAGCCGATATGTCACAAAGTAGATCCTTCATAGGCACAGGAGAACACGAATTTCAACCCAGTCAGTCACGCATTGGCGCGAACGCACCAAAAATGGCGCCGAACGGACTGCCAAGTTTTCAACAGCCCTCCCCAACTGGCCAAAAGCTTGTCGAGAGCTGGACGAAGCCCTGTTGAAAACCCCATTTTTTTCTCATGCAGAAGCTTTACGCGGCAAGTGAGTAGACTTTTTTGAACATTCCGAGCAGGCCGGTCTTCCTGCTTTTCAAAACCGCAGGTAGATAGCTTGTTACAAAACTGCCTGGTCGCCAAAGTGCTAAAAGTCTACTCACTTAGATTGCAGAGTGCCCCCCATTAGCTGCAATTCCAAGGTAGTTAGTATTTTTGGACTCAGATCGTCATACTGGACAAGAATATGAGTTGAGTTTTCAGGGGCAGATGCGCCATCGGCACACCAAAAACAGTCACCGATATCGATAAAAGGGATGCTCGAGCGCGTGAGGGCCCGTGCAATAGTGCTTCCGCCCGTTCCACGCTCCGCAACCACGGTGCAGTAAAGGCCCGCGTCCGCATGCTCGATCGAGACCTCCCCTGCCGGAAATGCCTTCCGTACAAGCGACGTCAGGCCATCACGCGCCTCACGAGCACGAACGCGCACGCGGTTCACATGTCGCTCGTAATCACCCGATTCCAGCAAACGAGCCAAAGCGACCTGGTCAACAGAACTCACCGACGAGGCGTAAAAACCAAGGTTGCGCCTAAACCGCTCCATTAGCTCATCGGGCAGCACCATGTACGCTAGACGCAACGCCGATGACAGGCTCTTCGAAAACGTGTTGGTGTAGATAACCGACTGGGAGGCATCGATCGACGCGAGCGCGGGAATTGGCTTGCCGGCAAGGCGAAACTCACAATCAAAGTCATCTTCGATGAGGTACCGACCTGGTCGCTCGGCGGCCCAGCTCAGCAGCGCATAGCGACGCGCAATGCTCGTCACAAGACCGGTGGGATACTGATGGGACGGCATAAGGTGAAGGACATCGGTCCCAGTTTTCTGCAGAGCGCTCAGGTCCACGCCGTCGTCATCCAACGGGATATGTCGTACTTGGCAGCCCATAGCCTGATAGATGCGCGTCAGGCGCAAATAGCCCGGATCCTCAACGGCATACACCTTGTCCGCGCCAAGCAACTGAACCAACATGGTATCGAGCAGCTGGGCGCCCGCACCGATAACGATGTTGTTGGGGTCGACATTCATACCCCTTGTCCCGCGCAGATGGTGAGCAATTGCGCGTCGCAGCCGAGCAGTGCCCTGCGCCGGTGCGGGCGAAAAGATTTCGCGCTCGTCTTCGGATGCCAGCGTCGCCCGTAGCGCACTTTGCCAAAGCCGCGCCGCCTCCAAAGCGGAAGGAGAAAGTGCATCGAACAGCTCAACCTGTCCGTTGACATCATGCACGCTGGGGCCCACAGAGACGGCATCTCGGTCGATGCCCTCCGCAGCCGAAGCCAAAACCGGTGCATCCGGAAGCTCGCAAGCGTAGTAGCCACGACGCGGCTTTGAGCAAATATAGCCCTCGGCAAGTAGCTGGCTATATGCATTCTCGATGGTAATGACACTGATTCCCAGATGACTGGCAAAGGCGCGCTTAGACGGAAGATGCTCCCCCGCCGCAATACGTCCAGCAACAATATCATCTCGAATTTGCTGATAAATATACTCATAAAGCGATGCCTCGCCGCGTTTTTCCAAATTGTAGTCAAGCATGGGTTTGCCACCTGACCTTATCGAGCTGTTCAATCTGGTATTAGGCTGACATTATTATTATCTCGAAAACTGAGTATTTTGCCATACCCAGCTCCCCGATAGGATGTTCCGTCAAGCAATGCACATGCCAACCAAGGGAGCAACCATGGCAGAACAGACCAGCAAGGCCGATCGCGTCAAACTCAATCGCGAACTCGCGCAGATGCTCAAGGGCGGCGTCATCATGGACGTCACCACGCCCGAGCAGGCACGCATCGCCGAGGAGGCAGGCGCCTGCGCCGTCATGGCACTCGAGCGCATCCCGGCCGACATCCGTGCCGCAGGCGGCGTCTCGCGCATGAGCGACCCCAAGATGATCAAGGGCATCCAAGAGGCCGTCTCCATCCCTGTTATGGCCAAGTGCCGCATCGGTCACATTGTCGAGGCGCAGGTCCTGCAGGCTATCGAGATCGATTACATCGACGAGTCCGAGGTTCTCTCCCCTGCCGATGACGTCTATCACATCGACAAGACCCAGTTTGACGTCCCGTTTGTCTGCGGCGCCCGCGATCTGGGCGAGGCGCTGCGCCGTGTTGCCGAGGGCGCCACGATGATTCGCACCAAGGGCGAGCCGGGCACGGGCGACGTGGTCCAGGCCGTGCGCCACATGCGCAAGATCCAAAAGCAAATCCGCGACGTTGTTGCCCTGCGCGATGATGAGCTCTTTGAGGCAGCCAAGCAACTGCAGGTTCCGGTCGAGCTGGTGCGCGAGGTCCATGCCACGGGCAAGCTTCCCGTTGTGAACTTTGCCGCCGGCGGCGTAGCGACCCCTGCCGACGCCGCGCTGATGATGCAACTGGGCGCCGAGGGCGTCTTTGTCGGCTCGGGCATCTTTAAGAGCGGCGACCCCGCCAAGCGCGCCGCCGCCATCGTCAAGGCCGTGGCAAACTTCACCGATGCCAAGCTCATCGCCGAGCTTTCGGAGGACCTGGGCGAGGCCATGGTGGGCATCAACGCCGACGAGATCGAAATCATCATGGAGGAGCGCGGACGCTAGTCCGGCAGAAAGGATCGCACATGAGCGATTATGCAGACCAAACGGTCGCCGTGCTGGCGGTCCAAGGCGCATTTGCCGAGCACGAGGCAAGACTATTCGAGCTTGGCGCACACTGTATTGAGCTGAGGCAGGCGGCTGATTTGAAGCAGGACTTTGACCGTCTGGTACTTCCCGGCGGCGAGTCTACCGTTCAAGGGAAGCTGCTTGATGAGTTGGGCATGCTCGAGGAGCTTCGTGCCCGTATCGCTGAAGGTATGCCCGTCCTGGGCACCTGCGCCGGCCTGATTCTACTGGCTCACGACCTTGCCGCCCATGACGATAAGGGCACGCCGCGTCTGGAAACCATGGATGTACTTGTCGAGCGCAATGCCTACGGCAGGCAGCTCGGCAGCTTTCGAACCAAGGGGCAAATAGCCGGCATCGACGGTGAAGTGCCGCTGACGTTTATCCGCGCGCCCCGCATCGTCGAGGTCCACGGCGACGCCAAGGCCTTAGCGAAAGTCGACGGTCGTATTGTCGCCGCCCGTCAGGGCAACCAGCTCGGCGTAACCTTCCACCCCGAGCTCGACGACGATACCCGCCTCCACGAACTGTTCCTACAAATGTAGGCATCGAAATCAACAAACGAAACGAGAGTGGATGATCTCCCACTTTGAGCTTGAATGCAGGCTCAAACCGGGAGATCATCCACTCTTGTTCTATGTAGTCGTTTAAGAACGTCCCCAATGACTACAAGGAGTGTCCCAAGCTGCCGGCAGAAAAGGAACGTCCCTAACTGCCGCATCCGGGGCAAGACAACGCCGCAGGCAGAGGACGGACAGCGAGCGGGTCGCATTTGAGGCAAGGTGACGTGAAACGAAAGGGCGCTGACCTTCTGGTCGCGCCCTTGAAGTTGA
>CABUCA010000117.1 GCA_902489965.1 uncultured Collinsella sp.
ATCGGCGGGGTCGACATTCCCTACGAGCGCGGCCTGCTGGGCCACTCGGATGCCGATGTGCTCGCGCACGCCTTGGCCGATGCCATTCTGGGCGCCTGCCGCGGGGGAGATATCGGCAAGCTATTCCCCGACACCGATCCTGCCTACGAGGGTGCTGATTCGATGGTGCTGCTCGCCCGCGTGATGGACTATGCGCGCGAGCTGGGCTTTGAGTTTGTCGATGCCGACTGCACCATTGCCTGTCAGCAACCCAAGATCACCCCGCACCGCGATGCCATGCGCGCCAACCTTGCCCATGCCCTGGGCGTTGACGTCGAAAACGTGGGCGTCGCCGCCACCACGACCGAAAAGCTCGGTTGGGAAGGCCAGGGCGAGGGAATCGGCGCCTGGGCCGTCTGCCTGCTACAGAAAACCGTTAAGGAGTAACGAATGCGTATCTACAACAGCGCTACCCATAAAAAGGAAGAGTTCCAGCCCATCGAGTCCGGCAAGGTCCGCATGTACGTGTGCGGCCCCACGGTCTACGACAACATCCACATCGGCAATGCCCGCACGTTCATCAGCTTTGACGTGATTCGTCGCTGGCTCATCGCGAGCGGCTACGAGGTCACGTTCGCCCAGAACCTCACCGATGTCGACGACAAGATCATCAAGCGCGCCAACGAGCAGGGCCGCACGGCTGCCGAGGTCGCAACGGAGTTTTCCGACAAGTTCATCGGCGTCATGCGCGCCGCCAACGTGCTCGATCCCGATGTGCGTCCCCGCGCCACCAAGGAAATCGGCCCCATGATCGCCATGATCAAGACGCTTATCGAGCAGGGCCACGCTTACGCAGCCGATAACGGCGATGTGTACTTTGCCGTGCGCAGCGATCCCAACTATGGTCAGGTCTCGGGCCGTAACATCGACGACCTTATGGTTGGCGCGCGCATCGAGGAGAACGAGGACAAGAACGACCCGCTCGACTTTGCCCTGTGGAAGGCCGCCAAGCCCGGCGAGCCCAGCTGGCCGAGCCCCTGGGGCGAGGGCCGTCCCGGTTGGCACACCGAGTGCGCCGCCATGGTGCATCGCTACCTGGGCACTCCGATCGACATCCACGGCGGCGGCTCCGACCTTGCCTTCCCGCATCATGAGAACGAGTGCGCCCAGGCCACCTGCGCCTGGCACCAGGGCTTCTCCAACACCTGGATGCACACGGGCATGCTGCTGGTAGACGGCGAGAAGATGTCCAAGTCACTCGGCAACTTCTTTACGCTGGCCGAGGTCCTCGAACAGCACTCCGCTGCCGCCCTGCGCCTGCTGATGCTGCAGACGAGCTATCGCTCGCCGCTCGACTTTTCTTGGGAGCGCCTGGAGGGTGCCGAGAACTCGCTCACGCGTATCGCCGGTACGGTCGAGAACCTGCGCTGGGCCGCGAACCATGCGACGGCCGATGCCGATGCGGCTGCCGCCGAGGCGTTTGCCGCCAAGGCCGCCGAGGCCCGTGCCGCCTTTAAGGAGTGCATGGACGACGACTTTAACACCGCTGGTGCCATGGGTGCCGTCTTTGGCTTTGTGACCGAGTGCAACCAGTACCTGGAGCAGGCGGGCGACGCTGCCGACAAGGCCGCCGCGCTTGCCGCCGCCGACACGCTGGCCGAGCTGCTCGATACGCTTGGCGTTGAGCTCCCCGAGCCCAAGGTCGAGTTGCCGCTGGGCCTGCTGGGCGTTGCCGCCGGTTTGGTTGCCTACACGGGTGACGACGTGGACGAGGCTGCTGCCATGATTCTCGAGGCCCGCGCCGAGGCCCGCGCCGCCAAGAACTGGGATCTGGCCGATGCCATCCGCGACCAGCTCAAGGACCTGGGCCTTACCATTGAGGATACGGCCGCGGGCACTCGTATTAAGAGTCTCTAGTATTTGTCGACCGTTCGAGGTGCGGCAGATTGCCTTGAAAGAGAAGGGCATAGACCTGGTGGTCATGCCCGACGATTGAAAGGCAAGGTGCCGTGGCTCGGACGGTCGATTCTTGTTCGTTATCTATTAAAGGAGGCCGTTTTATGGCCGACAATCGCAAGCGTGCGCCGCGTGGAGGCAAGCAGGCTGCTTCTGGCTCGCGTCCGATTCGCCGCAACGACCGCGCTGCCGCTCCCAAGGGCCAGCGCGAGCGCTCCCAAGCCCAGGCCGCACGTCCGCAGCGCGATCGCAACCGCGATGCTGTCCAGGCTCCCAAGGGCGAGTTTATCGAAGGCCGCCGTGCTGCCGCCGAGGCGCTACGTACCGGCTTTCCCGTCAAGTGCGCGCTCATCGCCGAGGGCGGGGAGCGCGATGCCGCTCTGTCTCGTCTGGTCGATGATCTCAACGCCGCGGGCGTCCGCATTAAGTATGTGCCGCGCGCGCAACTCGATGCGCTGTCGAGCCATGGCGCTCACCAGGGCATCGCGCTCGAGGTGGGCAACTTCCCCTACGCCGATGTTGCCGATATCCTCGACCGCGCGGGCGACGGTCCGGCGCTTGTCGTTGTGCTCGACCATGTGACCGACGACGGCAACTTTGGCGCCATCGTGCGCTCTGCCGAGGTTGTGGGCGCGGCCGGTGTCATCATTGCCAACAAGCGCGCCGCCGGCGTGACCGTGGGCAGCTACAAGACCTCTGCCGGGGCCGTCATGCACCTGCCTATCGCGCAGGTGCCCAATATCGCCCGTGCACTCGACGACCTCAAGGCCGCTGGCTTTTGGGTGGGCGGTGCCTCCGAGCACGCCGAGGGCAGCTGCTGGGACGCTCCCTTCGAGGGCCGCGTGGCGCTCGTCATGGGCTCCGAGGGCGACGGCATCTCGCGCTTGGTGCTCGAGAAATGCGACTTTTTGACCAAGCTTCCCCAGCGCGGCATGACCGAGAGCCTCAATGTAGCCCAGGCAACGACGGCACTGTGCTTTGAGTGGCTGCGCCGCAATGCCGGCGAGTTCACGGGGGAGGAGTAGCGCATGTCCAAGAAGAACCGCGCCAAGTCCAAGGCCAAACGCTTTGGCGAAGGCTCGGCCAAGCCGATTGTTTCGGCCGCGACCTACGGCGTGGGCGGCAATGCGTTTGCGCAGGCTATCGCCGACCCAGTCTCGACGGTGCACTCCAACAAGCCCGAGCTGCTGGTGGTCGACGGTTACAACGTGATCCACTGCACGCCGCGCTACGAAAAGCTCGTGTACGACCATTCCGACGATCCGTATTCCAGCGACGTTCACGATATGGCGCGCACTGCCCTCATCAACGACGTCGCCGCCTTTGCCCAGGGCCGCTACGAGGCCGTGATCGTGTTCGACGGCGCAGGCAATATCTCCAACGAGCGCCCCAACCTGCCGGCCCGCGGCGTGCGCATCGAGTTTTCGCCGACGGGCGTATCGGCCGATACCGTGGTGCAGAAGCTCTGCATCGAGGCGCGCGAGGAAGGCCGCGCGTGCTCCGTGGTATCGAGCGACGGCACGATCCAGGCCGTCGTCATGGGTAAGGGCGTTACGCGCATCTCGAGCCGTATGCTGGTGGACGAGATCAAACAGATCGATAACGACGTTCACGAGGCAGAGGAAGCTCCGCAGATCAAGATGACTCTGGGCAGTCGCCTGAGCCCCGATGCCCTGGCCAAGCTCAAGGCCCTGCGCGGAAGGTAGGTAGACCTTCAATGGGGGCTACTTTCTCGATTGACCAACCAACTGGTTTGTAATCAGTGGGTTGCAGGTCGGCCTCGCCAAAACGAA
Organism: uncultured Collinsella sp.; assembly: GCA_902489965.1. Taxonomy (GTDB): domain Bacteria; phylum Actinomycetota; class Coriobacteriia; order Coriobacteriales; family Coriobacteriaceae; genus Collinsella. Next base: position 3,729 of record CABUCA010000117.1, read on the forward strand.
TAGTTTTTGGTTCTGGCGAACAGATAAAACTATTCGTTCTGACGAAGGGTTTTGAGATGTGGTCGGTCAAAGGGTCTGTTGCGCCTCGTCCGCAATTCCTTTATTCTTAACTGGCTTCGCGCGAAAGCGCCAAGTGTGCCAGTGTGGCGCAACGGTAGCGCAACTGATTTGTAATCAGTGGGTTGCAGGTTCGATTCCTGTCACTGGCTCCATGAGAGTTTCGG
>CABUCA010000118.1 GCA_902489965.1 uncultured Collinsella sp.
AGCAGCTTATCCAGCGCCATTGCAATACCATCTTCGCCCTTTTGTTAGGGAGGGTGCCGTGTCCGCATTTCCGTTCGACGCCGTTATCTTTGACATGGACGGCGTCATTGTCGATACCGAGTATTACTACCTGGGCGAGACTGCCGCGTTTGCCAAGGAGCTTGGGCTTAATCTGACTCAAGAGGAGTTGAATGGGCAGGTCGGTACCTCGCATCAGTTCTTCCTGCATATGCTGGTCGATTGGTTTGAGCGCGCCGGTAAGGGGCACTTCACTGGCGAGGAAGCGTTGGCCCGTTGGGACGAGTGGGCGCATGAGCGTCCGCGCGACTATCAGGCTTTGATTAACCCAGGCGCCGTGGATACGATTCGAGAGCTGCCGCGCCGTGGCGTTCGCGTGGCGCTTGCCAGCTCGTCTCCCATGGTTAGCATCGAGGAAGTGCTCAACGCATGCGGGCTGTCGGATGCCTTTGAGTATGTGGTGAGCGGCGAGCAGTTTAAGGAGAGTAAACCCGAGCCCGACATCTACCTGCATGCGCTAGACCTGCTGGGGCTGCCCGCGAATCGCTGCTGCTGCGTTGAGGATTCCGTTCCGGGCATTACCGCGGGTAAGCGAGCCGGCCTGACGGTTATTGCCAAGCGCGAGGAGCGCTTTGGCTTTAGCCAGGATGCCGCGGACAAGATTATCGACCAGCTGCCGGAGCTGCTGGAACTCGCGTAGATTCTGGGCGGTACTGCTGTCACAACAGTGGTTCCGTTGGCATAAGAGAGAGGCGGCGTCATGGCATTTAACGTGAGCGCACTGGGGTTTGGCGACAACGTCGTCGACTGCTACGAGCATATCCACACAATGTATCCGGGTGGCAATGCGGTGAACTTTGCCGTGTATGCCAAGAAGTGCGGCGCCGCGCGCTCCGCGTATATGGGCATCCTTGGTAATGACGCTGCTGCTGAGCATGTGATTGCGAGTCTTGAGGATGAGGACGTTGAGCTTGCCAAGTGCAAGCAGCTCATCGGCGAGAACGGTGCGGCACGCGTGACCGTCGTTAACGGCGACCGTGTTTTCCTTGGCTCCAATGAGGGCGGCATCCGTGGTGATGCGCGCTATGTGCTCGATCGCTTTGACCTTGCGTACGTGAAGCAGTTCGACGTAGTCCACTCGGGCAACTATTGCTTTACCGAGCGTGAACTTCCCAAGTTGAAGGCCGCGGGCATCACGGTTTCGTTTGACTTCTCGGACGATTCGACCGACGAGTACTACGAGCAGATTGCTCCCTACGTTGACTTCGCGTTCTTTAGCGCGGCAGACGCCGCGAGTGAGGATGAGATTCGCGAGCGTCTGGCATGGGTGAGGAGCCTAGGTCCGCGTTTCGTATCGGCAACGGCTGGCGCTGAGGGCTGCATTGCCTATGATGGCGATCGTTATTACCGCCAACTGGCTAAGCCGGTAACGGATATGAAGGACACCATGGGTGCGGGCGACTCATTCCTGACTTCGTTCCTGATGTGTTATCTCGATTCCGTCAAGCATGGCGAGGATGGTGCCGAGGCCATCGAGCGTGCACTCGACTTTGCGGCGGGGTTTGCTTCGACCGTATGCGGCATGGAAGGCTCCTGGGGCCATGGAGTGCCGATTTCCGAATAGGTGAGCAGTCCCGGGGAGTCGAATTGTCGCCCCCCGGGACTCCATGGACAAATAATGCTAAATATGAGTACTGTCACTAATTTAGTAACAGCGAAATTAAGCTATTGAGGGCCTAGTTGGGTGTCTGCGAGTGATTAAAACCTGCTAAAAATGACTTTAACCACCTTAAAGTGCCTTGATAATGGATAGCTGTACATTATCAAGGCACTATTTTGCCGTAAAATAATGTGACTGGATTTGCAACAGTACTCATATTTGGCATTTTTTGCCCACCGGGGCTAGCGAAGGTCAAAAACAGAGTGCGCATTTGCTAAAACTGCCGACTCGATGCACTCTGCGTCGCGGTTTTTGAGTGAGACGATGCGTTCTGAGGTCCATGTGAGCGATCTGATAAGCGACTGTGCGCTTGTTTCGGTGTTTGCCTCCGCCGGCGCATCGGTCTCGAGCAGTAAACGATCGAGTGGGATCTGTCGGGCGTATTCGCGACCGCGCTTGGTGGCGAGCATCCGCTCGTTCACGGAAAAATAACAGCCCGCATTACGCGCGCGGACGAGTTCGTCCGAAGTACCGCTAAACCAGTGGAAGATGATAGCGGGGGAGTCGGGGTTTGGGATGAGTAGTCCATGCGATTCGAGGACGTCCAGTACGGCTCCTGCCGAACGAACGTCGTGAATTGATATCACACGCCCGGTAAGAGGATGTTGCGCGAGAGCCTCGCAGAGCCGGTCAAGTGCCTGTGTTTGCAGCGGCTCGCTTCCGGCAAAGCGCGCAGAAAAGTCGAGTCCCACCTCGCCGATGTAGCGCTCTTGGGCTGCAACTTCGCAAAGCAGATTGATTTCGGCAGGACCGCAGCGACCGTCGGCAAGCCACCAGGGGTGAAGCCCAATGCCGGCGATGATGCTTGGTTGGCGATGGGCGCGCTCGTTTGCGGCCGAAAAGTCACGTGGATCGACGCCGCAATCAAATAGGCCCAAGCCCAGTGCCGTCGCCTCATCGGCAACGGCGTCCGGGTGAGCCATCAAATCAAGATGGCAGTGTGCATCAAATAACCGGGGCTCCATCTCGGCGCACTCCGCTAGTCCAGGCGTTGGCCGTCGGCGCGCACACGCTCGGTGCCGTGTCCACTGATCTGGCGGATAACCTCGCCGGCAATCATCTGACCCATGATGGGCGGCATAAAACTAGCGGTACCCAACTCGGTACGCTCGTGGATGTTGGACGGGTCGCGGGGTTGGGTCTTAACCGATTCCTCGCAGCTAAACAGCACGTGCAGACTCTTGATTCCGCGCTTCTTACATTCTTTGCGCATGATGCGGCTCATGGGGTCACGTACCGTATCGAAAATGTCGGCAAAGCGGAGGCACTCGGGATGGAGCTTGTTGGCCCCGCCCATGGAGCTAACCAAACGAATGTCGTGGTCCTGAGCATATTTGGCAATGGTGAGCTTGGCCGAGATGGTGTCGATGGCGTCGACGACGTAGTCGAGCTTGCCGTCCGTCTGCTCCAAAACGCTCGCGAAGAACTCGTCGATGTTGTCGCTCAGCAGGTATTCGGTGCGTTTGATAACGGTGGCGGTGGGATTGATGTCGTGGATCATGGCTTCCATAACATCGACCTTGCGCTTGCCGATGGTGCTGTGAAAGGCGATAGCCTGGCGATTGATATTGCTGGGCGCGACGATGTCCTTGTCCAGAATGACGAAATGACCAATGCCGCCGCGGGCGAGTGCCTCGCAGCAGTTGGAGCCCACGCCTCCGCAGCCGAGCACCAACACCGTAGCATCGGCGAGCTTATCGAGTGCCTCGCGGCCCATGATGATCTCGAGCTTGGTGTCGCGTGTCTCGACGAGAGCGGCAGCGGTTTCGGTCATAGACATCCTCCGATGGGGAAGCGAATCGTGTTTTAGCTATCGCCATTATAGGTGTTATCGCGATTCCATTTGAGCCCTTGGGCTTGTTGAAATGGGATCGGGGTTCGCATAAGATTGAAGCAGATGGCACCCGTTGCAGCGGGTTGGCCAACTCCAAAACACGTTTGTAGCGTGAGAAGTGGCCGTCTTCGCATTACGCGGAGGCGGCTATTTTTTAATATGAGAAAGCCATTGTCAATAGGCATGTTCGTTCGAGCCCGGT
>CABUCA010000119.1 GCA_902489965.1 uncultured Collinsella sp.
GGAACACGTCGTTGAGGGTCGGCGGCTCGCTCCACACGCGGCCGAGCGCCACGTCGGCGGCGCGCAATGTGTCGAGGATGTCGACCAGGTTGTGCGGACTCGCCTCGCAGGTGCAGACGAGTTCGCCGCCGGACAGCTCGACGCTGAGCACGTGCTCGAGGGCGCGCAGCCGCTCGACCGTGGCGGGCTCGACGGCGCCGACCTCGACGGTCACGCGCTCGCCCATCTGGATCATGCGCTTGAGCTCGTCGTTGGTACCCTGCGCCAGCACGCGCCCGCCGTCCATAATCATGATGCGGCTGCAGATCTGCTCGACTTCCTCCATGTAATGGCTGGTATACACCACCGTGGCGCCCTCGTCGCGCAGGCGGCAGATGCCCTCCAGGATGGCGTTGCGGCTCTGCGGGTCGACCGCCACCGTGGGCTCGTCAAAAAAGATAAGCTCGGGCTTGTGCGCGATACCGCAGGCAATGTTGAGGCGACGCGCCAGGCCACCCGAGAGCTTGCCGGGGCGGAACTTGGTAAAGTCGCCCAGCCCGACAAAGTCGATCGCCTCGTCCACCAGCGCGCGGCGGCGCTTGCGGTCGTTGACGTAGAGGCTGCAGAAATAGTCAATGTTCTCGCGCACCGTGAGCTCGTCGAATACCGCCACCTGCTGCGGCACCACGCCGATGCGGCGCTTGAGGTCGTAGCGGGCGGGTGTCATGGGCTCGCCGAACAGCTCGATGGTGCCCTTGTCGTAAGCGAGCAGCTGCAAAATGCAGTTGATGGACGTGGTCTTGCCCGAGCCGTTGGGGCCCAGCAGGCCAAAGATCTCGCCGGGGGCGATGCTCAGGTTAAAGTGGTCGAGCGCAATAAGATCGTCATAGCGCTTGACGAGGTTTTCGACGTGGACGATGTCTGTCATGAGGCGGCCCTTCCGTTGATTGCGGCCCGGTACGATTGCATCATCGCAGGAGCCGCCGACGCGCGCCAGTGAGCTTTGTCACGAGTGCGAGGGGGGGCGGAGGCGAAACCCCCGCTCCCGCGAGCGATCGACGCCGCTTTGCCGCACGGGAGGAATGTCACGGTTGCCCCGGGCAGCGCCTCCACCACGCGCGGCTTCGCGTACAATACCCGTATGAACAGGCTTTTCGACAAATCGATCGTGCTGGCGTGCTGTATTGCGGCCGCCATGGGTCTTGCTGTGGACGCTCGCCTGGTCGCGGCGTTTTGCCTTGGCGTTATTGCCACCTCGCTGGCCGAGGTCGCACAGGAGGAACGCACGCGCCGTGCAAGCAAGGCCGCGAGCTACGCTTACATCATCGCGGCTGTCTTCGTGCCGCCGTTTGTGCCGTTTGCGCCCCTCGCCCTCTATGACATCGCACGACGCGTGCGCCGCGAGCACGCCTGGGTCGCGCTAGGCATTGGCTCCGTCTTTGCCTTTGCGCTCGTCGCGGACCTTCGCACCGACGCGCTCACCGCCCGAACGCTCCTGCTGACCGCCATCCTTTCGGTTGCCGCCACCTTGCTATCGCTACGTACCGCCCAGCTGGAGCGCGAGCAGCAGCACATGCGCCATATCCGCGACGAGCTGCAGGAACGAGCCCTCGCGCTCGAAGCGCGCAACCGCGATCTTGCCGACCGCCAGGACTACGAAGTCGAGCTCGCGACGCTCGCCGAACGCGCCCGCATCGCGCGCGAAATCCACGATAACGTCGGACACCAGCTCACGCGTGCCTCGCTACAAGCCGAAGCCCTGCGCGTGATCCACGCCGACGAGCCCGGCGTCGCCGCCGATTTCGCCGACGTCAAACGCACGGTTGACGAGGCGCTCCAGCTTGTGCGTACTAGCGTCCATGCGCTCAACGACAACGCTGTCGACCTTTCCGTGCAGCTCGAACGCATTGTTGAAGGCGCGCGCTCGGACAGCGGCCCGCAGATTGAGCTTGAAGTTATGACCGAGCATGCACCCGCAAACGTCGCGAACTGCTTTGCGGCGGTCCTGCGCGAGGCGCTCTCCAATACCATGCGCCACGCTTGCGCCCATACTGTCACCGTACGGTGCATGGAGCATCCGTCGTTTTACCAGCTCATCGTTACCGACGATGGCGCGGGCGGGGTCCAAGCAAGCGGCCGCGGCGCCGCGGAGGGCATGGGGCTCGCCTCCATGCGCGAGCGCATCGAGGCGCTTGGCGGCTCCTTCACCGCCGGCCTGCGCGCCGGCGCCCCCGGCTGGCGCGTGTTTGCCACCGTTCCCAAACAGCAAGGAGATGACGCCCGATGAGGCTCATAGTTGTCGACGGCGACCGTTTGGTGGTCGATTCGCTCAAGATTATCCTGGGCGCCCAGCCGCAGATCGAGGTGGTGGGCACCGGCGCCAATGGCGACGATGCGGTGACGCTCTACGCCGAACACGCGCCCGATATCGCACTGCTCGACATTCAGATGCCGGGGCGTGACGGACTTTCGGCGGCACGCGAGATCCTTGAGCGCGACCCTTCGGCGCGCGTGGTGTTTCTGACGACATTCTCGGATGACGAGTACATTGTGTCGGCGCTCAAACTGGGTGCCCGCGGCTACCTGATCAAGACCGATGTCGCCGCCATTCCGCCGGCGTTGGCGCAGGTCATGGACGGTAAACGCATACTCGAGGGCAAGGCGATCGAGGACATCGACTTTGACGGAACGGGCGTCAAAGCGGGCACGCCCCGCCGGCCCGCAGCCTTCGCCAGCCTGACCGACCGCGAGTTCGAAGTCGCCGAGCTCATCGCCCGCGGCCTCGACAACAAGGAGATCGCCGCCACCGCCTACATGGGCGAAGGCACCGTGCGCAACCACATCAGCTCGATCCTGGCAAAGATGGGCCTGCGCAACCGCACGCAGATCGCCATCGCCTACCTGCGAGGGTAGTTGCCCAACGGCCGACCACCCCGGCATAGCAAAATGTCTGCTACCGCTTTAATGCCATTTAAAAACTATGCCGGTTTACGGGGCTAAACCCAGGAACCCCGTCCATACTTGCTTTTTTCGAAAATTGACGGCTCATCTACCTGCGGTTTTATTCTTGCAACTATCGGCATGGTTGGGGGTTCGCGATTCGGCCCCGTAAACCGACATAGTTTTGGAACAGTGGGGTCACATACCGACGCCCCGCAAGCCGTACAGAGCCAAAAATGATCCGTTTTCCTCCGTCCCCAACGGATCAACTCAAAACTATGCCGGTTTACTACGATGAATCGCCCACCTTCGACCACGGTAAATTGCGCGCTTGCAAAACCGCAGGTAGAACGCTTGCGATATTTAGAAAAATGCAATCATGGTCGGGAATGTCGAATTCATCGTAGTAAACCGACATAGTTTTGTTCGGATAGTCCCGCACGGATACCTCCCAGGCCTCGCGGAACCAAAATGATCCGTTTTCTTCCGCCCGCGGAGGTCGGCTGACGGCGCCCGCCACGGAATCGGCCCATCTACTACGTTTGACCCGACATCCCCAACCATACCCCCGTTTTGAACAAAACCGCAGGCGTTCTACCTGCGGTTTTGTTTTCGCGTTTTTTGGCATGGTTGGGGGTAAGGGACTAAACGTAGTAGATGGGCCGGTTCCATGGCAAGCCCTTCTCGCCTACGCACAAAAGCGCCGCCACGGAGGAGGGAGATACCTCCGTGGCGGCTGGGGGGGGCAACCTCAAGGCGAACGTCGCCTTTACCAAG
>CABUCA010000120.1 GCA_902489965.1 uncultured Collinsella sp.
TCTTGCGCAGGACTGTAGAGCAGCAAACTTAATCCCCGCCCCCAGCCCCGGAGACCCTCCCGGAGGGGCCCAAAAAATATTTTCAAAAAAGTTGTTGCGCACCGGACAGACTTCTGTGTATACTAATCCCCGCAGCGCACGCGAGCGGAAACAAACGCGAACGACTGCCTGGGGAGTTAGCTCAGTTTGGTTAGAGCGCCGGCCTGTCACGTCGGAGGTCGCGGGTTCGAGCCCCGTACTTCCCGCCAACGCAATTAAAGCCACGTCTTCGGACGTGGCTTTTTGCGTTTGATGCACTTTGTTTCGATAGAACGATCGCCCTGGTGCATCTTCGCCCAGAATCCCCGCGCCTTCGGGAACGCAAGTAAAATCTAATAAGTATATCTGTCTGAACAACAGCTTTGTTGCGCAACACCTGTTCTACGAGACAGGGGGTTAGGTTATACTAAATTGCACTGTGCGCCGCATCTGATGCATTTCGCTCCAAGCGCGGCACTCAGTGGATATCCGATTTACCATTTGGATGTCCTGGCGGTCATTTAGCGTCTCGACACAAGCTCGGCCCCGGAGCTCGTTCGAGCTGTTCGTATTCCTTGAAAGGGAAAAATGGACATATCGAGGAAGACTGATTACGCCCTTCGCATGCTGGCGATGCTTGCCGAGGATCCGGAGCGTTTGCTTTCTGTTCGCACCGCTGCCGAAGAGGTCAATGTCCCGTATTCGTTTGCCCGCTCGATTCAGCACGGTTTGGTCCAGGCCGGTATTGTGGAGAGCCTGCGTGGCGTCCACGGTGGCATGCGTCTCAAGGTCAGTCCGGACGACGTCACTATCCGCCAGGTCGTCGAGGCCGTTCAGGGTCCTATGGTTATGAACGATTGCACCGCGCCCGATGGTGACTGTGCGCGCATGGGCGCGTGCTGCTATCATCCCCTGTGGGCCGGAGCCCAGGCGTTGATGCGCGACTACCTCGATTCCGTTTCGCTCGGCGACATCGTCGCTCACCGCCAGTTCCCGGCCGTCGATCCCAAGTTCGCCGACCGCGAAGCGTTTCCCGAGTACGCCACCTGCGCGTGCGCTTACCGGGAGGAATAGCGCCGCATAAGGAGCATAGCCATGATTCAGGACCCCTTTCGTTCGATGATTCGTTCGGAAGGGGTCCTGCGTTATCGCGACCTTCCGTGGCGCCGCACACGCGATCCGTACATCATTTGGCTTTCTGAGGTCATGCTGCAGCAAACGCAGGTGCCGCGTGTGGAGGCGCGCATGCCGGTGTGGCTCGATCGTTTTCCGACTGTGCAGGCGCTTGCCCAGGCCGCGCCTTCCGATGTTTTGGACGCTTGGCAGGGCATGGGCTACAACCGACGCGCTCTGGCGCTTCATGGGGCCGCTCAGCGCGTTGTAGAGGACTGGGACGGGGAGTTTCCGCGTGAGACGCGTGACTTGGTCGCTCTGCCCGGCATTGGCCCGGCAACGGCGCAGGGCATCCGTTCGTTTGCGTTTGATCTTCCAGGCGTGTATCTAGAGACCAATGTGCGCACGGTCTTTTTGCATCATTTCTTTCCCGATGTGCCGGCCGTTCCCGATCGCGAGCTGGTGCCGCTGATTCAAGCCGCCTGTCCGGCGGCCCCTGGTGCGGCGGCGGATGAGATTGCGCCCTTTGCCGTGCCTCAAGACGATGCCGACACGCCGCGCGCATGGTATTACGCGTTGCTGGATTACGGCGCGTATCTTAAAAAGACGCTGCCCAATCCGTCCAGGCGGTCGGCGGGCTATAGTCGTCAGTCCAAGTTTGAGGGCTCGCGTCGCCAAAAGCGCGCCCACATTGTGCGCATGCTGCTGGCGGCGCGCGATGGACAACCGGCAGGTATTACGCTCGATGAAGCCGTTGCAGGCGTTAACGAGATGGAGACGGCAGCCGGCCGAGAGCCGGTCGAGCGCGAGCTGGTCGCAAGCATTCTTGCCGATCTGGAGCGCGAGGGCTTTTGCGGCTCCGAGGGCGATCGTTGGCTGAGTGTGTAGCTCACTCGAATCTGAAGAACGGGATTGTAAGGTTTAAATTCTCGGCATGAGGGCATCCTTAAAGCAAGGCCGCTCAAAGTCTGTGGGCGGCATGCGTTGAAGGGAAGTACACCTATGGATTTTGAGAATTCCCAAACCAAGAAGAACCTCGAGACCGCTTTTGCCGGTGAGTCCCAGGCACACACCAAGTATCGCTACTATGCATCCAAGGCCAAAAAGGACGGCTACGTTCAGATCTCGAATATTTTTGCCGAGACGGCGGGCAACGAGTCCGAGCACGCCAAGCTGTGGTTTAAGTATCTGCACGACGGCGCCGTTCCGGGCACTCTGGACAACCTGCGCGACGCCGCTGCGGGCGAGAACTACGAGTGGACCACGATGTACGACGAGTTCGCCAAGACCGCCGAGGAGGAGGGCTTTGTCGAGATCGCCGAGAAGTTCCGTGGCGTCGCCGCCGTCGAGAAGGCCCACGAGGAGCGCTACAACAAACTCGTCGAGCGCATCGAGTCGGGCGAGGTGTTTGAGCGTGAGGGCGTGAAGGTGTGGAAGTGCCTGAACTGCGGGCACCTGCACGTTGGTGCCGAGGCGCCTGAGGTGTGCCCGGTGTGTAACCACCCGAAGGCGTACTTTGAGGAGCAGGTGGTGAACTACTAGCGCTTGGCGCTGGCTGCTGCGGAGCGCAGGGCGGGAAATGCCTTTCCCTCTCGCTCACGGCTGCGCAGGGTCGCGCGAGGCAAAGGCATTTCCCGCCCTGCGCTCCGGCGTTGGGTCGTCGCGTGCTCGTTACAGAAAAGCTGATAAGAAGTTTGTGTGCCGCCCCTTATGGGGCGGCACGTTTTTGTGGGGGCCGGTTGGGGCGGTGACGTTGCTTAGAGGGTACACTGGGTAGCGTTGGCTATTCGTTTCCTCTTGTGAGGTGTTGGTTATGGGTAAGAAGTCTCGGGCTCGGGTTGCTGCGGCGGGAACTCGCAAGGATCCTGGTCGTCGGGTTGCCGAGGGTAAAAAGGTCGATCGTGTCGAGAAGGACAAGAAGGTTGGCGCGCATGCTCATCCTGAGTGGGCGCCTCACCTCAATACGGCTAGCGAGGATCTGACTGCTAAGTTGTTTACTCTGGTCGAGGTTATCTTGGGCGTGGTGCCCGTGGTGGTCATTGGCTTGTTCTTGGCTTCGAAAGATGCCACGAGTGTCGATAAACTCACCGATGTCTTTTCTCAGGACCCCTCGATGGTGGTTACGTTTATCTCTGCGTGCCTGCAGCCGTTTGTGGCGTACATGTTGTACATGATTTATCGCAAATACTGCGAGGGCGACGCTGGTTTTGCCGCCGGCAACCTGATCGGTCTTTTGTGCTCCGAGATCCTACTGCTCAATATCCCGGGCGTCATCGGTATGGGCATCTTGCTGTGGCGTGTTTGGCGCAACGTCGCCCCGCACTTTGAGAGCTGGTTGTTTGAGCGTCGCTTTGCGGGCGTGGTGGCCGATATTGCGGGCTCGCTCGTGATTCTAGCCTTGGCGTTTCTGTGCGCCACTGCTGCCCGCGGTCTCGCGGGCATGTAGTCGGTCCTCACCGACCACGGGGCGCAGGGCGGGGAAA
>CABUCA010000121.1 GCA_902489965.1 uncultured Collinsella sp.
GTCATGCCGAAATGGCGCGAAGCACGCGGTTGACAAAACTATAGAGACACGTCCCAAATTAACTACTTTGATTTTGTGTGCTGTGCGAAAGTTTGGGTAGTATAGCTATTCAATGCGGCGGGCTGCCGCGTGTTAACCGCTACGTACCGGAGGTGTTCCATGGTTCGTGTCGACATAGAGACCATCGTCATGGCCGCCGGTCCCGTGCCATCGCTTATCGTACTTCGTGAGCGCAGCAGCAAATCGGACTCGCCCGCGCCGCTGCGTTCCCTTTCCATTCAGACTGGTTCGTTTGAAGCTGCTGCCATCAGCCGCGGCATCGATAGCGGCCGCGCCGAGCGCCCGATCACCCATGACCTGCTGCTCGATACCGTTGACGCCCTGGGCGCCAAGCTCGAGCGCATCGAGATCGTTCGCGCCGAGCCGCCGGTGTTCTACGCGACGATCGTCGTACTGGCCGATGGCGAGGAGCGCAAGATCGACGCCCGCCCCAGTGACGCCATTGCCCTTGCCGTGCGCAGCAATGCCCCCATGTTTGTGGAGGACGACATCATGAATCGCCTGGGCACTGTTTCCACCCACGCCGAGGATGTCGACGACGAGCAGGAGTTCGAGAAGTTCGACGAGTTCGTCCATACGCTCTCCCCCGATGATTTCTAAATGCGGGGCGGACGGGTTGCGGAGCGTTCGCTGATGGCCGGCGGTATCTCGGCTGAGGCGGCTGCGATTGCTCGCGAGGCCCAGATGCGCTCTGAGGCGTCAGAGGCGGCGCGCATTGCCTATGTGACGCAGGCCCGCACGCTTCGCGAACGCCGCGGCTCGTTTATCAAGATGGTTGTCATCTCCGCCCTTGTCGCGGCAATCTGTTCGCGCCTTCGTGGTACAGTTGGTGCGCTTGGGTTTTCGATTTCAACAGGCTTGGTAATCTGGGGTGTGGTCGATGCGGTAATGCTGACCAACCAGATCAAGGTACTCGACAAGCGCGCGATGGATATGGCGCGCGCCCGCGACGCTGCCGCCAAGATCGCTGCCGAGGCACAAGAACTGTAACGACGCCGGATTCGATGGGAAGGTCTAGAGATGGCACAGGATATGCAGGATGCCGGTAACGTCTCCGCCGAGCTCGACGCCATGGTGTGCGATCTGATCGGCGCGTTCTTGGACGACCTTGCCGCCGGTGAAAACCCCGGCGTGGTCGTGGCGATTGAGGACGCCGCTTCCAACCGTTATCTGGCGGCGCTCGATGAGGATGGCGAAGAGGCGTGCCTCGAGGCGGCCACCAACTTTATCTCCGAGCACAAGATGGGTCTTAAGGACGAGGGCCTGGGCCGTATCGTCCGCTATGCCATCGGCTATACCGGCTGCGTCGAGATTGACGGAGGCTACCACGACGCTCTGCTCGTGAGCTTCTTTGAGACTACGCTCGAGAGCGGTTTTTCGGCATATGTGCTGTATGAGGGCATGGGCGCCGGCGATGGTTTTATGTGGAGCGACCCTGAACCTGCAGGTGAGGAAACCCCTCTCATCTAAAATCGCTAAAATAAACGAGTTTTCGGTAAAAGGCTCAATATTCCCGCTGAGCGTTGTATCGCTGGGCGGGCCGCATACGCGTGCCGTTTGTATATGGATAGAAGATAGGGGAACTACATGCGCGTAGACAATCTGAGGAACATCGCCATCATCGCCCACGTCGACCACGGCAAGACGACGATGGTCGACAAGCTCCTGCGTGCCACGGACGCCTTCCGTGCCAACCAGCAGGTCGAGGACCGCGTCCTGGATTCTAACGACCAGGAGCGCGAGCGCGGCATTACGATTCTCGCCAAGAACATCTCTATCGAGTACAAGGACGTCAAGATCAACGTCATCGACACCCCGGGCCACGCCGACTTTGGCGGCGAGGTCGAGCGCGTGCTGCGTATGGCCGACGGCGCCCTGCTGCTGGTCGACGCCTTTGAGGGCCCCATGCCCCAGACCCGCTTCGTGCTGCGTCACGCTATCGACACCGGCCTCAAGATCATGATCGTTATCAACAAGATCGACCGTCCGGGCGCCAACCCCGAGAAGGCCTATAACGACTGCCTCGACCTTATGGCCGACCTGGGCGCCACCGACGACCAGCTTGAGTTCGCCATGGAGCACGTGGTCTACGCCAGCGCCATGAATGGCTTTGCCCGTCTCGATCCCGAGGATGGCAACATGGACATGTACCCGCTGCTCGATATGATCATCGACGATATGCCCGCGCCCGAGGTTGACGAGAACGCCCCGCTGGCCATGCAGTGCGTGACTATCGACCACTCCAACTTCGTTGGCCGTATCGGCATCGGTCGCGTGTACTCCGGTACCATCCACCAGGGCGACCAGATTCTGGTCGTCAAGAACGACGGCTCCAGCGCCACCTCTACCGTCAAGCAGCTCTTTACCTTCGACTATCTGGGTCGCACTGAGTGCCAGGAAGTCGGCGCCGGCGATATCGCTGCTGTCGTGGGTATCGACCGCACCGATATCGGCGATGTTTACACCGACCCCGAGAACCCCGTCGAGCTCGAGCCCATCGAGATTGACCCGCCGACCCTGTCCATCGTCTTTGAGGCTTCGACCTCCCCGCTCGTCGGTCGCGACGGCGACATCGTGGGCGCCCGTCAGCTCAAGGAGCGCCTGTTCAACGAGGCCGAGAACAACGTGACCATGAAGATCGAGGAGCTCGAGGACAAGAGCGGCGTCGAGGTCTCGGGCCGCGGTATCCTGCACCTGTCCGTCCTGATGGAGTCTATGCGCCGCGAGGGCTTTGAGTTCCAGGTCGGTCGTCCCCGCGTTCTGTTTAAGAAGGACGAGAACGGCAACAAGATGGAGCCCGTCGAGCAGGCCGTCGTCGAGTGCCCGGACGAGTACTCGGGCAAGGTCGTTGAGGTCTTCGGTACCTCCGGCGGCATCATGACGAGCATGGACACCTCGGGCATCGTGACGCACCTCGAGTTCAAGATTCCGACGCGCGGCATCATGGGTCTTAAGAACCGCATCATGAACGTCACCCACGGCGAGGGCGTGTTCTACCACACCTTCCTGGAGTATGGTCCCTACGCCGGCGAGATCGGCAACCGTCAGAACGGCGCCATGATCTCCATGACTACCGAGAAGGCCGTTGCCTACGCTCTGGGCACGCTGCAGGAGCGCGGTCAGCTGTTCGTTGAGCCGGGCACCGAGTGCTATGAGGGCATGATCGTGGGCGAGCGCAGCAAGGCCGGCGACATGGTCGTCAACATCGCCCGTACCAAGAACCTGGGCAACCAGCGTTCCTCGACCTCCGATATCTCCGTCCAGCTGGTGCCGCCCCGCACCTTCTCGCTGGAGGAAGCGCTGGAGTACATCGCCGACGATGAGCTGGTCGAGATCACTCCCAAGAACATCCGCCTGCGCAAGCGTCTGCTCAATGCCACCGACCGCAAGAAGGCTGCCGTCCGCGCCGGCCAGGTCAACAAATAAGCGCTGGGGCTTATAACCGCCAATAAGAAAGGGCGTCGACCGCAATGGTCGGCGCCCTTTTTCGTTCAAGACTTTAGTCTGCTGGCCGCGCAGCGGCCAGCTTTAAACCACCCGCTACG
>CABUCA010000122.1 GCA_902489965.1 uncultured Collinsella sp.
GCCCAGCTCGCCGCCCGACCACTTGTTGGCCAGGAAGGAGACCGTCTGGTTGTCGGCGTCCTTGTGGTCATCGATATACTTCTTGAGCACCTTATCGGGCGTAAACAGGTTGTTGCGTGCTTCGTCCTTGACGCTCGAAGTGTATTTAATCTGAATAGGCTTGATGTCGCCGAGCGATGTGCGCTCAAAGATCCCATTTTTCATGTCCACGTGATAGCGGATCAGCGGAATCAGCGATGCGGGAATCTTAACCGTCACGATATCGCCCTGCTGCGCGTTGGCAGAGCGCTCAACGGTGATAACCAGGTCCTTGGCCAAGCCCGAAAACTCGTACGTGTCCGTATTGCCCTTGGGGGTCTTGGTCGCCCCATCAAAGGTGACGCCATTAATCTGAGCGCTGACAAACGCATCGACCTGCATAAAGTCGCCCAGTTCATCACTGAAGGTGATGTAGCCGGACTTGCTCTCGTCGTAACCATCCTCGATCTGAGTGGGAGAGCCCTTGCCCGAGGTGATAGAGGCAGAGATATCATCAAACACCTTCTTGAGCTCATCGGCATTCGACGCAGCCTTGTAGAAGTCGGAATTCTCGGTGCGCTTACCAAGACTATTGGTTGTGTAGGACGTGGCGTTTGGATAGTTGCTCGACACGGCGTGCATGAACTTGTTTTCGTTGCTCGTCCAGTAGTTCGTAGGATCGGCAGCGGGATTCACGCCATCAAAGATGCCTATGGTGTAGACCGTAGCGCCTTTCTCCTTCATTTTCTTGGCGGCGGCTATGGCATTGTTGGCAACCGTAGAGTTGAATTCACTGAAGTCTGTGGGCGTGCCATCCGTAAAGAACACAACTACCTTCTGGGCATCCTCGCGGCCCGACATGTCGCGAGCAAGCTCAAGGCCGTAATCAGCCCGCGTGGCGCCGGCGGGCTTGATGCGGCCGACCGTATCCTTAAGTTCCGTCGCAGCGCTATCGACACACGGCTTCAGGCTCTTCATAACCTGCGAATAGTTGTGCGTGTATCCGTGACGATCGCGATACGTATCGTTGCCGGGCTCGTCTTTCTTTGCACCCGAGAACTTAACGATGGCAACCTGATGCTGCTTACTCGGATCTTTAATGCTCTTGTTTTGCTCGGCGATGGTGTCGATAAAGGAACTGGCAGCTGCCTTGAGTGCCTCGATACGTTTGGGCGAACCCTCGCCACCCATGGAATCGTCCATCGACCCGGAGGCATCAAGCACCATCACGATATCGAGCGGTTTAGTGACCAGCGACGTTGTGTCAGAAGTAGAAGACATCGCGGAAAGCGTCGTCACAAAGTCAGACTTTTCATCCTGCGCGGGCTCGACCGTCTTGTCCGTCCAGATTCGGCCTACGTAACGTGTCGTCTGGTGCTCCTGCTCGGCGCCCGACGCCCAGTATTGCCAGCGGCCGGTGGTGTCAGGGTCGACTATTTTTCCGCTCACCGTCGGTCCGTCCATTCCGGTGCTGGACCTGGCGTTGGCCTCGGGCAGCATGGCGAATGCTGCAGCCGGCAGCACTAGCACTACGGCTAGTATCACCGACAAGAGGCACCTCGTGTACTTACTCATCGCGTCTCCCTTCTCGCGGTCTCAGACCTTGCAACAGCCTAAAGTTACGAAATGAGACACAATTTGGGCAGGTGACACATGTTCCAGATTCTATTTTGGGCGTGAGACAAATGTCTCACCAAAGTTGAGACACGGCATTTTCGCAGGAAAACGGGTGCGACTCGGAGCCATCAGGCAAAAATGATCCGCTTTCTTCCGTCCCCGGGGGATCAATTGGTGGTGCTCGACTCAAAACTGGCCCATCTACTACGTTTGACCCGATACCCCTGACCATAACCGCGTTTCATGAAAAACCGCAGGCGTTCTACCTGCGGTTTTGTTTTTGCGTCGTTCGCCATGGTTGAGGGTGGCAGCCTAAACGTAGTAGATGGGCGCATTTCGTGGCAGACGGGCCACGTGGCAGCCCTCGCAAGGCCAAAATGATCCGTTTCCCTCTGTCCACGGGAGATCAAGGGCCGTTACGGATATGGTGCCATTTCAAAACTATGCCGGTTTACTACGATAAAAACGAGGTCGCCGATCACGCGCGACTTTTTCACAAAACTGCAAGCCGTCTACCTGCGGTTTTTGTTTTGCCAAATGCGGCGTGGTTGAGGGTAGGCGATTTATCGTAGTAAACCGGCATAGTTTTGTTCGCGGAGGCTTAGCCGCACGTTCACGCGCGGGGCCGGTGGGGCAATTTTGCCCCACCGGCCCCTATTCCAGTGCTATTCCAGCTTGGTTTCTACCGTGGGAGTCTTGTCCGCCGCAACTGGAGTACGGGCGGTATCCATAGTCAGGCAGTGCTTGGGGCAGCTCTCGATGCACTCGCCGCATACCACGCAGGCATACGGGTCGATCGACCAGGTACCGCCCTTGCGATCGACCGCGAGCGCACCCGCCGGGCAACGCCGCGCGCACATGCCGCAGCAGATGCACACGTCCATGTCATTGACGATATGCCCGCGCAAGCGCTCGGGCGCCGCCAGCTTCTCCTGCGGATAGCACACCGTTACCGGCTGCTTGACCATAGAACCCAAGGCCGTCTTGGCAAATGTCAGTAAACTCATGCCGCGCCTACCTTTCCGTGCAGCTAATGCAGGGGTCGATGGTCAGGATAATCATGGGCACGTTGGCAAGGAGCACGCCCTGCAGCGCATGCGTCAGACCCGCCAGGTTTTGCGACGTCGGAGTGCGCACGCGGAAACGGTCCAGGTTCTTGGTGCCGTTGCCGCGCACATAGTAATACGCCTCGCCACGCGGCTGCTCAATCACAACCTCGCCGCGCGCGCCGTCAGCCGGCGTAAGCTTGGTACGCCCGCCGATACCGTCGTGCGGAATCTTGCCCACAAGCTCCCTGATGATGTCCATGGCCTGCGTGACCTCGGCACAACGCACCTGACAGCGGGCATAGCAGTCGCCGTCGGTGGCAACGATGGGCTCAAACGCAGCCAGATCCGCATAGGCGCCGTCACCGAACATGCGCACGTCGTAGTCCACGCCCGAAGCGCGGCCAAACGGGCCGACCATCGAAAGCTCCAGCGCATCCTTCTTGCTGATCACGCCCACGCCATGCAGGCGCTCGCCGCAGCTATTGTCGTCCAAAAACGTATGCACCAGGGCCTCGTAGTCGGGGCGCATGGCGTCAAGCGTCTGGACAATCCCCGCCAGCTCGGAGTCCTCAATGTCGTGCTTAAGGCCGCCGATCTCGTTGATTGACAAAATCACGCGGCCGCCGCACGTGCTCTCAAAGATCTTAAGAATCTGCTCGCGCAGGGTCCACGAACGATAGAACAGCGCCTCAAAGCCAAAGGCATCGGCGAGCAGGCCCAGCCACAGCAGGTGCGAGTGAATGCGCGAAAGCTCGTGCAAAATGGTGCGGATATACTGCACGCGGCCAGGCACCTCGATGTTCAGCATGCGCTCGCAGGCGCTGGCATAGCCGCAGCTGTGGCCCACGGCGCAGATGCCGCAGATGCGCTCGGCGATGTAGCCAAACTGATGCATATCGCGCTTTTCGGTG
>CABUCA010000123.1 GCA_902489965.1 uncultured Collinsella sp.
AAGCGCTCCACCGACGTGCCGGTCGACGCGCACCTCATGGTGTCGAACCCCGACGAGACGGTCGATTGGTACGCCGACGCCGGCGCCGATATGATCACCGTGCACTACGAGGCCTCCACGCACCTGCACCGCACGCTCACGCACCTGCAGCAGCGCGGCGTCAAGGCCGGCGTGGTGCTTAACCCCGCAACGCCCGTCTGCGTGCTCGAGAGCATCATCGACGTCGTCGATATGGTGCTGCTGATGAGCGTGAACCCCGGCTTTGGCGGCCAGAGCTTTATCCCGGGCACCATTGCCAAACTGCACGAGCTCAAGGCCATGTGCGAGCGTCACGGCGTTTCGCCTCTCATCGAGGTCGATGGCGGTATCTCTTCCAAGAACATCGCCGAGGTCGTCAAGGCTGGCGCCAACGTGCTCGTCGCAGGTTCCGCCGTATTTAAGTCCGAAGATCCCGCTGCCGAGGTTGCGCTGCTGCAGAAGCTGGGCAACGAGGCCGCACAGGAGGCATAAAACCTTATGACCGCAGGTCAAAACCGCATACCCGTGAATCTTGACTATGCCGCCTCGACGCCCATGCGCGCCGAGGCGCGCCTTGCGCAGCGCGAGTACGACGACAGCGAGCTTGCCGGCGTCAACCCCAACTCGCTGCATTCGCTCGGCCGCAAGGCCGCTGCACGCCTGGAAGTGGCGCGTCGCGAGATTGCCCGCAGCTTTGGCGCGCGCGTTCGCCCGTCCGAGATTGTTTTGACCAACGGCGGCACCGAAGCCAACCAGCTGGCGCTGCTCGGTCTTGCCGAGGGCGCTCGTCAGCGCGATCGCAAGCGTAACCGCGTGATCGTATCTGCCATCGAGCACGATTCGATTCTGGACAACCTGCCGCTGCTGCGTGCTGCCGGCTTTACCGTCGACCTGGTGCAGCCCTGCCGTGCAGGTTATATTGAACCTGCCGCGCTGAGCGACTTGCTCGGCGACGACGTGGCGCTCGTGAGCATCATGGTTGCCAACAACGAGACCGGCGTGGTGCAGCCCATCCGCGAGCTGACCGCCGCTGCACATGCTGTCGGCGCCCTGTTCCACACCGATGCCATCCAGGGTTATCTGCATATTCCGCTCGATGTCACCGAGCTGGGCGTCGATGCTATGACCGTTGCCGCGCACAAGATCGGCGGCCCCGTGGCATCCGGCGCACTCTACCTTAAGAACCGCACGCCGCTGCGTCCGCGCATCTTTGGCGGTGGACAGGAAGCCGGACGTCGTGCCGGCACGCAGGACCTGCGCACGCAGCTGGCCTTTGCCGCCGCCGCCTCCGCGCTGTTGCCGACCGTGGCCCAGGAGCGCACGACGCTGCAGGCCTTGTCCGACAAACTCTACGCCACGCTTACGGCTCATCCGCGCATTCACGCCACTATGGGCGACTATGCGCAGGCCGACCGTCTGCCCGGCATGATATCGATCTACATTGACGGCATGGACTCCGAGGAGCTCATCATCAAGCTCGACGCCGCCGGCTTTGAGGTTTCGGCCGGCTCGGCGTGCTCGAGCGGCAGCATGGACCCGAGCCATGTTCTCAGCGCCATGGGCATTGGTCGCGAGCAGGCATTGGGCGCTCTGCGTATCTCGTTTGATGACCGTGTGAACCCTGCCGACCTGGACGACTTTGCCCAGACGCTGCTCTCGATCGTGGGTGCCGCATGATCGTCGCCGAGCTTGAACGTGCGCTGCTGGAGCGCTACCCCAAGGCGGACGCCGAGGGCTGGGATCATGTTGGGCTATCTGTGGGAGATCCCGCTGCAGAGATCACCGGTGTTGCCTGCGCACTCGATGCGACCGAAGCTAATGTTCGCCGCGCCCAAGAAGCCGGCGCAAACGTGCTGCTGACGCATCATCCTGTCTATATCAAGGCGCCCGAGGCGTTTTGTCCGGCTGATTCTGCGCGTCCCCAGTGCAGCGCGGCGCTCTATGAGGCGGCTCGTTGCGGCGTGAGCATTATCTCGCTCCATACCAACCTGGACCGCTCGCACGAAGCCCGCGTCTGCCTGAGCGAGCTGCTGGGTGCCGCACCCGTGAGCTCACTGGAGCACGTGGACGACCCCGAGGCCACCGGCCTGGGCGCGCTTGCAACGCTCAACGACCCGTGCACGCTGCGCGATCTATCCACCCGTGCTGCCACGGCTTTCGGCAGCGACCCGCGCGTGTGGGGCGAAGCCGAGCACGCATGCCGAACTGTCGCTATTTTGGGCGGCTCCCTGGGCGACTTTGGAGAGCTCGCCATCGCCACGGGCGCAGATGTTGTCGTGACGGGCGAGGCGGGCTACCACGTGGCGCAAGACCTTGCCTTGCGTGGGCTACCGGTGATCTTGCTCGGCCACGACCGCTCCGAGGAGCCGTTCGTTGATATATTGATGAACTCTGCAGTTGACGCCGGGATCGACCCCCGTCATGCGATTAAAATACTGAACCCTTGCCAATGGTGGACTGTGACAAAAGGAGAGAACTTATGAGCGCCGGCGCTACGCTACTCAAGCTGCAACAGATCGATTTGGAGCTCGCCCGCAACAAGAGCGAACTTGCCAATATGCCGGAGCTCAAGGAGCTCGCTTCCAAGCGCAAGACCTATGTGAAGCTCAAGTCCGAGATGACCAAGCTCTACGCCCAGCGCAAGGATCTGGACATTGAGCTCGACGATCTCAACACCACCGAGATTCAGACCAACAATGCCATCGAGGCTGCCAAAAAGCGTCACGTCGACGGTTCCGACTACCGCGAGGTTCAGGACCTGGAGAACGAGCTCGCCACCCTGGCCAAGCGTCTGGACAAGATTGAGCACACCCGCAAGGACGTCGTTGTCGCCCATAAGGAGGCGCTCGACCGCGAGGCCCGCGCACAGGCAATTATCGCCAAGTTCGAGGAGGGCGTGAAGGCCGATACCAAGGCCGCCCGCGCCAAGGCTGCCGACCTGCAGGCTCAGATTGACGCCGCCGCTAAGGAGCGCACCGCGCTTGCTGCCACGCTGCCAGCCGACGTTCTCACCGACTACGAGCGTCTGCTCAAGCAGTTCCGCGGCCTGGCCGTCGAGACCATCCAGGGCAACATCCCCACAGTCTGCCACACCGCGCTGCAGGCATCGTCCATGAGCGACCTCAACCACGACGGTAGCGAGATTACGCACTGCCCGTACTGCCACCGCCTCCTGGTACTCCCGAGCAAGGAAGCTTAAACGATGGCGGCATCCAACAATTCAATGCAACTTGAGGGAAAAACGATCCTGCTGGGCATTACCGGCGGGATCGCTCGCGCAGCGTGGACATGTTGGCCTGTGT
>CABUCA010000124.1 GCA_902489965.1 uncultured Collinsella sp.
GCGCCTTCTCGGCCGAAAGGTCAACCTTGCCCTCACATTAAGTGGCCTTCGGCTCGTGCGGAACTTGTATCGAGCAAAGCCCCAAACCGCTCCCATGGCGGTTACGTGGTTGTTTGCAACTTGTTAGTTAGGGCCACTCGGTTGTGGCCTTGATTCTGCTGCAAGCGGATAAAGTCTGATATTGTCAACGCGAGGGGCTCATTCTTTTTGGTGGGCCTCTTTTTCTGTTATGGGGGACTTTGAGTTATGGCTAAGCGTTCTGGGTCGTATGTCGTTCCGTTCTCGTTTGAGTTGCTTTCGTTTGATGAGGCTGTGGGACTTGCTGCTGATACGGGGCGGATTTCTGGGGATGCTGGGCCTCTGCTTGAGACGGTTGTCGATATGCTTGATGAGCTGGGGCGTCCGGACGAGTATTTCGATTGCATTCAGGTCGCTGGTACCAATGGCAAGACTTCGACGACGCGTTTTTCGGCTGCCATTCTTCGTGGCGAGGGGCTCAAGACGGCGCTGTATACGTCGCCGCAGCTTGTGCGCTACCCCGAGCGCATGGAGGTTGATGGGCACGTTGTGAGTGACGAGGCGTTTGCCCGTGGCGTTTCTGCTGCCGTTGAGGCAGGGCGTCGCGTGAATGCTCATCGGCTGGCGGCAGGGGAGCGTGCGTACACCATTACGCCGTTTGACCTGCTGACGGCCGCCGCGCTGGTGGTGTTTGCTGAGGCCGCGGTGGATGTTGCCGTGCTCGAGGTTGGCATGGGCGGACGTTGGGACGCTACGAGTGCGACCGATCCCGTCGCTGTTGCCATTACGGGTATCGGGCTCGACCACACGCGCATTTTGGGCGACACGCTCGAGGCCATTGCGGGGGAGAAGGCTGCCGTCATTAAGCCCGGACGCCTGGTTGTGCTGGGTGAGGGCACGCATGAGTCGAGTGTTCAGCGCGTGATGGATGCGCGTTGTCGCGAGTGCGGTGTTGTGCCGCTGGTGGTGAGCCATGCCACGACCAAGGTGCCGGCGCATGTGGGCGATACGGTGGAGTTTAGCTGCACCACGCCGCGCGCCATCTACACGTCGAGCATGGTTAAGCCGGCATATCAGCCACAGAATGCCGCGTGCGCGATTATGCTGTGCGAGGGGTATTTGGGCCGCGAGCTCGATCATGACAAGCTCGATGCTTCGCTTATGGGTTGCCCCACGCCGGGCCGATTTGATGTTCTGGGAACTGATCCGCTCAAGCTGATCGACGCCTGCCATAACCCTCAGAGCTGCGAGAACTTTGTGAGCGCGCTGGACGAGATCGATCCGTGCGTGGAGAATCGCCCCACGCTGCTGTGCGCCGCGCTGGCCGACAAGGACGTGGCGGGTATCGTCGACGTTCTGGTTCCGGCGTTCCCCCGGGTGGTCGTGACCCAGACCGATTCCGATCGCGCCCTGCCGGCAGAGGAGCTCGCCGCCCTTGTGGACGCCGATAAGCTCACGGGCGTATATCCGAGTGTGTCCGAGGCCCTCGCTGCCTTCGATGCCGCGGGCGAGTCCTTCGTAGCAGCCGGCACTATCACCCTAGCCGGCGAAGTAGCCGGCCTGCTGCGCTAACCCATCCCCTCATCAGTTGCGGTGAAATACGGACTGTTTTACAAGCCAGAAGCCTCAAACAGTCCGTATATCACCGCAACTCAAAAGCAGCCAATTTGGGACGGGGCTTTTTTAGCTGCCCTGTGTCCCGAGTTGGCTCGCTTGCCACGAAATTGGCCTATCTACTACGTTTGACCGGTTACCCTCGACCACACGGAACATTGTGAAATTAAAACCGCAGGTAGACGGCTTGCGGATTCTGCGAAAAGCCGGTTATGGTCGACCCATACGGGTTAAACGTAGTAGATAGGCCGTTTTTGTGGCGCGACGTAATCGCAATGTGACAAAGGGGCTGTCCCTTTGTCACATTGGCTAGTCTAGGCGGAGCGGATCGTGGGGGTAGGCGTTGAGAATCTCGACGCCGGTCTCGGTAACCAGGGCCAGGTCCTCGATGCGGACGCCGGTGCGGCCGGGGAGGTATATGCCCGGCTCGATGGAGAACGTCATGCCCGGCTCTACGACCTGCTCGTTGACGAGTGAAACGTCGCCCGGCTCGTGGTCCTGCAGGCCGATCGAGTGACCCAGGCGATGCGTAAAGTACCGCCCATAGCCCGCGTCTTCAATCACATCGCGCGCGGCGCGGTCCAGGTCGCACATGCGCACACCCGGTGCGATGAGTGCCTCTGCGGCCTCGTTGGCGCGGCGCACGATGTCGTAGATGCGCGCCGTCTCCTCGTCCGGATCGCCCCAAAAGAACGTGCGCGTCATGTCCGAGCAGTAGTTGCGATGACGCCCGCCAATGTCGAACAGCACTACGTCGCCGCGCTTGAGCACGGTGTCGTCGGGCTCGTGGTGCGGGTCGCCGGCGTTAGCACCAAAGCTCACGATGGGCGGAAAGCTAAAGCCCTCGCAGCCGTGCTTGCGATACAGGCCGAGCATCTGGTCGGCAATCTCGCGCTCCGTCACGCCTTCGTGGACGAGCTTGATGGCGTCGGCCATCACGGCGTCGTTAGCGGCCGAGGACGCGCGCATGAGCTCCTGTTCGGCGCCATCCTTGTGGGTGCGCGCGGCGGTGACAGCAAAGTCGCCCAGGAAAAACTCGCTGGCTGCGTGGCGCTCCATGAGTGGCATCAAAAAGCCGGAACGCATGACGGTGTCGATACCAAGCGGCTTGGTCGGGTCGATCTCGCGCGCGATGGCATCGGCCACGACATCGGTATCGGTGTGGTAGGCAACGCGGGCATTGTCGTACTCGGGCAGCTGATGCAGGGCGTTGACCAAGATTACGGGCTCGTCATCGCGCGCGAGCAGCACACCACAAAAACGCTCGAACATATCGGCATAAAAGCCGGTCAGATAGTAGATCGACCACGGGTCGTTTACGAGCAGCTGCGCGCCGGGGTGCTGAGCCTCGAGCGCATCGAGCACGCGCGTCACACGCTGGTCATCGACATGTGCCATGAAACATCCTTTCGCTAGGGTGCCACCATGGTATCCCATACGTACCCACCTGAGTTGCGGTGAAAGTAGTCAAAAAGCCTTGTGCCGTATTAGCAGGTTTTCAAAACTATGTCGGATTACGGGGCTGGATTGGGTTTGCCCGACCATGGCTGAAATGGCGAAAATAAAACCGACGCTCCTATAAGTTGTCAAGAGGCAGTTTGCGGGAGCGCTCCCTCCAATTCGCACAGGAGCTCGTAATACCTCCTCTCCAGTTTCGTCGACCGCCGTTTC
>CABUCA010000125.1 GCA_902489965.1 uncultured Collinsella sp.
GCAGCTATTGTCGTCCAAAAACGTATGCACCAGGGCCTCGTAGTCAGGACGCATGGCATCGAGCGTCTGGACAATGCCCGCCAGCTCGGAGTCCTCGATATCGTGCTTAAGGCCGCCGATCTCGTTAATCGACAGAATCACGCGCCCGCCGCAAGTGCTCTCAAAAATCTTGAGTATCTGCTCGCGCAGGGTCCATGACCGATAGAACAGCACCTCGAAGCCAAAGGCGTCGGCAAGCAGGCCCAGCCACAGCAGATGCGAGTGAATGCGCGAAAGCTCATGCAGAATGGTGCGGATATACTGCACGCGGCCAGGCACCTCGATGCCGAGCATGCGCTCGCAGGCGCTGGCATAGCCGCAGCTATGGCCCACGGCGCAGATGCCGCAGATGCGCTCGGCAATGTAGCCAAACTGATGCATATCGCGCTTTTCGGTGAGCTTCTCGAGTCCGCGGTGCACAAAACCGATCTGCGGAATTGCCTCGATGACGCGGTCGTCCTTGATCACCAGGTCCAGATGAAGCGGCTCGGGCAGCACC
Source organism: uncultured Collinsella sp. (assembly GCA_902489965.1). Taxonomy (GTDB): domain Bacteria; phylum Actinomycetota; class Coriobacteriia; order Coriobacteriales; family Coriobacteriaceae; genus Collinsella. The sequence goes on from CABUCA010000125.1 coordinate 539, forward strand.
GGGTGCTGCGGGCCAAACGGAATAACGGAGCGATGTGCCATGGACCTTACGCCTCCTTTTTCTGCTTGTCGCGGGCGGCCTTGGCAGCAAGCGCCGCGCGGACCTTGGCCGCTTTAACGGGATCCATGGCGGCGAGCTTTGCCTCCATCTCGGCAGCCTTGAGCGCGGCCTTGGCAGCGGCATCGTCATGCTGAGCATCGGAGCCGGTAGCCGCAGCGGGCTGGGCGGCAACAGCGTTCGCAGCATCGCCGGCACCCGCGGCGCCCTCCCCCGCAGCAGCAGCGGCAGCGGCCTTCTCGGCCGCAGCCTTGCGCGCCTTGGCCTCTGCGGCGGCACGGACCTTCATGGCTTTCTCGCGCGCGGCCTTCACCTCGGGCGTGATAACGCTCATGGGCTCGGCAGTCGAGACCTGGTAGAAAAAGCCCTTAAAGTCGATCTGCATGTCGGTGATGGCAAGCCCAAACAGATCGTGTGCCTCGTTTTCAAACGGGAATACCGCCGGATAATACGAGCTGATGGACGGAATCTCCTGGTACTGATCAATTCCCTCGACCACCAGGTTCTCGATCGCATAGCTGCCATCCTGAGCGATCTGCTCCTGTGCAGCACGAACGTTGATAAACGTATAGACCAGGCGATACGTGCCGTCGTCGACGTTGCGCCCGGCATGCATTTGCACAAAGCGCGCGCCGACGCCCTTGAGCGCCTGGACATGCGACAGGAGCTCGTCGATCCCGACGGTGGTATAGATAGCCTTTTGCATTACTCGGCCTCCTTTGCAGCGGCGGGCGTCTCAGCAGATGCGTCGCCAGCGACGGGCGCGGCGGGCTTCCCGGCAGGCGCGTCACCGGCACCGTCAGCCCCGGCCCCCGCAGCCACAAACCCGTCCTCGCCCAGCTCAACGCCACCGTCCCAGGCAGCGGCACCGCCCACGGTGAGCGGGTCGCCGCCGGCGCGCATCACGGCCTCCTTCTGGTCCAGGATGCCGCACGCCTCAACGATGGCGTCGATCACGGTCTCGGGGCGAATGGCGCACCCGGGCGCGTACACGTCCACGGGAATCGCGCGGTCCACGCCGCCAATCACGTTATAGGCATCGCGGAACACGCCGCCCGAACACGCGCAGATACCGCAGGCCACCACGCACTTGGGCTCGAGCATCTGGTTGTAGATCTGGCGCACGACGGGCAGGTTCTGGGCATTGACCGACCCCGTCACCAAAAAGATGTCCGCATGCTTGGGGTTGCCGGTGTTGACCACGCCAAAGCGCTCCGCATCGAACAGCGGCGTGAGCGAGGCCAGCACCTCGATATCGCATCCGTTGCAGCTCGAGCCGTCGTAATGAATAACCCACGGCGAGCGCGACATTTTATGATCCATGGATGCCGCCTCCTAAATAAACACGTCAACGAGGATGGGCATAAGGTTGAGCAGGCCAAATACCAGCGCCACGCCCCAGCCGAGCTTAAAGCAGCTGCGCCAGGTGCTGCGCGCGAAGGTGTTGTCGATCAGCACCTCGACAAAGTACGTCGCAGCCATCACGACCAGGGCTACGACCCAGCTCACCGGGTTGTCCCAGACAAAGAACATGCCCACCCACATCAAAAACAGCACGGTCTCGCACCAGTGCATAAGGGTCATCTTGGCCAGCGTGCCGCCGCTCATCTCGGTGGCGACGCCCTGGACGATCTCCTGATGCGCGTGATGTGAGTACGAAAGGTCAAACGGCGACTTGCGCAGCTTGATGGTGAGCACCGCGAGCAGCGCGAGGAAAATGGGCGCGCTGTACACGATGATGGGGGCCGACTGCCCCGTCACGGCGATGGAATCGAAGCTATCGGTGGCAAGGTACAAGCCCACGCTCATCAGCAGAACGGCGGGCTCGTAACTCATAACCTGCAGCAACTCACGATCGGCGCCGACCTGGGCAAACGGGCTTTGCGTCGAGGCGGACGCCAGCACCACAAAGATCGCGGCGAGCGTCACCATAAAGGCGCACAGCAGCGTGTTGGAGCCCGACACAAAGATGCCGCCGCCCACGACGGTAAAGATGAGCGCGCACGCCATGTAGGTATCGTCCATGGTGTTTACGCTGGCAGGGGCTTTGCGCAGCAGCTTGGCAACGTCGTAGAAGGGCTGCAGCAGACGCGGCCCCACGCGACCCTGCATGCGAGCGGACAGCTTGCGGTCAAGACCGTCAATCAAACCGCCCACAAGCGGCGCCAGCAAGGCAAACGCCACGGTACCAATAAAAATGCCCAAGACGCCCGAACCTTCAAAATACTTGCCGCGCAGCACCGAGGGCGCGCTCATGGCAAGCCGCTCGGGCCCAATCCACGCGCAACACAGCAGCGCAAACAAGATAATGCTGCAGCACACGACGCTACCCGCGGGGCCAATACGCTTCTCGCCAAGGGCGTCCTCCGAGTACCAATTGCGCTTTTCGGCCTTCACCTCGTGTCCCATCGAGCCGCGGAAATGGCGATATTTGTCGGTTCCCACGCCCG
>CABUCA010000126.1 GCA_902489965.1 uncultured Collinsella sp.
CCGGTTGCGGCACCGATCCCCAGCAATTCGAGCGCATGGCGTCGATTGATTTCGACACCGCAGAGCGCCGCCGAGGCAAAAACGCCAAAGAGCAGCGTCGTGGCGTGGTGAATCGCCCAAAGAACCATTTCGACCGATGCAGGCATCAGCGCCTCCCGCCCTCAAAGCGCACCGCAAAGTAGGCGTCCTGGAATCCCTGCTTGCTGCTGCGCGAAAGCGGGATGCTCGCGCCAGAGCGCATGACGATCTCCGTCCGATCGAAATGATCGATGTTGCGCAGGTTGACCTGGTAGCTGCGATGGCATTTAAAGAAGACCGCGTTTTGCGCCAAGCGGTCCTCGACGCTGCGGAACGACTCGAGCGCCTCGATATCGCGTCCGTCGCGCAGGTGGAAGACCACGTGCTTGTTGCGTGCCTCGGCATATTCGATGTCGGACAGGCGCAGGGCATGGTAACCAAAGGACGTTTTGATGACGAACTCGTCGGTCGCCGACGGTCGCATGCTCGAAAGCTCGTCGAGCAGCTGTGCCAGGCGCTCGTAGGCCACGGGCTTGAGCAGGTAGTCGAAGGCGCGGACCTCGTAGGATTCCAGCGCAAACTCGGGCGACGAGGTGAGGAACACCAGGCGCACGGCGGTATCGGCCTGGCGCAATTCGCGCGCGGTGTCCATGCCGTTGACGAGCGGCATGATCATGTCGAGCAGAATGATGTCGGCGCGCGATGCGGCATGGCGGGCCAGCAGGTCCTCGCCGCGCGTGACGAGCGCAACATCAACCGCCGTGTCCGTCTCGGTCGACCAACGGTCGATCATCCGGTGCAGTCTATCTAGAAAAGCGACATCATCGTCGCAGGCAATAATCTTGAGCATTCTGAGCCCCCTTAGTAGTTCGATTTTGCCACATTGGGTGCGGACCGCCTGCGGAGGCGTGTCCCATTTGCGTCCCGCGTCGTGCAACTCGCGCCAAGCGGTATTGCGGTGGCGAAAGATGCCTCCTGCGCTATCGAAGGCTCGACTATCCTCAGCTTGCCAGTTCGAAAATGGACCCGCCCCAAGATTGAATCTTTATTCCAACTTTACACCTGGCTTTACAGCTGTCTTGTCAGCTGTAAAGCCAGGTGTCATACTAAAGCTCCAAGATTCGCCAAAAGAGAGGGGCCTTGATGGCACAGAGCGCGAACATGGATGCATCGGAGCTTGCACGCGATATCGCGGCCGGCCTGGCATCGGCAACGACGGCAACGGAGCGCGCGGCACTGGTGCCCGCAGAGCTCGTCGAGGCCATTCATCAGCTAAAAACCCAACGTGACGCAGTGATCCTGGCGCACTATTATGTGGCGCCCGAGGTCCAGGCCGTTGCCGATTACGTCGGCGACAGCTTCTACTTGGCAAAGCTCGCCAAGAGCCTGCCGCAGCAGACTATCGTGCTGTGCGGCGTGGAGTTTATGGGCGAGAGCGCCAAGCTGCTCAATCCCACCAAGACCGTGCTGCTGCCCGAGCCGGGCGCGGACTGTCCCATGGCTCACATGGTCAAGCGCGAGACGGTCGACGCAGCGCGCGCCGAGTATGGCGACGACCTGGCCGTGGTGTGTTACGTCAACTCGACGGTCGAGATCAAGAGCTGGAGTGATGTGTGCGTTACCAGCTCTAACGCCGTCAAGATTGTCTCCGAGCTGCCGCAGCAGCACATCTTGTTCATTCCCGACCAGAACCTGGGCCGCTTTGTGGCCGAGCAGGTGCCCCAAAAGCACGTCATCCTCAACAACGGCTACTGCCCGCGTCATCACATCATCACCGTCGAGCAGATCGTCGACGCGCAGGAGGCGCACCCCGACGCGCTCGTACTGGCGCATCCCGAGTGCAAGGCCGACGTCCTGGCCGAGGCCGACTACATCGGCTCCACCGCCGGCATCATCAAGTATGCCGAGGAGTCGGACGCCAACGAGTTCATCATCGTGACGGTCCGCGGCGTGCTCTACGAACTCGAGCGCCGCTGCCAGGGCACCGGCAAGAAGTTCTACTTCCCTGCGGTGCGGCCCACCTGCGTCAACATGGATCTCATCACGCTCGAAAAGCTCGTGCACTGCCTGGAGACGGGCGAGGGCGAGGTGCAGATTGGCGTGTCGGACGAGGCCGCCGATCAGGCCAAGCTCACGCTTGACCGCATGCTCGAGTACGCGGCGCGCTAAGCCAATGTGACATGAGGGACCATCCCTTATGCCACATTACAAGGGAGAGGATTCCTGTGGAAACCAAACAATACCCCGATATGGAGTGTGACGTCGTCATTGCCGGTTGCGGCGTGGCGGGCCTGTATGCGGCCCTCAATCTGCCGACGAGCACGCGCGTAATCATGCTCTCCAAGGGCGCCGTCGATGAGTGCGATTCGATGCTCGCGCAGGGCGGCATCTGCGTGCTGCCCGAAGGTTCGGACTACGATGCCTTCTTTGAGGACACCATGCACGCCGGCCATTACGAGAACCGCCGCGAGAGTGTTGACATCATGATTCGCTCGAGCCGTTCGGTCATCAACGACCTGCTGGCCATAGGCGTGGACTTTGAGCGCAAGGCCGACGGCAGCCTCGACTTTACCCGCGAGGGCGCGCACAGCCGCCCGCGCATCGCCTTCCATGCCGATATTACGGGCAAGGAGATTACGACCAAGCTGCTCCAGGCTGTCCGCAAGCTGGACAACGTGCAGATTCTCGAACACGTTGCCATGACCGACATCCTGACCGCCGAGCGCGATGGCGCCACGGTGTGCACCGGCGTCGTCGCCGTTGCCGTGGACGAGGACGATTCAGCTCGCCCCGCCGACGAGCTGGCAAATGCCGCCGAGGGCGCGCATGCCGGCGAGCCGTTTAAGATCCATGCCCGCCACACGCTGTGGGCAACGGGCGGCATCGGCGGCGTATACGACCACTCGACCAACTATCCGCAGCTCACGGGCGATGCCTGCTACATCGCTCAGGAGCACGGCATTACGATGCTC
>CABUCA010000127.1 GCA_902489965.1 uncultured Collinsella sp.
TCGCCAAAGTGCCAAAAGTCTACTCGTCGCGAGCCATCTCGTGCACGGTGTCGTGGATGGCATCGAGGCCAGCGGCCTTGGCGCGCTTAGCAAGATCGGTCTTGCCGGCGGTGGCACCGTTCTCGGCCTCAACGCGCATCTCGAGGTTCTTCTTGGTGGAGTCGGTCACGACCTCGCCCAGGAGCTCAGCGAACTTTGCGGCGTGCTCGGCCTCCTCGTGAGCAGCCTTCTCCCAGTACAGGCCGATCTCGGGGTAGCCCTCGCGATGAGCGACGCGAGCCATGGCCAGGTACATACCGACCTCGGAGCACTCGCCCTCAAAGTTGGCGCGCAGGTCGGCAACGATGTCCTCGGAGACGCCCTCCATCTTGGCGACGCCCACGACGTGCTCGGCAGCCCACTCGAGCTGGCCCTCCTCCTGCTTCAGGAAACGAGAACCGGGAACGCCGCACTGGGGGCACTTGAAGTCCTCGGGCAGCTGGTCGCCGTCGAACTCTTCCACATAACCGCAAACGGGGCAAACAAACTTCATGATTCGATCCTTTCGATCGATGGCGATGGGGCGCTTGTCCGGTCCCGTAAGGGCCCTCTCCGGACGTGCGTCTTGACGAGTTCTATTATCCATAAATGCAACCAAATGTGAAGCCTATTAGGAATGATTTTTAATAAAACAATTTTGAGATATGAAGATGTTGATTGATTAACGATTGGCAGGCCGTCTTTGACCGCCGCTGAGTACAATCGGTCGAGCAAATGTTGACCAATCAACAAATGAGGGAGTTTCTTTTATGCATCTAGCCCGCCGCGCCTGGTGCCGAACGTATCAAACGGTTTTTCGCATCGCATTGCCGGTGCTGCCCTATACCGAGCCACGCATTTTGGAGCATGCCGAGGATGTGCCCGCGGTGCTTCAAAAGCGTTCGATACAGCAGGTTCTTATCGTGACGGACCCCGGTATTGCTCGCCTGGGGCTTACGGCACCGCTCGAGTGCGCGCTCGCATCCAAGGGGATCGGCGTTACGGTCTATGCCGAAACGCGTGCGAACCCCACGGTCTCGAATGTGGAGGAAGCGGCGGCGCTGTATCGCGAGAGCGCCTGCCAGGCCATTATTGGCTTTGGCGGCGGCTCGGCCATGGACTGTGCCAAGGGCGTGGGAGCACGCATCGCGCAGCCAAACAAGCCCATCAACAAGATGCGCGGGCTGCTGCGGATTCATCGTCGCCTGCCGCTGTTCATCGCCGTTCCCACCACGGCAGGTACGGGAAGCGAGGTCACGCTTGCGGCGGTAATTACCGATGATGAGACGCACTACAAGTACCCCATTAACGACTTTGTGCTTATCCCGCGCTTTGCGGTGCACGACCCCGAGTTTACGCGCGGTCTGCCCGCCTCCATTACGGGGCAGACGGGCATGGACGCCCTGACGCATGCCGTCGAGGCCTTTATCGGGCGAAGCACCACGCCCTATACCCGCAAGATGGCGCGACAGGCGGTGCAGCTCATCAATGACAATTTGCTCGAGGCCTATGAGCATGGCGACAACATGCGTGCACGTCGCAATATGCTTTCGGCGGCGTATAAGGCGGGTGTTGCCTTTACGCGCTCCTATGTTGGATACGTTCATGCCATCGCACACAGCCTGGGCGGGCGTTACGGGATTCCGCACGGCTTGGCCAACGCCATCATCCTGCCGCATATGCTTCGCGCCTATGGCGAAACTGCTGCTCCTAAGCTCGCCGATCTCGCCCGCATGGCCGGTATCGCGCCGGCTAACGCGCAGGACAGCCTGGCGGCCGAGGCCTTTATCGATTGGGTCGACCGCATGAACGAGGCCCTGGGAATCCCCAAATATGTTTCGGGTATTCGCCGCTCCGACATTCCGCAGATGGCGGCACATGCCGATGCCGAGGCTAATCCGCTGTACCCCGTTCCGCTTTTGATGGCCCGCTCGGAGCTCGAGCATATGTACGAGGTCGTTGCGGGTGGTATGTTTGAGGACGAGAACTAGGAGGTTGCCATGAACACCGAGGAAATTGCGCGCATCGTCGGCGATCAGCGCGCCTACTTTAAGACGCACGCTACGTTTGATGTCGATGCTCGCCGCCGCGCACTGGTGCGCCTGCGCGATGCGGTTCGTGCGCACGAGGGCGATATTGCCCACGCGCTCAAGACCGATTTGGGAAAGTCGCATGACGAGGCATATATGTGCGAGATCGGCACGTCGCTTTCCGAGATTCGTCATCAGATTGCGCATGTGGCCCGATGGAGCCGCCCACGCCTGTGCCCCTGCGACCTCGCCAATGCCATTAGTGTGTGCAAGACGCAAGCCGTGCCCTATGGTGTCACGCTGATCATGGCGCCTTGGAACTACCCGTTTTTGCTGACGCTCGAGCCGCTCGCCGGCGCGCTCGCTGCGGGCAACACCGTGGTCATCAAGCCGAGCACATATGCTCCGGCGTCGAGTGCGGTGCTCAAGCAAATCTGTGAAGAGACATTTGATCCGCGCCTGGTGACGGTCGTCGAAGGCGGGCGTGTCGAGAATAAGGCGCTGCTCGATGAATGTTGGGACAAGATCTTCTTTACCGGTAGTGTTCCGGTCGGCAAGCTCGTCATGGAGCGCGCAAGTAAAAACCTTACGCCCGTGACGCTTGAGCTGGGCGGAAAGAGTCCCTGCATCGTGGATGCGACGGCAAACTTGAAGGTCGCGGCGCGGCGTATCGCCTTTGGTAAATGGCTCAACGTGGGGCAGACTTGCGTGGCGCCCGACTACCTGCTGGTCGATGCGCGCGTGCACGACGAGCTGCTGGGTCTCATCAAGGAGGCCGGTAAAGAAGATCTTGTCCCAACATTCATCGAGCAGCGCCTTATTCTCG
>CABUCA010000128.1 GCA_902489965.1 uncultured Collinsella sp.
CATTATATGGAGGAAGTCGAGCAGATCTGCAGCCGCATCATGATCATGGACGGTGGTCGCGTGCTGGCGCAGGGCACCAACGACGAGCTCAAGCGCATGATTCAGATGGGCGAGAAGATCGTGATCGAGGTCGGCGAGGTGCCGAGCGCGGCGCTCGGTGCCGTCGCGAGCCTGCCGCATGTCCTGGACCTGTCGGCGACGGCGGGCCAGCTCACGTTTTCGTGCGAGGCGAGCCCGCATAACCTGACGGACATTCTCGATGCGCTGCGCTCGCATGACGTGGCGCTCGGCCGCATTTATTCCGAACCACCGACCCTCAACGACGTGTTCCTCGAGATCACCGGCCGCGAGCTGCGCGACTAGGGGGCAGTCATGTTCAACACCATCATCACCACGGTTAAGGCGCTGCTGCGCCGGCCGAGCACATGGGTTTGGGGCGCGGTCTTTCCCGTCGCGCTTTCCACGATGTTCATGTTTATGTTTGCGAACCTCAGCTCCGACGGCACGGTCGATCCGGTGCCGGTTGCCGTCGTGGCGGACGAGGCCTGGGACGCCTCGACCTTTAAGGACGTGGCGGCTTCGCTTGCCAAGGAAGGCGACGACCAGCTGCTCGATGTGAGCGAGTACGAAGACTTGGCTGCCGCGCGCAAAGCGCTCAAGTCCGGCGAGGTCGCGGGCATCTACACGGTCGACGACGCGGGCACGCCCAAGCTCACGCTGCTTTCGAGCTATGACAACTCGCGCGCCTCGTCGGTGCTCACCGACCGCAGCATTCTGGAGACGGTGGCAAGCTCGTATACGCAAAATGCCGAGCTCATGTCCCAGATTGCCCAGGACAACCCGGCGGCGCTCGCCGACCCGGAGGCGGTTGCGCGCGCCCTGTCGCTCGAGGGCGGCACCCGCCGCGTTAGCCTGACGCGCACCACGCCCGATGGCACGGTCATCTACTATTACGCGCTCTTTGGCCTGGTGGCGATGATGTCTGCCGAGTTTGCCGCCTTGAGCGTCGTCGATTTGCAGCCCAATCTGTCGGGCCTTGGCGCGCGTCGCTGCGTGGGCGGTCTTTCCAAGACGGCGCCGCTGGCCGGCATCTTTGTGGGCTCGTGGCTGGTCTCCTTCGCCTCGATGACGATCGCGATTGGCTATGTGCGCCTGGTCGTGGGCGTCGACTTTGGCGGGCGCGAGGGACTGTGTCTGGTGGGCGGCGCCGCTTCCGCGCTTGCCGCCACGGGCCTGGGACTCTTTGTGGGCACGCTTCCCGTTAAGGGCGGTAAGGCGTCCAAGTCGGGCATCCTCACGGGCTTTGCCACCACGTGCGCCCTGTTTGCCGGGCTCTACGGCGAGCCGGCGATGGCGCTTGCCGATGACGTTGCCCGCGCCTGCCCGGCCGAGTGCTGGCTCAACCCCGTCAAGCTTATCTGCGACATGTTCAACCGCCTGTATTTCTTTGAGGACCTGGGGCCCTTCGCCCTTCGCGCCGGCGCACTGGTCCTTATGGCGCTGCTGTTCGTTGCCGCCGCCACGCTGATCTTTGGAAGGAGCCGCTATGAGCACCTTTAAGACCGCGCTTCGCATGGCGCTCGCGCACCCGTTCTACCTGCTTATCTACACGGTGTTCATTTCGCTGATGGGCGTATTCATCGCGGCATCGGTGAGCTGGAACTCGTCGCAGCTCACCGAGTACAAGCCCTACGATGCCAACGTGATTGTGGTCGACCGCGACGACAGCGACCTTTCGCGTGCGCTTACCAAGCATCTGGGTTCGCGCTTTGAGCTGGTCACGGGCGTCGGCGACGACACCTACGACCTTGCGGACGCGCTCTCCAAGAGCAATAGCGCCAAGGGCAGCGCCGACTGCGTGTTCTTTATCCCGGAGGGGTTTGAGGGCGACCTCGTTGCGGCCGCTCGCGCGGGGGAGTCCCTGCCCAAACTCGACGTGACGTACGGCTCCGGCACCATGGCGGCGACGCTTTCGTCTACCGAGGCCTCGCGCTGGATCTCGCTCGCAGGCGCTGCGGCGGCGCTTGAGCCCACTGCCTCCAACTGCGACGTTGCCAAGGCTGCCGAACATGCCGCCGCCAAGCGCGCGGAGGTCGAGATCGATCGGGTCAAGGTTGACTCGACAGTCGCCGCCACGCTCGAGTCGTACTTCAACTTTGGCGCGTACGCGATTATCTCGTCGGTCATCGTGTCGGTGGGGCTGGTGTTCTCGGGCATGAACGAGCCCGAGCGCGTGCGTCGTATGGATGCCGGCCCAATCTCCGAGCGCCAACGTTCGCTTGCCGTGTTTGCGGCTGCCGCGGTGCTCACCGTCTGCATCTGGTTTGTGTCGAGCATGATGGGTGTCGTGGGCTTTGCCGGCGCGGTTGCCGAGGTCGGCGTGGGTCGTGTGTGCCTGGCGCTGGCGGCGACGTTTGCCCTGGCGTGCACGCCTCTGGCCGTTGGCTTTGCCCTTTCGAGCCTGGGTGCGCGTGAGGAGCTGCTCAACGGTGTGGGCAACCTGCTCGGCATGCTCATGACGTTTTTGGGCGGCGCTTGGATGCCGCTGTCGCTCATGGGCTCGGCCGTGCAGACCGTGGCGCATTTTGTGCCGACATATTGGGTGAACGACGCGATCAGCAAGGCACTCGCCTCGGATTTAACGTCCACCGTGCTGGGCGACATCGCCTGCGACCTGGGCGTCACGGCACTCTTCGCCGTGGCCATCGCCGCCGCAGGCCTCGCCCTCGCACGCACCAAATTCCGCGTCTAGCCACCTAGTCATTTAAGAACGTCCCCAATGACTAGGTGCCGTACTTGACTTTACCTCTGCTTTAACTGGTACCATCCTCTATGTCTGTAACGCCATATAGACCGAGGGG
>CABUCA010000129.1 GCA_902489965.1 uncultured Collinsella sp.
CTCATGCTCAACATCAACGATTGTCGCACGAAAAAGGGCGGCGGACCCAATTGGATCCGCCGCCCTTGGCGTTTAGAGACGACTGGCAGATTTTAAGGCATGTCCCAAAAATCTACTCGGCGTCGGGGACCTCGTAGGTGGCCGCCGGCGTGTTGTCGCACACGACGGTAAAGCCGCCGTCCTTGTCGACATCGACCGTCACCTGATCGCCCTCGCGCACCGTGCCGTCGATGATAGCGGCAGCAATGGCATCCACGACCTCGCGCTGGACCAGGCGCTTGAGCGGACGGGCGCCGAACACGGGGTCCAGGCCACCCACGGCAAGCATCTGCTTGGCCGCCGGGGTGATGGCAAGCGTCATGCGCTCCTTGGCCAGACGCGCGCGGACGTCGGCGAGCTGGATGTCGACGATCTTCTCGATCTGCGCCATGCCGAGCGGATGGAACACCACGATATCGTCGATACGGTTGAGGAACTCGGGGCGGAAGGTCTGAGCCATGGCGACGTCGACCTGATGGCGCATCTCCTCCTCGTCCTTGCCGGAAAGCTCGGCGATGGCCTTGGAGCCCACGTTAGACGTCATGATGATAATCGTGTTCTTGAAGGACACCTGGCGACCCTGACCGTCGGTCAGGCGGCCGTCGTCAAGCACCTGCAGCAGCACGTTAAAGACATCCGGATGGGCCTTCTCCATCTCGTCGAGCAAGATCACGGAGTACGGACGACGGCGCACGGCCTCGGTGAGCTGGCCGCCCTCGTCGTAGCCCACGTATCCCGGAGGCGCACCGATCAGACGCTGGACGCTGAACTTCTCCATGTACTCGGACATGTCGATACGCACGAGCGCGCGCTCGTCATCGAACAGGCACTCGGCAAGCGCCTTGGCGAGCTCGGTCTTGCCCACGCCGGTGGGGCCCAGGAAGAAGAAGCTGCCGATGGGCTTGTCCGGATCGGAGAGGCCCGCACGGCTGCGGCGCACAGCTGCGGCGACAGCGGAGACGGCCTCGTCTTGGCCGATGACGCGCTTATGCAGCTCACCCTCCAAGCCCTTCAGCTTGTCGAGCTCGCCCTGCATCATCTTGGACACGGGCACGCCGGTCCAGGCGCTCACGACCTCGGCAATCTCATCGGAGGTCACCTGTTCGTTGAGGCCCTCGCCGTCCTGCTGCTTTTGCGCCTCGAGCGCAGCCTCGGAATCCTGAATCTGCTGCTGCAGACCCGGAATCACGGAGTAGCGCAGCTCGGACGCACGGCCCAGGTCGCCGTTGCGCGTCGCGCGCTCCTCTTCGCTTCTGGCCTCGTCGAGCTGACCCTTAAGCTCCTGCACGTGGTCGATGGCGTTCTTCTGGTTGAGCCAGCCGGCCTTTTGCACGTTGAGCTTTTCTTGGACCTCGGCAATCTCCTGGCGCAGGGCCTCCAGACGCTCCTTGGAGGCGTCGTCGGTCTCCTTCATGAGCGCCTGCTCTTCGATCTGCAGCTGGGTGAGCTGACGCGTGGTGGCGTCAATCTCGACCGGCATGCTGTCGAGCTCCATGCGCAGGCGACTTGCCGCCTCGTCGACCAGGTCGATGGCCTTGTCGGGCAGGAAGCGGTCGGCAATATAGCGATCGGATAGATCGGCGGCGGCCACGAGCGCGCTATCGGTGATGTGCACGCCATGGAAGATCTCGTACTTCTCCTTGAGGCCACGAAGGATCGAGATGGTGTCCTCGACGGTGGGCTCGCTCACCATAACGGTCTGGAAACGACGAGCGAGCGCCGCGTCCTTCTCGATGTACTTGCGGTACTCGTCGAGCGTGGTCGCGCCGATCGCGTGCAGGTCGCCACGGGCGAGCGCCGGCTTGAGGATGTTGCCGGCGTCCATGGAGCCCTCGGTGGCACCCGCGCCCACGATGGTGTGGAGCTCATCGATGAACAGGATGACCTTGCCTTCGGACTTTTGGACTTCCTTGAGTACAGCCTTCAAGCGGTCCTCGAACTCGCCACGATACTTGGCACCGGCGACCAGCGCGCTCATGTCGAGCTCGATAAGGTCGCGGTCGCGCAGGGTGCTCGGCACGTCGCCGGCCACGATACGCTGGGCGATGCCCTCGACGATAGCCGTTTTACCGACGCCCGGCTCACCGATGAGCACGGGGTTGTTCTTGGTGCGACGGGACAGGACCTGGATGGTACGACGGATCTCGTCGGTACGGCCGATGACCGGGTCGAGCTTGCCGGCGCGGGCAAGGTCGCAGATGTTGCGTCCGTACTGCTCCAGCGCCTCAAACTGGGTCTTGTCCTCGGCAGACGTCACACGGTCATCGCCACGCAGCTCCTCGTAGACCTGCTCGATGCGCTCCTTGGTGACGCCGGCGTCGCGCAGCACGCGGCCCGCCTCGCCCTTGTCCTCGGCAAGCGCCATCAGCAGATGCTCAGTCACCACAAAGCTGTCGCCCATCTTGGTGGCCTTCTTCTCGGCCTTTTCGATGACGCGGACGAGCTCGTTGGAAAGACCCATCTGCTGGCCCTCGCCCGAAACCTTGGGCGCGTGGTCGATGGCATCTTGTGTGGAGCGTGCGAGCTGGGCCGGGTCGGCGCCGATACGCTCGATGATCACGGAGATGTTGCGTTCACCGGCACCGAGCAGGGCGGACAGCAAGTGAATCGGCTCCACCGCGCCGGCCTGCGCGTCGGCGGCCGTGCTCATGGCGGTCTGCAACGCCTCGCGCGACGTCATTGCTAGCTTATCGATTCTCATGGAATCACCTCTCTTGGGGTGGCCGCCCTACGGGGCGGCTTCACGTTGTTCGAGAAGTATTGTTGCCAGCTTTGTACGATCTTATACATAAATCTAAGTCTCTATATATAAGATTTT
>CABUCA010000130.1 GCA_902489965.1 uncultured Collinsella sp.
CCCCTCGGTCTATATGGCGTTACAGACATAGAGGATGGTACCAGTTAAAGCAGAGTTAAAGTCAAGTACGGCACCTAGTCATTGGGGACAGACTTAAATGACTACTCTTGGACTTTGAGGGCTTCGGAGAGGCTCACGCGCTTGATGGAGCGCGTGTGCAGCAGCGCCACGACCAGGTAGGTCACAAAGCCAATGCCCACGCACGCCGCCATGGACCAAGCGGGCACGTAGATCTCGATATTGCCGTTGTAGGCGAGCAGCATCGAGCGGAAGATGGCCGTGAGCGAGCCAATAATGACCGGCAGGCTCAGCACGAGCGACGCCGCCACGCACAGCGTGATCGAGCGGATGTACAGATGCGAGATCTCGCTATCGCGATAGCCAAAGACTTTCATGTAGCTGATCGAACGGGCGCTGTGGTCGATCACCGCCTTGGTCAGCAGGTACATAAACAGCAGAAAAATAAACACCGCGAGCCCGATCATCATTCCGATCATTTTGCTCATCATGCCGATGAACTGGTCGCCCACGGCCCGCATGTCGTCGGGCGTGGTGTCGCCGGCAAAGTAACGAGCATCGAAGTCGAGCTTCTCGTCGCTCACATAGCCGTTAAAGTAGGCGGCGTCGTTGCTGAACAGCTCGTTAAAGTCGTCGATACTCATATAGATATTCATGTCCGACTTGGAGCCCCAGGCACAGTCCTTGCCCGCGTACTCAAGGGAATAATGCTCCCCCTCGTACTTGTCGATGAGCGTGACCTTCTGACCCTCGCTCCAGCCAAACTTATCGAGCAGACCGCCACCAAAGACGACACGGCCGTCGCCGACGTTGAGGTCTTTCCAATAGCGCGAATCGGATGAAATGCCGTAAACGGAAATCGTCTCCTCGCCATTTCCGTCGCCGCGATCGTATTGCAGCTGGTAGACGGCGTATTTCTCGGCCTGCGCGATTGCGCCTGCACCGTTGTCGATCGTGTTGACCGGGTGAATGTCGTCGTTGTCGGTGTCGATCTTAGAGGCCTTGTCGATCAGGTCGATAGCCTCGTCGCGGTCGCAGCCGAGGGCATCGGCAAGATCATCGAGGCGCGCATAAAGCGCATCCTTCTTGTCCTGGACCTTGGCGAGCGCGTCCTGCGCCGCGGCCAGGCTCTCGGCAGACGGAGCGCTGGTCGCGGCATCGGCTGCCGCCTGCGCCGCATCGGCCGCGTCGTCAAGCTCGTCATCGGCATCCTGAGCGGCAGAAAGCAGCACGCCGTCAACCGACTGTAAGCGCTCGAGTGCCGACCACTGCTCGCGCTCCTCGGCAGTGCCCTCGAGCTCCAGCGGCGCCTTGAGCGTGTACTGGTGCTCGGCGACCAGGCTTGTCTCGAGGTTGTCCGCATAGTGCGTCATCGTGGGCAGAATCGCCAGGCCAAAGAGCAGTAGCAGCGAGGCAAACGCGATGCCCACGAAGAGCGTGGCGAAGTTGCCCAGATTGCGCAGGAAGATACGCAGGCGGAAGCGGGAAACAAAACCCATGCGCTCCGGCAGCTGCAGGCCGCGCTTGGTGCCCGATTTGCCACTCACCTCGTGACGAAGGAACTGCAACGGCGTCTTGCCCATCTTGTGAAGCAGACCCACCAGCGTGATGAGGATGAGCGCGGCGGCGGGAACCACGGCGCACTTCACAAAGATCTCCCAGCTCCAGTACACCTGGAAGGGCGGCAGGCTGTACGAACCGTAATAGAGGCTGCGCATGGGCTCGGTAAAGAACACAACGCCGAGCGCAGTGCCCAAAAGCGCCGCGACCACGCCCACGATGGCGGGAAGCGCAAGGTAGTGCAGCACGATCTCGCGTCGACGATAGCCGCTGGCGAGCAGCGTGCCGATGATGGCGCTCTCCTCCTCGATGGTGGCGTCGGTAAGGACCACAAAGACAAACGCCATGATCACGATGATGATGTCGAGCAGCGTCATCCACATCATGGAGTCGCCGTCCACGTCGTCGCGCGCATAGCCAATGCCCTGATTGGAATCGGCATCGACCAGATCGTCCACGCGCGCATCGGCATCGGTCAGCGCCTCGACCATATCCTGCTCCGCATCGATGCGATCCGCGGTGGGGAGGTCGCGATCGGTAAAGGCAAAGGAGTAGGTGTAGGCAGGCGCGCCGCCGGCATCCTCGAGCGCGGCAAAGCCGGCGTCGGTGACCTCGGCCACGCCATAGGTGATGGTATTCACCGTAAAGTCCGAATTGTTGAGGAACAGCGCCTGGCTATCGGGCTGGGTCATGATGCCGCAGATGGTATAGGTGCGGCCCTCAAGCTCGACCTTATCGCCCACGGACAGGTTGTTATTGGTGGCAAAGACACGGTCGATGGCCACCTCGTCGTCCGCCTTGGGTTCCCTGCCCTCACAGTAGGACGCGATATCGACCTTGGTGCGGTGCGCATAGGTGCGCAGTGTGCGCTTGGTGCCGTCGTCGCCGGCGGTCTTTTTGATGATGGCGTCGATGGAGAAATTCTTGTAGAGCGTGACGCCGCCGACGTCGTCGGCCGCGCCCTCGGCTGCCTTGAGCTGGTCTTTGGTGGCCTCGAAGGAGGTGGTCACGCGGCCGTCCTCAATCGTGTACGCATCGCGCATGTCGTCGATAAGGCAACCGATGGAATGCGCCGCGAGCAAAAAGCCCGAGGTGAGAGCGATGCTTCCGCACATAAGCAAAAAGATGCCCAGGTACTTGCCGATATTGCGGCGCAGCTCGCGCGGGAGACGTTTTGCGAGAGGTGTCATGGCGCCGCCTACCAATCGAGTTCGGCGGCCGCGCAGGTCTCGGGCGGCCAACAGCAGCG
>CABUCA010000131.1 GCA_902489965.1 uncultured Collinsella sp.
CGGGGCATGCCCCGCCTCTTACACCACATCTCTGCGCGCTACCCACGACCTTCTGAGTTGCGGTGAAATAAGGACTATTTGGCGGGTAGATGCCGCTATTCAATCCCTATTTCACCGCAACTTAGTAGTTACTTGTGGACCAGGCGGGCGCAGAAGTGGCCGTCGTAGGAGTCGGCGTTTACCGGCACGCTTTGGAAGAGGCCTCGATCGTTCTGGCGTACGGATACGAGCTTCTTGGCCTGATCGAACTCGGGGAGTTGCAGAATCTGTGCCTCGGAAAGGGGTGCCACACTAAAGCCGGCACCCTCGGGAGAGTTCAGGAAAGCGTCCACAACCTGCGTGTTCTCCTCGTCGAAGACCGAGCACGTCGCATAGATGAGCTCGCCACCGGCAGCCACGCGCTCAGCAGCCTCTTTGAGCATCGTCAACTGCAGTTTGGGCAGCTCAACCGTCACATCCTTTTCGGTCAGACGCCACGGAATCTCGGGGTGACGGCGCATGGTGCCGGTGCCCGAGCACGGCGCATCGATAAAGACCGTGTCGAACTTAACCGGCTCGCCAAGCATGGCATCAAACGAAGTGAGCACCTCATCAAGCTCGCAGGCATCACCCGAAACCGTACGAACGCCCTGAATACCGGCCTTATGCAGGCGAGCGAGATTCAGGTCGCACTTACGGTCATGAAGATCAAGTGCCGTATGCTGACGCTCATAACCGGCGCGCTTGGCCTGGCACATCATCACATAGGTCTTGGTACCGCGACCGGCACCAATCTCAAGGCAGCTTCTAGGACGCGTGGCAGCTGTGGCGATAAGCTGCGCATTGAGATCAGATGCCACCGCGGCAGCACGCTCAAACACACCCGAAGCAACGGTAACCTGGGCATCAACCGGGGCATGGCAGCCCGGGAAGACAGGCGCGACGAGCTGGGAGATATACGGATCGGGCTTGGTCGCAAAGGCGTTCTCATGCAGGGCCAGCGGCGCGGGGGCCAGATTGCCGGCAAAGTTAAGTGCACCCTCTGGCGTGTCGAACGATGCCATAATGCGAGCGCACAGCCAACGCGGCAGACCCATCAGGCGCGACAGACGAACCAAGCGTCGCTCAGACTCATCCACATCAGACGCCGTGGCAAAGTCCTCAACGTTGTCCGCGACCTTATGCAGCACGGCATTGGCCAAACCGGCGGCAGACTTAGCTCCGCTGCGCACCAGCTCAACACCCTGACTTACGGCAACGCGGCCAGGGGTATGAAGGTAGAGCATCTCGAAGGCCGAGATACGAAGCGCCATGCGAACACGCGGCGCAACCTTTTTGGGCTTATCGAGAAACTGATCGAGCAACTCATCCAAAATACCCTGCGTGGCGGCCACACCCAGCGCCAAGCGGGCGGCAAAAGCGGAATCGCGCTGGTCAATAGCCTTAGCCGATGCGCGAGAGGACAGCACGTCACGCGCATACATGCCGCGGCGATCGGCCTCCATTAGCACATCGAGCGCAAGCTTGCGCGCGGGAGACAGCTTGCTCATGACAGAACACCCCACGAAAGATCGGCGCCTTGCAGCCCAGCAGCCCAAGCAGAAGCGGCCATAGCACGCTTGCCATCGGGCTTAACCTCGAGCAACTCAACCGTGCCATCGGAAAGGCCCAGGTAAACACGCTTGGCCTTTCCGAGAACCTGACCCTCGCCAAGCGACACATCAGCCGGCGCAGCATCGAGCACGCGCACGGTCTTGCCGGCAATCACGCAACGAGCAGGCGCGGTATCGGACGAGGCCAGCACATGACGCACGCAATCAAGCGCCGCCATTTGCGGATCCAGGCGCATCTCCTGCTTGGAAATCTTGGCAGCATGAGTGACGAGCGACTCATCCTGCTCAGTCCAAACAGCCGAGCCATCGGCAAGCGAGGGAAGAGTATCGGCAAGCAGTTTGCCGCCAAGCTCACCAAGCTCCATGGTCAGCGCCTCGGCATGCTTACCGGCAACCGACGTAGACGCCTGGGCACAATAAGCGCCGGTATCAACGCCATGTCCAATACGCATAATGGAAACGCCAGCAACCTCATCACCAGCGAGAATCGCACGCTGAATAGGAGCAGCCCCACGCCAACGAGGCAGCAAGGACGCATGAACATTCACGATACCGAACGGCGCCATATGCAGCACCTCATCGGGCAAAATGCAGCCATAGGCAGCCACGCAGAAAATATCCGCCTGGGCAGCCTGAAGCGCCTCAACAACCTCAGGCGTCATACGATTAGCCTCAATAACCGGCAACCCAAGCTCAAGCGCCTTGGCTTTAACAGGAGACGGCTCCAGCTTCTTACCACGCCCACGAACAGCATCAGGACGAGTAATAACAAGCGCAATCTCGTTCCCAGCCTCAACAAGTGAAGTCAACGAAGGCACAGCAAAATCAGGCGTACCCATAAACACAATACGCATAAAAGTTAGTCTCCTCTCAATAACGAGCCGAGACGGCTACAAAAGAAGCGTTCCAGGTCGCAAGCGCACCTAACCGCAAGAACAATCAACAAAGACAAATATACCCAAAACCAAAGAAAGAGCCGCAATAAAAGCAGCTCTTCCAACAAAGCAATTATCAGCGAAGACGCCCCTCCCTGGCCCAACGGCACCCG
>CABUCA010000132.1 GCA_902489965.1 uncultured Collinsella sp.
GCAGATTAACGGTTAAGGCTAAGAAGTGGCAGGTATGTCGGAAGCAACAAGGACTCGCACGCATGCGCCCGAGGTTAGGCAGCGCGCCGTCGAGATCCTCCAAGAGGGGGTTGGTCACCGCGCCCTCGCCGCAAAGCTTGGCATTCCCCAGGCCACGGCTCGTCAGTGGGCCCGCGCATATGACGTGGGCGGTGCCGATGCCGTGCTCAACGCGGGCGCTCGTCATCACACCTATTCGTACGAAGTAAAGCTCGCCGTGGTTAAGGACCGTCTGGAAAACGGCCTGACGGTTCGCGAGACCATGATCAAGTATGGGATTCCCAGCGAGTCTTCAGTCAAGGCTTGGTGCCGCCAGTATCGCGAGAGCGGCGAGTCCGCGCTGGTCGATAAGCCGCGCGGTCGCAAGCCGCGCGTTAAAAAGGAGGAATAGCGAACGGGATGGTGCGCCCACGGGGGCGCATTTTTCTTGCCGCCTCTCTGCTCCAAAGCGGACGTGCCCTTACTCCGTACGCCTAAAACTCCCCAGTTGACCGAAAACCCGCCGCCGCTACTCCTCGATTGAGCTATAACGTTAAACAATTGCAGCGTTTTTGCATGGGGGAGTGATGGTATGACGCTACTGTATTTCCTTACCCTGTTTCCGCTGGTACCGGCGCTGGGCATGCTGCTCGCGCGCGGTGACCGCGCCCGCGATGCGGTGGGGCTCATAGGCTCCGGCATTATTATGGCGGTGACAGTTGTAGTCGCCGTCATGTTTTTTGGCACGGGTCCGCAGAGCTTTGAGGTTGCCCCCGGCACCTCGCATGTGCTCTCGATCATCAGTTCCGTCATCGACGTCATCCTGTGCGCCGTCATCCTGTGCAACGCGTACAAATATAGGAACGCGCTCACCACGGTGCTCGGCATAGTCCAGCTGGTGGGCTCGCTTGCCTTTGCAGCCATGACGCTGCCCGCGGCCGAAGCCGTCACGGCGACGCCGCTCTACCTGGACTACATGAGCGTGATCATGGTCCTCGCCGTCGGTATCGTCGGCAGCCTGATCTGCGTGTATGCCTTGGGTTATATGAAGGACTTCCAGGCCCATGACGAGCACGAGGCCGCACTGCACGGGCAGACCGCGCCCGACCGTCGCCCGCAGTTCCTGGCGCTTATGTTCCTGTTCCCTTTCGGCCATGTTCGTCATCGTGACGAGCGACAACCTCGAGTGGCTGTTCTGCGGCTGGGAAATCACCACCGTGTGCTCGTTTCTTATGATTGGCTACACGCGCACGCCCGAGGCCATCAAAAACGCTTTTATCCAGATCATCCTCAACATGCTGGGCGGCATCGCGTTTTTGGCCGGACTCATGTACCTGCACGTCAACGGCATGCCGCTGACCATCTCGGGCATGATTGAGCTTTCCGGCGCCGGAACCGCGCAATCCGCGCTGCTGGTGATGCCGGTCATCCTGTTGTCGCTCGCCGCCCTTACCAAGGCTGCGCAGATGCCGTTCCACACCTGGCTGCTCGGCGCCATGGTTGCCCCCACGCCCACGAGCGCCCTGCTGCATTCGTCCACCATGGTCAAAGCCGGCGTGTTCCTAATGGTCAAGCTGAGCCCGCTCTATGCCATCTATCCCGTGACCGGCTTTATGGTCACGAGTGTGGGTGCCATCACGTTTTTGCTCGCTGCCCTCATGGCCATCTCGCAGAGCAACGCCAAGCGCGTGCTCGCGTACTCCACCATTTCCAACTTGGGCCTCATTAGTGCCTGCTTGGGTGTCGGCGCGCCCGAGGCCGTATGGGCGGCCATCTTCCTGATTCTGTTTCACACGGTGGCAAAGTCGCTGCTGTTCCTGTGCGTGGGCACGGCCGAGCATCATATCGGCAGCCGCAATATCGAGGACATGGACGGCATGTTCAGCCGCATGCCGCACCTGACGCGCCTGATGATGCTGGGCATCATGGGCATGTTTGTGGCGCCGTTTGGCATGCTCGTGTCCAAGTGGGGCGCCCTGGTGGCGTTTGCGCAGACCGGCAACGTGCTCATGATCATGGTGCTTGCCTTTGGCTCGGCCGCGACGTTTTACTTCTGGGGCAAGTGGCTTGCCAAGCTTTCGGGCGTCGATCCCACGGCTCAAAACGTTGAGGTCAATGTCCATAAGACCGAATGGATGGCGCTCAACACCATCGCCGCGCTACTGATTCTGTGCTGCGTGGCGTTCCCGGTTATCTCGAGCGGCCTGGTGTCGCCTTACTTGGCCATGGTGTTTGGCCGCGTGCCGTACGTTATCGGCAAGGACGCCATGTATCTGATGGTGGTTATCGTGGCGTTTATTGCCGTGGTGCTGCTGACGTCGTTCCGCGTGAGCAATAAGCCGCACGTAAACGTATACCTTTCGGGCGTGGGAACCGACAAATATCGCCATTTCCGCGGCTCGATGGGACACGAGGT
>CABUCA010000133.1 GCA_902489965.1 uncultured Collinsella sp.
AGTGCGACTTTGTCTACATCTCCCGCCGTTTGTTTCCAGACTGTGTATCTGCGCGTTGGAGAACCCGTCTCGCGCGCACGCCATGTTGTCAATGGGTTACAGTATGAACGGCGGCTATGTTTCCGCCAACGCACGAGAGAGTCGTCAACAAGGAGGATGCACGACGATGCAGCGTGCCAAACAGATATCGGAGTCTATTGAGCTGGGCATCATCTTGGCGCTCGCCGGTGGCTTTATGGACGTGTATTCGTACATTGGGCGCGACCATGTTTTCGCAAACGCGCAGACGGGCAACATCCTGCTCGTGGGCGTGAGCATTTCGGAGGGCAATTGGGCACTGGCGGGACGCTATTTCTTCCCCGTGGTGTCGTTTGCTGTGGGCATTATGCTTGCCGACCTGGTACATGAGCGGTTTGGCAGCGTGATTCACTGGCGTCAGGTGACGGTGTTCTTTGAAGCCGTCATCTTGCTGGGCGTGAGCTTTATTCCCGGTGGCGGTTACAACCTGCTCGCCAACTGCCTCACCTCGTTTGCCTGCGGCATGCAAGTCGAGAGCTTCCGCAAGATCCACGGTCACGGCATCGCTACGACCATGTGCATCGGCAACTTGCGCAACGCGCTGCAAAACGTGGACGATTACATCATCACCCACAGGCGTGGCTTTTTGGAAAACGGCCTGCTGTACTTTGGCGTGATCTTTACCTTTGTGTTTGGCGCCGTGTTGGGCAACTGGTGTATTGAGCGTATGGGCCTGCACGCCATCGTCGTGGCGAGCTTGCTGCTGTTTGTCGCGTTTGCCATCATGTTCATCGACCGCGAGCGCGACTTGCGCTTACGCTGGAAGGTTGCGGCCGAGGTTTGGAAAGAGGGCTGCCGAAAGTAACCGATTGCGGCAAAGGGGCTGTCCCTTCGCCGCAATATTTTTCATCATATGTTGAAACGCTTTAACAGTTTTGACGTTCTCACGCGTTTTTTGTTTCAAAAGCGTTAGGATGGGACTCATAGCGTGGGGCGTAATGGGTGCCCCGCACACGATGGGAGGCTATCAATGGCTAATCGTTTCGTTCTCAATACCATCTCTTATCATGGTTCCGGCGCCATCAAGGAGATCCCCGGCGAGCTCCAGCGTCGCGGCTACAAGAAGATCTTCGTCTGCTCCGACCCCGATCTGGTCAAGTTTGGCGTTACCGCTAAGGTGACCGACGAGCTCGACGCTGCCGGCATCGCTTGGAGCCTCTACTCCGAGATTAAGCCCAACCCCACGATCCAGAACGTCAAGGACGGCGTCGAGGCCTTCAAGGCCGCCGAAGCTGACGCTATCGTGACCATCGGTGGCGGCTCCTCCATGGACACCGCTAAGGCCATCGGCATTATCATCAACAACCCCGAGTTCGCCGATGTCCGCAGCCTCGAGGGCGTTGCTCCCACCAAGAACCATGCCGTGTTCACCATCGCCGTGCCGACGACCGCCGGTACCGCCGCCGAGGTGACCATCAACTACGTCATCACCGACCCCGAGAAGGTCCGCAAGTTCGTGTGCGTCGACACCAACGACGCCCCCGAGGTCGCCGTCGTCGATCCTGACATGATGGCTTCCATGCCCGCCGGCCTGACCGCTTCCACTGGTATGGACGCTCTGACCCACGCCATCGAGGGCTACACCACCAAGGGCGCTTGGGAGCTCTCCGACATGTTCCACTTTGAGGCTATTAAGCTGATCAGCGAGAACCTGCGCGACTCTGTCGCCGAGGCCAAGTCCGGTCAGCCCGGCTCCGGCCGCGAGGGCATGGCTCTTGGCCAGTATGTCGCCGGCATGGGCTTCTCCAATGTTGGCCTGGGCATCGACCACGCCATGGCTCACACCCTGTCCGCTCACTACGACACCCCGCACGGCGTCGCCTGCGCCATGCTGTTGCCGATTGCCATGGAGTTCAACAAGCCGGTTTGCGCCGAGCGCCTGGCCAAGGTTGCCGTTGCCATGGGCGTTGACACCACGGGCATGAGCACCGACGAGGCCGCCGACGCCGCCATCGCCGCCGTCAAGCAGCTCTCCGCCGACGTGAACATCCCGCACGTCTGCGAGGCCATGAAGGCTGACGAGATCGAGGTCCTGGCCAAGGACGCCATGGCCGACGCCTGCTTCCCGGGTAACCCGCGCGAGGCGACGCTCGACGACGTCATCGAGCTCTTCAAGAAGATCTGCCCGGCTGCCTAGCCTCGTTTGGTGTTCTTTCGCCTGTAGGTGTGCGGTCGCTTTTT
>CABUCA010000134.1 GCA_902489965.1 uncultured Collinsella sp.
CGGTCTTTCATGCAGCAGGGGCTCTCAATGTTTTTATGTCCTGCTCATATCGTCTGTGCCGGCACCTGGGGACAGTCCTTATGTCAAGAGATCGGTGCAAGAGGGATAGGTTGCCTTGCGTCGATCTAAATAAGTTGCGGTGAGATAGTTCTTGAATTGGCCTTTTTGGGGCTAAACAGAAACTTTCTCACCGCAACTGAGTTGAGGCGTTTTTTGGCAGCTGGTTTACTTGCTCGCGAACAGCCAGATCAGGATGATTACCAGAATCACGGCGACGATGCAGACGATGGCGCCAGTGAATTTGATGCGTGAGTCGCGGGTACGCTCGCGCACCGCGTCCTCGGTGGCCTCGAGCTGGGCGACTTCTTGCTCGGTCTCGGCGTGTTCGGCTTTGTCTCGGGCCAAGGATCCTGCAAGCGACTCAGTGATCTCTGGATGGTCATGCACCTCGGTCGCCTGCTCGATGATCGACTGTGCATGTGCGGCATCTGCTTGGGCGTTGGCGATGCTTTGCTCTTGGTCGCGGCGTGCCTTGTCCTCGGCGGCTATCTTCTCGCGCAGTTCGCGCTGGCGCGTCGTGGCGGCAGTTTTCGCCGTCTGCAGCTCGTCGCGCGCGGCATCGGCCTCAGTCGTCACGGCTTGGTGTGCGCGTTTGGCTTCGGCAATGGGGGCTTGAGCCTGCTCGACGGCCTGCTCGGCTGCGGCAAGCGAGTGCTCAAGGTCGGCGGTGATGCGCGGGACATCTTCTTCGGCTTTTCGCAGGGCATCTGCCGTGTCGGAGATCTGCATCGAGAGCTCGCTGGTGCGCACCGTATAGTTGGCGGGATTTGCCGAGGGATTGCGTTGCAGCTCGGCATACTCATGACGCAGCGTCTCGAGCTGGGCGCGCGTGGCGTCGACGGTTTGTTGTGCGGCCGCAATGCCGGCGTCTCGCTCGGCCTTCACCTTGTCGCGGATGCGCTTGGAATCCTCAAGACGTCGAACGAGGCGGTTGCCGGTCTCGCGAGAGCTTGCCTCGCGGGCCTCCACGGCGTCGAGCGCGGCCTTCAGGCGGAGCTCAGTCGCGTCATCCTCTGTCTTCATTTGTTCGAACTGACCCTTGAGCTCTGTCGCTTTGGCGGCGTGGGCATCACGGTCAATCTCGGCTGCCGCGGCGGCCTTTTGCGCTGTAGCAATCGCTTGGCGCTGGTCGGCGACGATCTGGTCGTAGCGGCCTGCGATATCCTGGCGCGTCTCGAGTTCCTCGGCCTGATCGGCAATGCGCTGCTCAAGTTCGGTCAGGTGGGCGCGGGCATCGGCAAGTGCCTTTTTCGCGGCGTTCATCTCGCGCATGGCCGAGGCGCCCTGGGCGATAAAGGTGCCCACGGCGTTCGCGGTGTTCGAGACAGCGGTCCCCAGATCGCGGCTCGCGGCGGGGGAGTGCGGGGCGGTCGGGCGAGTGGTGTCGGCAGCGTCCGCATCGGCAGTCTGCGGCGCGGCGATATTGCCGGTACCGCCCTCGACCACAGAAAAGCCTGCTGCGTGCGGATCGACCGCATCGGCGCCAATCGTGGGGTGCTCGAGCTGGAGAAACGAGGGCATGGTACTGCCCTGGTCGGCAACCGGAGTCTCGCCGGGCACAAAGGTCGAGGCCGCCTCGGCGGCCTCCTCTTCCTCGGCATCAATATCGGCATCGGCGACGGCGTCTTTCATCGCTTTGACGGCATCCATCATGGAGTCCATGACGGCATCGAGCTCTTCTTCCGAAGACACCTCGATGGGGCCCGCTGCTTGCGGGACGTCGTCCTGTACAGGGGCGTCGTCCTGAGC
>CABUCA010000135.1 GCA_902489965.1 uncultured Collinsella sp.
GCGCCATTCGCAAGATGCGCTCGGCCCGCCACGCGCAGCTGCCACTTGACCAAGTCGGTATCGGTCACAAACTCCGTAACCGGATGCTCCACCTGTAAGCGCGTGTTCATTTCCATAAAGTAGAAATTGCCGTCGTCCGAATACAGGAACTCGATGGTACCGGCTCCTTCGTAGCCGACGGCACGAGCCAGGTCACGCGCTGCCTTGTGCATGCGAGCACGAATGTCGTCGTGTCCGTCGAGGCACGGCGCGGGGCTCTCCTCGATTAGCTTTTGGTTGCGCCGCTGCACCGAGCACTCGCGCTCGCCGAGCGAAAACACATGGCCCTGCTTATCGGCCATAATCTGTACCTCAACGTGATGCGCCGGCGCGACGAACTTCTCCATGTAGCACTCGCCGTCGCCAAAAACGGCCTCGCCCTCGGCTCGTGCTTCAATAAAGGCCTTTGCCGCATCTTCCACGCGCTCGACCTTACGAATACCGCGACCGCCGCCGCCCGCACGCGCCTTAATAAGCACGGGGCAGCCAATGCGCTCAGCCTCGGCCGTTGCCTCCTCGGGACTTTTGAGCAAATCGCAGCCCGGCACGATGGGCACGCCCGCCGCGGCAGCCGTTCGACGTGCGGCGTCCTTGTCGCCCATGCTGTCGATCACCTTGGCCGAAGGACCAACAAACGCCAGGCCATACTTGTCGCAGTCGCGCACGAAGCTCGCCTTCTCGGAGAAAAAGCCATAGCCGGGATGAATTGCCTTAGCTCCCGACTTCACGGCACAGGTGAGCACAGCATCGTCGTTGAGGTAGCTCTCGGCAAGACGCGGGCCGCCGATGCAATACGCCTCGTCGGCAAGCTGCACGTGCAGCGCGTCCGCATCGGCCGTGGAGTAGACGGCGACGGTCTTGATGCCCATATCGCGGCACGCGCGGATAACACGGACCGCGACTTCGCCGCGGTTGGCGATGAGCACTTTGTCGAACATGAAGCCTTCCTTAACTTTCGTGCATGAGTGCAAAAGACATATCGGCGCGGCAGCAAACCTCACCGTTGACGCTCGCAGTACCCGTCGCAAAGCGGAACGGCCCGCGCGCACGCGTGATGGAGCACACCAGATCAACCGTGTCGCCCGGGCGCACCGGACGCTTAAAGCGCACCTTGTCCAGACTCGTGTAGAACGGCGTCGCGCCGCGCGCCTCCTCATCGCCCATCAGCAGCACGCAACAGTTTTGGGCGAGCATCTCGCACTGAATCACGCCGGGGACCACCGGGTTTCCCGGAAAATGCCCCTGCAAAAAGTACTCGTCGCCCGTAATCGTGATCTTGCCGTGGGCCTCGTCGCCCACTAGCTCGGCTTCGTCAAGCAAAAGCATCGGCTCGCGATGCGGCAACAGCTTCTTGAGCTCTTCTTTGTTCATGGATATCACCTATCCGATCCTCATGAGGCAGCTGCCAAACTCAACGAGGTCGCCGTCGGCCACGCAGATCTCGAGCACCTCGCCATCCGCCTCGGCCGTCACCTCGTTGAGAACCTTCATGGCCTCGATGATGCAGAGGGTCTCGCCGGCCTTGACCTTGGAGCCCACGCGCACAAACGGTTCGTCGCCCGGCGCCGGGGCAGCATAGAAAACGCCGACCATGGGAGCGGTCACCTCGGTGCCCTTGGGCTCCGGTGCGGCGGCAGGCATGGCGACAGGAGCCACCGCCGGAGCAGTCACGGCACCCGGC
>CABUCA010000136.1 GCA_902489965.1 uncultured Collinsella sp.
ACAAGTTGGCATGAAAAAGGCAAGGCATAGACCTTCTGGTCATGCCTTGCCTTTTGAATGACAAATTGTCGCTCTGGACGTCGCGCAGCGTCGAGCCGTTACGCCGTTCGGCAGAACGGCGTAACCTAGAGATCCCCTCCGGCGCCCAGCAGCTTGCGCATGACCTGTTCAGGGTTAACCGAGCCGTCGCGCGGGGCCAGGGCGGTGATCTTCTTCTGCATCTTGTACTCGTGCAGCTCGTCCTCGAGCTGGCGCACGCGAGCACGGAGCTTTTCGTTTTCGCGCTCACGCTCCTCGGCACGCTCCTTCATATCGAGGATGCGCACCACACCGGCAAGGTTGATGCCCTCGTCGGTCAGCTGGTTGATGAGCTCCAGGCGCTCGATATCGGCACGCGAATACAGACGCGTGTTGCCGCCCGAGCGCTGGGGGTTCACCAGGCCCTTGGACTCGTAGACGCGCAGAGTCTGCGGATGCATGCCGGTCAGCTCGGCCGCCACGCTGATCATGTACAGCGGTTTGTTCCTATTGTCCTCGGCCATGCTACCTGACCCCTTTCCGTCTCGTTATCGTCCATCATAAGCCCGCGGGCGCGGGCGTGCGCCGCAACCGCCCTAGTACGTCGCCTTGTAACGGTTGACCTTCTCGCGATAATCGCGCGTGTCGGCCTCGCGCAGCTTGGTCATGGCATCGCGCTCATCGTCGGACAGGTTCGAGGGAACCTGCACCTTGATCTCGACGAGCAACGCACCCGTGCGGCCACGGTGCTTAACGTCGGGCGCCCCCATTTCCTTAAAGCGGAACTTCTTGCCCGTCTGGGTGCCAGCGGGCACCTTCAGACGAACCGTCGCACCGCCGGGCGTGGGCACATCCACCGTGCAGCCGAGCGCCGCCTCGTAGACCGAGATCGGCACCTCCATGGTCACATCGGCACCCTTGCGCTTAAACAGCGGGTGCTCCTCCACATGCGTGGTCACGACCAGGTCGCCGCGCTCGCCTCCGGCAACGCCGTACTCGCCGCGACGCTTGTAACGCAGCTTACCTCCGTCGACCGCGCCCGCAGGCACCGAGACCGTAATGGTCTGCTGCTCACCTGTCGAAGGAATGCGATAGGTGACCTTGTGCGTCACGCCACGAAACGCGTCCTCGGCCGTCACATCGACGGTCAGCGACAGGTCGCCGCCCTTGCGAGCACGGCTGCGGCCAGCGCCGGCACCGGCAGCGCCCGCAGCCCCGGCAAAGCCCGAGCCCCAATCGCTGCCCCAGGCGCCGTTGCCGCTAAAAATGCTGTCGAAGATGTCGCCCCAGCCGCTGGCACCCGCGCCGGCACCGTAGCCGCCGCCATACGCGCCGCCCGCGCCCGGCATGCCGCCAAACATGAGCATCTGGTCGTACTCTTTGCGCTTCTTCTCGTCCGAAAGCGTCTCGTAGGCCTCGCTGATCTCCTTGAACTTGGCCTCGTCGCCGCCGGCATCGGGGTGATATTTTTGCGCGAGCTTGCGAAACGCGCTCTTGATCTCTTTGTCGGAGGCGCTCTTGGATACGCCCAGGATGTCATAGAAGGTTTTGCCTGCAGCCATCGTAGCTCCTCTCCT